>NZ_VDAS01000019.1:0-85856 GCF_019584165.1 Enterobacter sp. EC_64
AGCTCCCTGTGTTACCGCTCGACTTGCATGTGTTAGGCCTGCCGCCAGCGTTCAATCTGAGCCATGATCAAACTCTTCAATTTAAGTTTGATGCTCGTGAATTAAACTTCGTAATAAATTACGCATGTTCACTCAGAGACTTGGTATTCATTTTTCGTCTTGCGACGTTAAGAATCCATGTCACTTTGAGTGCCCACACAGATTGTCTGATAAATTGTTAAAGAGCAGTGCAACGCGGCTTTCGCTCACCGTTGCGAGGTCCCGTATATTACGTTTTCCTCATTCAGAGTCAAGTGATTATTTTCGCTTTTCTCTGTTGGCGTTCATCTCTGAACCCCGCTAACCCGGCGGCCTGCAAGCCGTTGTTCCGTGTCAGTGGAGGCGCATTATAGGGAGTTCTCAGACGTTGACAACCCCTCTTTTAAAAAAAACTTTCAACCGTCTCTTTTTTGCTCAAAACCGTGCTATAGCGCCAGTTTTTCGAGCGTTTCAAAGCCATAACGGCGTAAAACGGGTAAAAGTTGTTCAGTTTCTTTTGTTAACGCCATACAAAACGAGATATTCGCATCCGTAGATTTCGCATCCGGGGCTTCATGCTCCAGCAACCAGGCCGTACGACGGGCGATAGCCGCACCGGAATCCACCAGGCGAGTCCCCTCCGGCAGCACCTCTAATAACTCTTCCTGGAGTAGCGGGAAGTGGGTACAGCCCAACACAACGGTATCCGGGGGTTCAGACATCCGCAGCCACGGACGAAGAATACGACGCAGCTCGTCGAGTGATACCGCCTTGCCATGCAGCTTCGCTTCCGCCATCTCTACCAGCTCAGCCGAACCGAGCATCGCAATCTGGCATTCGTTGGCGAAACGGTCGATCAGCTCGCGGGTATAAGGACGCTTTACCGTACCTCGCGTGGCCAGCAGGCCCACAATGCCGTTCGCCGTCAGACGCGCGGCAGGCTTTATTGCCGGGACGACGCCCACAACCGGGAACTGGAATTTTTCACGCAGGGCGGGAAGAGAAACGGTGCTCGCCGTATTACACGCGATAACGGCCAGCGCAAGGGGATAACGCTGTTGTACCGCAGTGACGATTTCCACCACGCGCTCGACAATAAAATCTTCGCTCTTTTCCCCATACGGGAAAGCGACGTTATCGAAGGCGTAGATGTAATGGAGATCCGGCAGGAGATGCCGAATCTCATCATAGACCGAAAGCCCACCGACGCCGGAATCAAACACCAGCACGGTAGGGCGCGGATTAGAAGGTGTAGCTGCCAGACAAGGTGTATTCCCGTCCTGCAGTTTGGTAGCCATAAACTGTCTCGTAATCTTTATCGAACAGGTTGGCTATTTTACCACGAACTGTAAGGTGTGAGGTGACAGGATACGAAACTGCGACATCCCACAGGCTTACACCGCCCATTTTTACTTTCTCAGACGGGTAAGTACCAAAGTCAGTGTCGTAACGCGTACCGAGATAGTGATAAGTCAGGCTCCAGTCGAAATCATAGATCTGCGTGTCGAGCTGATATTTCACCTGCTGCTTAGCACGACGATCCAGAAGTTCGTTGGTTGCGGCATTTCGGGCATCCACGTAGTCATAGCCAACAGTATGCGTCAACGGACCCGTATCAAACGATGCTGTCGCTTCCACACCTTTAATGCGCGCTTTACCGACGTTGTAATATTGCTGAAGGTTATTATCGAAGTCGATGAGATTATCAACGTCATTACGGTAGCCGGATACGCGCCAGCTCACGCCCGCCGTCAGGCCTTCAAACGCACCTTCCCACTGCTTGCTCTCTTCTGGATCAAGATGGTCATTGCCATAGAAACCGTAGAGTTGACCCAGATTCGGTGCCTTATAGGCCGTACCATAAGAAGCAACGAAACGGTAACCCTCCACGAACTCCCAGGCCGCACTGCTTTGCCAGGTGCCATGACGACCGAACTGAGAGTTGTCATCGCTGCGAACAGCCCCTTCCAGGGTGAAGTCACCAAACTGCTGCAGCCCGGTCAGGTAGACGCCGGTGTTACGCAGGTCGTAGCCGTTGGTCACGTAGTTTGTACCCGGCTCGGTGCTCTGCTTCTGCCAGTCAATGCCCGCGCCAATGTTCCCATGGCCAACATCAACGGAGTTGAGCCACTGGACGTTGTACTGTTTGATTTCATCCAGCGTGGCTGTCGAATCGTAGCGGCCTAAATTTGGGTCGTAGTTATAGTCCTTGCTGTGGCTATAGCTGGTGAGCAGCTGCGAATGGAAGATGTCATCGTTGAAGCGCAATCCTGCATCCCAGGTCTGGCTATAGAGCTGGCGGGTATCGACCAGTACGTCAGGGGTAAAGGAGCTGTAGTAGCCGTCGTAGGCCGTACGGTTGCTGTAGCCAAAGCCGCGAACAAAACCGCTCCACTGGTCTGAGAATGCGTGATCCAGTGCGCCGTAGAGCGTTTTATTCATAAAGCCGTCGCGATCGGTCTGGGCAAGGCCACCATTGTTGCCGTCCGCAACCACATCAAACCCTTTGGTATAGGTGTAATCACCCGCAAGCGTGACGCGCGTGCTGTCGCCCAGTGTTTGCTGAGTACTGCCGCCATAATTCTGGTAGCCGTGTGAGCCTACGCCAGCATTCAGCGTGGTACCGTCCTTCGCACGAGTAGTAATAATGTTTACGACACCACCAATCGCATCTGAGCCGTATACCGCCGAACGCGGTCCACGAACATATTCGATTCGCTGCACCAGGGAGATTGGGAACTGGCTGAGATCGGACGACCCCGTGACGCCCGCCTGGTTAAGGCGGATCCCATCAACAAGGATCAGGACGTGGCTGGAGTTGGTGCCACGGATAAAGAGAGAGGAGAGTTGCCCCATCCCACCACTTTGCGCCGTATCCACGCCGGGCAGGCGGCGCATAACATCCAGGAGCGAGGTTGACTGCCAACGGTCAATATCGGCACGCGTAACAACCGTGTTTGCAGCCAGAATAGTTTTTTCAGGTTGTTCAAAACGATTTGCCGTCACCACCAACGAGTCTGCGCTATCCTGCGCCCAGCCCGAAAATGCCGTGACGGACAACGCCGTCAACAGCGATACTTTTTTAATCATTGTTAAAGCATCCACAATATAAGAAGGATGCCGCAGGCCTCATCGATAGCACGCGATGATGAAACCAAATGCGACGTGATCCCGGCAGGTCTTCGGGCTAGGTGGCTATATAAGGATGAAGACTTCCCATTTTCACAGTGTCTACAACGCTCATCCCGCCAGTCTTTACCGCTGCGCGTCAGCTCCAGATTTACACTGGATTCCCTTTTCACTCTCAGGAGACCGGAAACAGAATGCTACAATTAGACACGTATGGATGTCCAGACAGCTATTGGCCATTAAATCTGGACATCCCCTGAACAATGCCTACAATCGCCGCGTAATTCTTTATCACTCAGGACGCATCATGACCCCAGAACACCTCCCGACAGAACAGTACGACGCGCAGCTGGCAGAGAAAGTCGTCCGCCTGCAAAGTATGATGACGCCTTTCAACGCGCCCGTTCCCGAGGTGTTCCGCTCTCCTGTCAGCCACTACCGCATGCGTGCCGAGTTCCGCATCTGGCACGACGGTGACGACCTGTACCACATCATTTTCGATCAGCAGACGAAATCCCGCATTCGCGTGGACAGCTTCCCGGCAGCGAGCGAGCTTATCAATCAGCTGATGACGCTGATCGTTGAAGGCGTGCGTAACAACCCGGTGCTGCGCCACAAGCTGTTCCAGATTGACTACCTGACCACGCAAAGTAACCAGGCGATTGTCTCACTGCTGTACCACAAAGCCCTGAACGACGAGTGGCGCGAGCAGGCCGAAGCCCTGCGTGATGCGCTGCGTGCGCAGAACATCAACGTTCACCTGATTGGCCGTGCGACAAAAACCAAAATCATGCTGGATCAGGACTACGTCGACGAGCGCCTGTCGGTGGCGGGTAAAGAGATGGTCTATCGTCAGGTGGAGAACAGTTTTACCCAGCCGAACGCCGCGATGAACGTGCAGATGCTGGAGTGGGCGCTGAAGGCGACGGAAGGGTCTAAGGGCGATCTGCTTGAACTCTACTGCGGTAACGGCAACTTCTCGCTGGCACTGGCGCGTAACTTCGATCGCGTTCTGGCAACCGAAATCGCCAAACCGTCGGTGGCCGCCGCGCAGTACAACATTGCCGCCAACCATATCGACAACGTGCAGATCGTTCGTATGGCCGCAGAAGAGTTCACGCAGGCCATGAACGGCGTACGCCAGTTTAACCGTCTGGAAGGAATCGATCTGAAGAGCTACCAGTGTGAGACGATTTTTGTCGACCCGCCGCGCAGTGGCCTGGACAGCGAAACCGAGAAGATGGTGCAGGCGTACCCGCGTATTTTGTACATCTCCTGTAACCCGGAGACGCTGTGCAAGAACCTGGAAACGTTAAGCCAGACGCACAAGGTTGAACGTCTGGCGCTGTTCGATCAGTTCCCGTATACGCACCATATGGAGTGCGGCGTACTGCTCACGGCGAAGTAATGTGGCCTTGTAGGGCAGGTAAGCGAAGCGCCACCTGCCAAAAAAGCCGGATGGCGCTTCGCTTATCCGGCCTACAAAACCCTATCTACTCCGGTAACTGGCTCTTACGGCTACGCATGCGCGAGCCAATCCAGAACACCAGCGCAACAGACAGTACCGCAGGGAAGAAGTTAGAGCCGATATCCGGATACTCCGCGCGCACCACCGTGCTGTACAGCAATACGCCCAGAATAAAGCAGGCGGCGGCCAGCCCCGGTAACCCCACCGGCATGGTGCGGTTCAGGTAGCGTTGATGCAGGCAGTACACCGTCAGCACCAGCGCAATAAGCGGGAAAATCGAAAACGGCACGATGGAGCTAAAAATAGCGGCGAACGTACCATTAATGGATAAGCCAGCGATCAATGCCAGCAACAGCGTCCCTTTATCCTGACCTGACTGTTTCATTACTCACCTTCACTCTTCGGTTTGATGTGCCAGTTTCTCTTGTTCACGGCGATACCAGTAGTACGCGCCTTTGGAGATCATCCTGAGCTGCAATACCAGTCGCTCTTCAAGCTGCTTGCGTTGTTCAATGCTGACATCCAGCGCTTCGGCACCTGCGCTGAAAACAATCGTCACCATCGCCTCGGCCTGTGCTTCGGTAAACGCACGCGGCATATGGTTTTCGAGTTCAAGATAGTCGGCAAGTTCCGCGATGAAGTGCTGAATTTCACGCGCGACGGCGGCACGAAACGCCGCCGACGTGCCCGAACGCTCGCGCAGAAGCAAACGAAACGCGTTGGGGTTGTTGCCGATAAATTCCATAAAGGTCGACACGGAGGTACGGATCACGCTGCCGCCTTTGGCGATACGCTGACGCGCCTGGCGCATCAGCTGGCGCAGCATCAAACCGCTCTCGTCGACCATGGTCAGGCCCAGTTCATCCACATCACGGAAGTGACGATAGAAGGACGTTGGCGCAATCCCGGCCTCGCGTGCAACCTCGCGCAGGCTCAAACTGGCAAAACTTCGCTCAGCACTCAGTTGACTGAATGCGGCTTCCACCAGCGAACGCCGGGTTTTCTCTTTTTGTTGTGCTCTTACGCCCATCACGATAGTTGAATCCTTCCAAAGGCCTGATGGCACTATACCAGAGAATAAAATTAATCTGTTTACCTGGCTTTGTGAATGATTGTTTACGTGCGGTTTGTGCTCCACTGCCGGAAAAAAGCACAACGATAATTGGGTTACTCTGGCAATGATGTTATGATTCTGTTGCTTTTATGTATAAGAACAGGTAAGCCTTACCATGCCACATTCCTACGATTACGACGCAATAGTTATTGGTTCCGGCCCCGGCGGCGAAGGCGCTGCTATGGGTCTGGTGAAACAGGGAGCCAGAGTAGCGGTCATTGAGCGCTACCATAATGTCGGCGGCGGTTGCACCCACTGGGGCACCATCCCTTCGAAAGCCCTCCGCCACGCCGTTAGCCGCATTATCGAATTTAACCAGAATCCTCTTTACAGCGACCACTCCCGACTTCTTCGTTCCTCTTTTGCCGACATCCTGAATCACGCGGATACCGTCATTAACCAGCAGACGCGCATGCGTCAGGGGTTTTATGAGCGTAACCACTGTGAAATTTTGCAGGGCAACGCGCATTTTGTGGATGAACACACCCTGGCACTCGAATGCCACGACGGATCGGTTGAAACCATCACCGCTGAAAAATTTGTGATTGCCTGCGGTTCACGTCCGTACCATCCGGCCGACGTGGACTTCTCGCACCCGCGCGTCTACGACAGCGACTCGATTCTGAGCCTGCACCATGAACCCCGCCACGTCATTATCTATGGCGCAGGGGTCATTGGTTGCGAATATGCGTCGATCTTCCGCGGAATGGACGTCAAAGTTGACCTGATCAATACTCGCGACCGCCTGCTGGCCTTCCTCGATCAGGAGATGTCGGACTCCCTCTCCTACCACTTCTGGAACAGCGGCGTGGTCATTCGCCACAACGAAGAGTACGAGAAGATCGAAGGCTGCGACGACGGGGTGATCATGCACCTCAAGTCAGGCAAGAAGCTGAAAGCGGACTGCCTGCTGTACGCAAACGGCCGTACCGGCAACACCGATTCCCTGCAGCTGGAAAATATCGGGCTTGAAACCGACAGCCGCGGTCAGCTGAAGGTCAACAGCATGTATCAGACCGCCCTGCCGCACGTTTACGCGGTCGGCGACGTGATTGGCTACCCAAGCCTGGCCTCCGCCGCTTACGACCAGGGACGCATTGCGGCTCAGGCGCTGGTGAAGGGCGAAGCGACGGCGCATCTGATCGAAGATATCCCGACGGGTATCTACACCATCCCGGAAATCAGCTCAGTCGGCAAAACCGAGCAGCAGCTGACGTCAATGAAGGTGCCTTACGAGGTGGGTCGTGCGCAGTTTAAACATCTGGCGCGGGCGCAAATCGTGGGGATGAGCGTGGGTACGCTGAAAATTCTGTTCCATCGCGAGACGAAAGAGATCCTCGGGATTCACTGCTTTGGTGAACGCGCCGCGGAAATCATTCATATCGGCCAGGCGATCATGGAGCAGAAAGGTGGTGGTAACACCATTGAGTACTTCGTCAACACCACCTTTAACTACCCGACCATGGCGGAAGCCTATCGGGTAGCCGCGCTGAACGGCTTAAACCGCCTGTTTTAACGCGCTGTCAAAATGGCCATCCATCGCACCGCGGATGGCCTCTGCCAGCTGCTCATAGCGGCTGCGCAGCGGTGAACCCGGGCGATAAACCAGGCCAATCGTACGACGCGGCTCTGGCTTAATGCACGGCAAGTAGACCACGCCATCACGCTTACGCTCGTGCGGCACCGCCAGCGCAGGCAGCAGCGTAATACCGCTTCCCGCCGCGACCATATTTCGCAGGGTTTCCAGGCTGGTTGCGCGGAAGTGGGTATCTTCATCAGCACCCGCTTCGAAACAGAAGCCCATCGCCTGGTCGCGCAGGCAGTGGCCATCTTCCAGCATCAGCAGCTTTTCACCCGCCAGATCGGCCATCGGCACGCGATCGCGGTTCGCCCACGGGTGATCTTCATAGATCGCCAGCATCATCGGCTCATCGAACAGCGGCACTTCAATAAAGGCTTCACTCTCTTTTACCAGTGCCAGAATGGCGCAGTCGAGCTTGCCGCTGTCCAGCTGCGCCAGCAGCTGATGCGTCTGCGCTTCATGCAGGTACATTTCGAGTTTCGGGAACGTCTGGTGCAGCATCGGAATGATGTGCGGTAACAGGTACGGGCCAACGGTTGGGATCAGGCCAATATGCAGCGGGCCGGACATCGCCTCCCCCTGCTGGCTTGCCATTTCCTTGAGCACTTTGACCTCGCGCAGCACGGTGCGCGCCTGATCCACCAGCAGAAGACCTGCCTGTGTGAACAGAACCTTACGACTGGTGCGCTCCAGCAGCATCACGCCCAGCTCGTCTTCAAGCTTGCGGATCTGGCCGCTCAGCGTGGGCTGGCTGACGTGGCAGGAATCTGCCGCGCGGCGAAAGTGACGATGCTCGGCTAACGCTACCAGGTATTCAAGATCACGAATATTCATTATTCATCCTCCGTCGCCACGATAGTTCATGGCGATAGATAGCATAGCAACGAACGATTATCCCTATCAAGCATTCTGTTGAATAATACACCACATAGACGAGGCGGCACGTGTTTGACCCTTGACGTCCCCGCCACCGTCAGCGAGTTTCTCTCAAAACTCGAACAACTAAAGCCAACGTGAACTTTTGCGGACCCCGTGGTCCGCTTTTTTTTTGCGTAAAAAAGCCCAACTCAGGGTTGGGCTGGGGTTTTGTAGGTCGGGTAAGGCGAAGCCGCCACCCGACGTTTCAGACATCAAATCAGGCGGTTTTTCGCCTCCGCAATGGCCTGCGCCACCTGCTTCGGCGACACGCCGCCTTTTGCAGCACGCTTGTCCAGGCAGGACTGCAGCGCCAGTATCGGATACACATCATCCCCGATAGCCGCGCTGAATTTTTGCAGGTCGGCCAGCGCCAGATCTTCCAGCGGTTTACCCTGACGAATGGCTTCCACTACCGCTTCACCGACAATATGGTGCGCTTCACGGAACGGCACGCCCTTCGCCACCAGATAATCCGCCAGCTCGGTCGCGTTCGCATAGCCCTGCTGCGCCGCTTCCTGACAGCGCGGACGCTTCACCTGAATGCCGTCCAGCACCAGCGCGCCCATATGCAGACAGTCGAGCCAGGTGTCGAGCGCGTCGAACAGCCCTTCTTTGTCTTCCTGCATATCTTTGTTGTACGCCAGCGGCAGCCCTTTAAGGGTCATCATCATGCCGGTCAGCGCGCCCTGCACGCGGCCACATTTCCCGCGGATCAGCTCCAGCGCGTCCGGGTTTTTCTTCTGCGGCATCAGGGATGAGCCTGACGTCACGCGATCGGACAGCTCAACGAAGCCCGCTTCACCGGAGTTAAAGAAGATCAGATCTTCGGCAAAGCGCGACAGGTGCACCATCCCGATAGAGGCATTGGAGAGCAACTCCAGCACGTGGTCACGGTCAGAGACGCTGTCCAGGCTGTTACGGGTGGCGGAGGCAAAGCCCAGCCAGCCTGCCAGCTGTTCACGGTCGATTTCGTAAGCGGTACCCGCCAGCGCGCCGCTGCCCAGCGGGCTGACGTCCAGACGCTTCAGGGTATCCTGCAGACGGCTTTCGTCACGCGCCAGCATCTCAACGTAGGCCAGACACCAGTGCGCAAAGGTCACCGGCTGCGCGCGCTGCAGGTGGGTATAACCCGGCATCACCGCGTCCTGATTGTTCTGTGCGGTCTCCACCAGCGCGGTCTGCAGCTGACGGTTAGCCGCCAGCAGCTCCGCGACGGTATCTTTACACCACAGCTTCAGGTCGGTCGCCACCTGGTCATTACGGCTACGCCCGGTATGGAGCTTTTTACCCAACTGGCCGACTTTGTCGATCAGTTTGCCTTCCACCCAGCTGTGAATATCTTCGGCATCGCTCTGCAGAATTTGCTGCGGATCCAGACGCACTTCTTCCAGCAGATTGTTCAGCGCCTCTTCCAGCTGCTGCTGTTCGTCTGCGGTCAGTACGCCAACGGTCACCAGCGCTTTGGACCAGGCCACAGAGCCGACGATATCCTGTTCGGCCAGGCGGTAGTCGAAGCGCAAAGAGTCGTTGAACTGTTTGAACCGCTGATCCGCTGCCTGTGTAAAACGCCCACCCCAAAGTGCCATAACGAATTTCCTTAATGATGATATTTTTGCCCGGTGGCGCTGCGCTTACCGGGCCTACAAAATTCACGTAGGCCGGATAAGCGAAGCGCCATCCGGCACAGAATCTTAAGCCAGAATACGCGTGCCAATCGGCGAGCCGTTAAACAGCGCCGGAAGCTGCTCCGCGTGACGCCAGGAGGCGATATCAACCGGACGGCCCAGCGTGCGCGCCGCATCCAGCGCGGCGTTCACTTTGACGATCATGCCGTCGGTGATGATGCCCTGCGCAATCAGCTGCTCGGCTTTTGCCGCAGTCATTTCCGCAATGCGCTGGCCTTTACCGTCCAGAATGCCGCTCACGTCGGAGAGCAGGATCAGGTCCGCACCCAGCGTTGCCGCCAGTGCAGTTGCCGCCTGGTCAGCGTTAACGTTCATCAGCTCGCCCTCTTCGGTCACGCCGATAGAGCTCACCACCGGCAGGAAACCGCCTTCCAGCAACGTGTTAATCAGCTTAGGCGAACCCGGCTGCGCCAGTCCAACGTGACCGAGCGCTTCGTCGAGCTGGGTCACTTTTACGCTGTCGCCATCGCCCAGATAGAGGCCAACGGAGGCAATGTGGTGTTTCTTCGCCCAGGACAGCAGGGTTTTGTTCGCCGTACCCGCCAGCGCACCGGTGATAATGTCAATCTGATCCGCAGGCGTCACGCGCAGGCCGTTCTTCTTGATCACCGGCAGGTTGAGCCCTTTCATCAGTTCATCCACCACGCAGCCGCCGCCGTGCACAATCACCAGCGGACGTTGGTGTGATTCGCGATAGTTCACCAGCGCGGTAAACAGACGCTCCAGCGCTTCTTCGCTGTCCAGCAGTACACCACCGAGTTTGATAATTAATGGGTTCATCATCACACCTTAAATAAGAGCCTGCGTTTCCGGGAAACCGAAACGAATATTTGCACACTGCATTGCCTGAGCGGCAGCGCCTTTCAGTAAGTTATCTTCTGCGGCCACCACGATGAGATGCTCACCCTGCACGGCAAAGCCGATGTCGCAGAACGGCAGGCCGACCACATTTTTCAGCGCCGGCACGCCTTTGTCGTACAGGCGCACCAGCGGTTTGTCCGCATACGCCTGCGTGAAGACCTCATTCACCTGCTCTTTGGTCACGCCCGGCTTCAGGCGGCAGGTAATGGTTTCGAGGATCCCACGCGGGAAGCTGCCCAGGTGCGGGGTGAAAATGACGTCCGCGCCCAGATGCGTCGTGATTTCAGGATGATGACGGTGGTTAAACACGCCATACGGCTGAAGGCTCACTTCGCAGAAGCTATTGGAGATCGCCGCCTTGCGTCCTGCACCGCTCACGCCGCTGGTGGCGTTGATCACCGGCCACTGGTTCAGATCCAGCAGACCCGCGTCGATCAGCGGCTTCAGGGAAAGCTGCGCCGCCGTCGGGTAGCAGCCCGGAACGGCAATCAGGTCCGCTTCTTTCAGTTTATCTGCGCTCCACTCCGCCAGGCCGTACACCGCTTTTTCAAGCAGATCCGGATGCTGATGGGTGAAACCGTAATATTTTTCGTAGAACGCGCCGTCGTTAACGCGGAACGCGCCGGAGAGGTCGAAGACCACGCAGCCAGCCGCAAGGAACTGCGGCGCCAGGTCGTGGCTGACCTCGTGCGCGGTGGCTAAAAACACCACGTCGACGCCGTCGGTAAACTCGCTGATGTCAGACATGGGCTGCAAAGGCAGATCGACCAGCCCCTTAAGCTGCGGATGCAAATCGGAAATTAACTTTCCTGCATCATTGCTTTGCGCTGACACGGTCAAAGCGGTTATGGTCATATGTGGATGGCGATTCACGTAGCTTACAAGCTCTGCGCCCGCATAACCGCTAGCGCCTACAATCAGCGTATTCAACATCGGGTTCCTTTATGCTCAACGTTAATGTATTTTTATTCACATTTATTGCATGGATATTGATACTATCACGACCTAAGGTGTGTCAACAATGAAAATGAACTTACCGCCATTTATCGAGATCTACCGCGCCCTGATTGCCACACCGTCCATCAGCGCAACGGAAGAAGCGCTGGATCAGAGCAATGAGTCTTTAATCAATCTGCTGGCGGGTTGGTTTAGCGATCTTGGGTTTAACGTTGAGGTTCAGCCCGTCCCCGGCACTCGCCACAAATTTAACCTGCTCGCCAGTACCGGAACCGGTGCGGGCGGCCTGCTGCTGGCCGGTCACACCGACACCGTGCCGTTTGACGATGGCCGCTGGACGCGCGATCCGTTCACCCTGACCGAGCACGACAACAAGCTCTACGGTCTGGGCACCGCAGACATGAAAGGCTTCTTCGCCTTTATCCTCGACGCGCTGCGTGACGTGGACGTGACGAAGCTGAAAAAACCGCTCTACATTCTGGCGACCGCTGATGAAGAGACCAGCATGGCGGGCGCACGCTACTTCTCAGAAAACACGTCGATTCGTCCGGATTGCGCGATCATCGGCGAGCCGACGTCTCTGCAACCGATTCGCGCACATAAAGGCCATATCTCTACCGCCGTGCGCGTGCTCGGCCAGTCCGGCCACTCCAGCGATCCGGCGCGGGGCGTCAACGCCATTGAGCTGATGCATGACGCCATCGGCCGCATCATGACCCTGCGCGACGATCTGAAAGAGCGTTACCACTATGAGGCGTTCACCGTGCCGTATCCAACGCTCAATCTCGGCAGCCTGCACGGCGGTGATGCCTCGAACCGTATCTGCGCCTGCTGCGAGCTGCACATGGACATCCGACCGCTGCCGGGCATGACCCTGAGCGATCTGGATGGTTTACTGAACGAAGCGCTGGCCCCGGTGAGTGAGCGCTGGCCTGGCCGCCTGACGGTCTCGGAACTGCACCCGCCGATCCCGGGTTACGAATGCCCGCCGGACCATCAGCTGGTCGAAGTGGTGGAAAAGCTGCTCGGTGAAAAAACTGACGTGGTGAATTACTGCACCGAAGCGCCGTTTATTCAGACGCTGTGCCCGACGCTGGTTCTTGGCCCCGGCTCCATCAACCAGGCGCACCAACCGGATGAATATCTTGAAACCCGCTTTATCAAGCCCACCCGCGAACTGATTACCCAGGTTGTACATCATTTCTGCTGGCATTAATGACCTTTCCCCTCTCGGAAGAGAGGGGAAAATCCCGCGATCTCCGTCACATTTCCATAAGCATCTCTTATCTGACGCAATGCGAATTAAATTTCGTAAATTGCCCACATTTATTCGTTTGCTGAACCGTTTTCGCAGCAATTGACGACGGGGGTTTTACGTGGCTTTATAAAGGGAGATGACAAAATAATGTCCAGAAGATTTTCGCCTGGGCATAAACAAAAATGATGGGGTGACTGGGTTTTTATGAACGAACAATATTCCGCGTTGCGTAGTAATGTCAGTATGCTCGGCAAAGTGCTTGGAGATACCATCAAAGATGCGTTGGGGGAGAACATCCTCGACCGCGTTGAAACCATCCGCAAGCTGTCTAAATCTTCCCGTGCCGGTAACGAGGCCAGTCGTCAGGAGCTGCTCACCACCTTGCAGAACCTCTCGAACGACGAGCTGCTGCCCGTTGCACGCGCATTCAGCCAGTTCCTGAACCTGGCCAACACCGCTGAGCAATACCACAGCATTTCGCCAAACGGCGAAGCGGCCAGCAACCCGGAAGTCATTGCCCGCACCCTTCGTAAACTGAAAGACCAGCCAGACCTCAACGAAGCCACCATCAAAAAAGCGGTGGAGTCACTTTCGCTGGAGCTGGTACTGACCGCTCACCCAACCGAGATCACCCGTCGCACCCTGATCCACAAAATGGTGGAAGTGAACAACTGCCTGAAGCAGCTGGATAACAAAGACATTGCCGACTATGAACGCAACCAGCTGATGCGCCGCCTGCGCCAGCTGATTGCTCAGTCCTGGCACACCGATGAAATTCGTAAGCATCGCCCAAGCCCGGTCGACGAAGCTAAATGGGGCTTTGCGGTGGTGGAAAACAGCCTGTGGGAAGGGGTACCGAACTACCTGCGCGAGCTGAACGAACAGCTGGAAGCGAACCTGGGCTACCGTCTGCCGGTCGACTTTGTGCCGGTCCGCTTTACCTCCTGGATGGGCGGCGACCGCGACGGCAACCCAAACGTCACCGCAGAAATCACCCGTCACGTCCTGCTGCTGAGCCGCTGGAAAGCGACCGATCTGTTCCTGAAAGACATTCAGGTACTGATCTCCGAGCTGTCGATGGTAGAAGCGACGCCGGAACTGCGCGCGCTGGCCGGTGAAGAAGGCGCCAGCGAGCCGTACCGTTTCCTGATGAAAAAACTGCGCGGTCAGCTGATGGCTACTCAGGCCTGGCTGGAAGCGCGCCTGAAAGGCCAGCGTCTGCCAAAACCAGAAGGGCTGCTGAGCCAGAACGAACAGCTTTGGGAGCCGCTGTACGCCTGTTATAAATCGCTGCAGGCCTGCGGGATGGGCATCATTGCCAACGGCGAACTGCTCGACACCCTGCGTCGCGTGAAGTGTTTCGGCGTGCCGCTGGTACGTATCGACGTGCGTCAGGAAAGTACCCGTCATACCGAAGCGCTGGGCGAGCTGACCCGCTATCTCGGCATCGGCGACTATGAAAGCTGGTCCGAAGCCGACAAACAGGCGTTCCTGATCCGCGAGCTGAACTCCAAGCGCCCTCTGCTGCCGCGCAACTGGGAGCCAAGCAACGATACCCGCGAAGTGCTCAACACCTGTAAAGCGATCGTGGACGCACCGAAAGGATCGGTCGCCGCCTATGTGATCTCCATGGCGAAAACCCCATCCGACGTGCTGGGCGTTCACCTCCTGCTGAAAGAAGCGGGAATCGACTACGCCCTGCCTGTCGCCCCGCTGTTTGAGACCCTCGACGACCTGAACAACGCCAACGACGTGATGAGCCAACTGCTGAACATCGACTGGTATCGCGGCTTTATTCAGGGCAAACAGATGGTGATGATCGGCTATTCCGACTCCGCAAAAGATGCGGGCGTAATGGCGGCATCCTGGGCGCAGTATCAGGCGCAGGACGCACTGATCAAAACCTGCGAGAAAGCCGGTATCGAGCTGACCCTGTTCCACGGACGCGGTGGCTCCATTGGCCGTGGCGGCGCGCCAGCACACGCGGCACTGCTGTCACAGCCGCCGGGAAGCCTGAAAGGCGGCCTGCGCGTGACCGAGCAGGGCGAGATGATCCGCTTCAAGTACGGCCTGCCGGAAGTGACCATCAGCAGCCTGTCGCTTTATACCAGCGCGATCCTGGAAGCCAACCTGCTGCCACCGCCGGAGCCGAAAGCCTCCTGGTGCCACATCATGGACGAGCTGTCGGCTATCTCCTGCGATCTGTACCGCGGCTACGTGCGTGAAAACAAAGATTTCGTGCCTTACTTCCGTTCAGCCACGCCTGAGCAGGAGCTGGGTAAACTTCCGCTGGGCTCGCGTCCTGCCAAGCGTCGTCCGACCGGCGGCGTTGAATCCCTGCGTGCAATCCCGTGGATCTTTGCCTGGACGCAGAACCGCTTAATGCTGCCCGCCTGGCTGGGTGCCGGTGCCGCACTGCAAAAAGTGGTGGAAGACGGTAAACAGAGCGAACTGGAAACCATGTGCCGCGACTGGCCGTTCTTCTCTACCCGTCTGGGAATGCTGGAGATGGTCTTCTCGAAGGCCGACCTGTGGCTGGCGGAATACTACGATCAGCGCCTGGTGAAGCCAGACCTGTGGGCGCTGGGCAAAGAGCTGCGCGAACTGCTGGAAGGCGACATCAAAGTGGTGCTGGACATCGCTAACGACTCACACCTGATGGCGGACCTGCCGTGGATTGCCGAGTCTATCCAGCTGCGTAACATCTACACCGACCCGCTGAACGTCCTGCAGGCAGAGCTGCTGCACCGTTCGCGTCTGGCAGAAGAAGAAGGGAAAGAGCCGGATCCACGCGTTGAACAGGCGCTGATGGTGACGATTGCGGGCGTTGCGGCGGGTATGCGTAACACTGGCTAATGCTTTACGCCCGGCGGCGCTGCGCTTGCACGGGCCTACGATAAGTAGGCCGGGTAAGCGTTAGCGCCACCCGGCAAATTTCGGTAGTCTGCTTATGCATTCCGATATCACCCAGATTTTGACAGACCTGGTGAACCGCACGTTACCGCTGGGTCAGATTCATTTCTCAGCGCTGGCTGAACAGCATCCCCGAACCTCTCCCTGCCTCGGCATTACCCTTGACACACCCTGCGAGGCGATTTTTTCTTTTTTTGGACAAATTACGCATCCTGCGCCTCACGCCCTGAGCATACATTTCGGTAAGCAGCAGCTTACAATCGAGTTACAGCATGACAATGTGCTCTTACAACAACTCCAGGTTGCCCGACGTGGTCCGCGAACGGGGGCTTTTCTTCTGCAAACGCTCACCGAATTACAGATGCAGCCAGAAGAGCAGGACACAGCAAGGCTGGTGGTTTTAAGCCTGCTCAGCCACTGCCGGGATCTGCTTGGAAGCGAAATTCACACCGACAGCCGCAGCCGGGCACTGTTCGAAGCCGTTCGGAGCTATATCGAAGAAAATTATGCCTCTTTGTTAACTCGCGAATCCGTGGCACAGGCGTTCTACATCTCACCAAACTACCTTTCCCATCTATTCCAGAAAGTCGGCAGCGTCGGATTCAATGAATATTTAACAAAAACGCGCCTGGAACAAGCGCGTCAGCTGCTGAAAGGCTACGATCTCAAAATTAAAGATATCGCCACACGCTGTGGATTTACGGACAGCAACTACTTTTGCCGTCTCTTTCGCAAGCACACCGAACGTTCCCCTTCCGAATATCGACGCCAGTACCACAGCCAGCTGATCGCCAAAAAGTAGCATTGTGATCGCTCTCTCACTTCGCCAAGGACATTACATTTGTCCAGTATTTGGCAAAATTGACCTGTATTCGCCGCGCCTGGGTGCGCCGTATCCTTTATTCAACCTTTCTGACTTAAGGAAAAATAATGGAACTGTACCTGGATACCGCCAACGTGGCGGAAGTAGAACGCCTGGCGCGCATCTTTCCCATCGCGGGCGTCACCACCAACCCGAGCATCATTGCCGCCAGCCGTGAATCCATCTGGGACGTGCTGCCGCGCCTGCAACAAGCCATCGGGCCGGAAGGCACGCTGTTTGCTCAAACCATGAGCCGCGATGCCGAAGGCATGGTGGCAGAAGCCAAACGTCTGAGTAACGCCATTCCGGGCATTGTGGTGAAAATCCCGGTGACGGCTCAGGGACTTATCGCAATTAAGGCCTTGAAAAAAGAGGGGATAACCACGCTGGGCACCGCCGTTTACAGCGCGGCGCAGGGGTTGCTCGCCGCACTCGCAGGGGCGAAATATGTCGCGCCGTACGTCAACCGCGTCGACGCGCAGGGCGGTGACGGCATTCGCATGGTTCAGGAACTGCAGTCCCTGCTGGAGCTGCACGCGCCGGACAGTAAAGTGCTGGCCGCCAGCTTCAAAACGCCGCGTCAGGCGCTCGACTGCCTGTTGGCAGGATGTGAAGCAATCACGCTTCCCTTAGACGTAGCGCAACACATGCTCGGTACGCCGGCGGTAGAGTCAGCCATAGAGAAGTTCGAGCAGGACTGGAAAAACGCGTTTGGTAACCTCAACCTCTAAGGGAGAACTGTTATGGACCGTATCATTCAATCGCCGGGGAAATATATCCAGGGCGCGGATGTGCTGACCCGTCTAGGTGACTATCTGAAACCCCTGTCAAACCGCTGGCTGGTCGTCGGCGATAAGTTTGTGCTGGGTTTTGCCGAAGACACCCTGCGCCAGAGTTTTAAAAAAGCCGAACTGCATGCCGAAATTGCGCCGTTTGGCGGCGAATGTTCGCAAAATGAAATCGATCGTCTGAAAAGGCTGGCCGACAGCGCCGACTGCCTGGCGGTGCTGGGTATTGGTGGCGGTAAAACGCTGGATACCGCGAAAGCGCTGGCTCACTTTATGGACGTGCCGGTCGCCATTGCGCCGACTATCGCTTCCACCGACGCGCCGTGCAGCGCCCTTTCCGTTATCTACACCGACAGCGGCGAGTTCGATCGCTACCTGATGCTGCCGCACAACCCGAACATGGTCATTGTGGATACGAAAGTGGTAGCAGGTGCGCCTGCACGTCTGCTGGCCGCCGGGATTGGCGACGCGCTGGCGACCTGGTTTGAAGCACGCGCCTGCTCGCGCAGCGGCGCGACCACTATGGCCGGGGGTAAATGCACACAGGCGGCATTAGCGCTCGCCGAGCTGTGCTACAACACGCTGGTTGAAGAGGGTGAAAAAGCGATGCTGGCGGCGGAACAGCATGTGGTGACGCCTGCGCTGGAACGCATTATCGAAGCCAACACCTATCTCAGCGGCGTCGGCTTTGAAAGTGGCGGGCTAGCGGCTGCACACGCTATTCATAACGGCATGACGGCGGTGCCGGACGCGCATCACTTCTATCATGGGGAGAAAGTGGCGTTTGGTACGCTGACGCAGCTGGTGCTGGAAAACGCGCCAGTAGAAGAAATTGAGACCGTCGCGGCGCTTTGCCACAGCGTAGGGCTGCCGATCACCCTGGCACAGCTGAACATCAAAGAGGATATTCCGGCCAAAATGCGTCTGATCGCCGAAGCCTCATGTGCGGAAGGAGAAACGATCCACAACATGCCGGGGGGCGTCACGCCGGATCAGGTGTATGCGGCGCTGCTGGTGGCAGACCAGTATGGACAGCGATTCCTGCAGGAGTGGGAATAATAAAAAAGCCGGGTGGCGCTGCGCTTACCCGGCCTACATGGCACTTTAATTTGTAGGCCGGGTAAGGCGTAGCCGCCACCCGGCACACTGGCTACTTCACGTCAAACCGATCCAGATCCATGACCTTCGCCCAGGCGGCAACGAAGTCGCGGACAAACTTCTCATGCGCATCATCGCTGGCGTAAACCTCGGCCAGCGCGCGCAGGACGGCGTTAGAGCCGAAGACCAGATCGGCGCGTGTGGCGGTATATTTCACTTCACCGCTGGTGCGATCGCTTCCGGCAAACAGCTCATTGGACTCATCGGTCGCCTTCCACTGCGTGTTCATATCCAGCAGGTTCACGAAGAAATCAGTGCTCAGCACGCCCTCACGGTTGGTAAACACGCCGTTCTTGCTGCCATCAAAGTTGGCACCCAGTACGCGCAGGCCGCCGATCAGCACCGTCAGTTCTGGCGCAGTCAGCGTCAGCTGTTGGGCTTTATCAATCAGCAGAGACTCCGTGGTGGACACATCCACCTGCGCACGGTAGTTGCGGAAACCATCGGCAATCGGTTCGAGCAGGTTAAACATCTCGATATCCGTCTGATCCTGACGCGCATCAACGCGGCCCGGCGTGAACGGTACGGTGACATACACACCTGCTGCTTTTGCGGCCTGCTCAACGCCTACCGCGCCCGCCAGCACGATGATATCGGCCAGAGAGGCTTTGTTGGTGGTGCGCTGGATAGCTTCCAGGGCTGGCAGCGCGCGAACCGCCGCAGCGTTCACGTCCCAGTCACGCTGAGGCGCCAGCGCCAGACGCGCGCCGTTGGCACCGCCACGCTTATCGCCACCGCGGAAGGTCGAGGCTGACGCCCAGGCAACGGAAACCAGTTCGCTCACGGAGAGACCAGAGGCAACAATTTCCGCCTTCAGGCTTTCAATGTCTTCTTTCGTCGGATTGAACACCGCCTGCGGCAGCGGGTCCTGCCAGATCAGATCTTCTTTCGGCACTTCCGGGCCAAGGTAACGCGATTTTGGCCCCATATCACGGTGGGTCAGCTTGAACCAGGCACGCGCGAAGGCTTCGTTGAAAGCCTGCGGGTCGTTCAGGAAGCGGCGGGAAATCTTCTCGAATTCCGGGTCGAAGCGCAGCGTCAGGTCGGTGACCAGCATGGTAGGCTTGCGTTTTTTCGACGGGTCGAACGGATCGGGCATGATTTCCGGTGCATCCACGGCTTCAAACTGAATCGCCCCTGCCGGACTGCGGGTCTGTACCCATTCGTATTTGAACAGGTTCTCGAAGAAGTAGTTGCTCCACTGGGTCGGGGTTTGTGACCAGATGACTTCCAGACCGGAGGTAATGGCATCAGCGCCAACCCCCGTGCCGTGCGTGCTGGCCCAGCCCAGGCCCTGTGCTTCAATCGGTGAGGCTTCGGGGTCGGTACCCACGTGGGTGGCTTCACCCGCGCCGTGAGTCTTGCCGAGGGTGTGGCCGCCTGCAATCAGCGCGACGGTCTCTTCGTCGTTCATGCCCATGTTGCCGAAGGTCGCACGAATCGCTGCCGCCGCTGACAGCGGTTCACCGCTGGCGTTCGGCCCTTCCGGGTTCACGTAGATCAGGCCCATTTCGGTGGCTGCCAGAGGACGCTTAGCCAGCGCTTCCGGGTCACGGTGGGTCAGCCAGGCTTTTTCATCACCCCAGTTCACGTCCAGATCCGGTTCCCAGACGTCTTCACGCCCGGCACCAAAACCAAAGGTACGGAAGCCGGAGTTCTCCAGCGCCACGTTACCCGCGAGGATAAACAGGTCGGCCCAGGAGATTTTTTGTCCGTATTTTTTCTTGATAGGCCACAGCAGACGGCGCGCTTTATCGAGGCTTACGTTATCCGGCCAGGAGTTCAGTGGCGCAAAGCGCTGTTGACCGCGTCCTGCCCCACCGCGCCCGTCCACGGAGCGATAGGTACCCGCACCGTGCCACGCCATACGGATAAACAGGCCCGCATAGCTGCCCCAGTCGGCAGGCCACCACGGTTGAGAGTCGGTTAAAAGTGCTTTGAGGTCGCCTTTAAGGGCAGAGTAATCAAGCTTGCTGAATTCTTTGCGGTAGTCGAAGTCTTCACCCAGCGGGTTCGAACGATTGGAATGTTGGTTAAGAAGATCGATGCGGAGTTGTTTTGGCCACCAGTCGCGGCTGCCTGTACCTGCGCCCGCGCTGTGATCGACGCCGCCCTGATGGAACGGGCATTTGCCGACTGATGCCGCTTTATTGGTCTCGTCTGACGTGCTCATCGCTATGCTCCCTTTTACAGTGTTACCGTTACGATATACACCACTAGCAATAAGTTATAGTTGAATTAATCCACAGATTCGATAGCTGATACCTTTTAACTTTTTACCCTGTTAAAAAGCCCTCTATTTAAGAGGGCTTTTGGTGTTTTACGCGGGGCGAACGCCCAGAGTATGGCAGATGGCATAGCTCATCTCCGCGCGGTTTAGCGTGTAGAAGTGGAAGTCTTTCACCCCTTCACGGCTTAAGATTTTCACCATGTCCATCGCGATATTGGCCCCCACCAGCTTGCGGGTTTCCGGGTCATCATCCAGACCTTCGTACATTTTGGACATCCACAGCGGAATGCGCACGTTGGTCATATCGGCGAATTTCTTCGCCTGTTTGAAGTTAGAGACCGGCAGAATGCCCGGGATAATTTCAACGTCGATGCCCGCGGAGACGCAGCGGTCACGGAAGCGCAGGTAGCTTTCGACATCAAAGAAGAACTGGGTAATGGCGCGGTTGGCACCGGCCTCCACTTTACGCTTGAGGTTAAGCAGATCCGCCTGGGCGCTTTTCGCTTCCGGGTGAACCTCAGGGTAAGCAGCCACGGAGATATCGAAATCTGCCACCTCTTTCAGCAGCCCAACCAGGTCGGCCGCATACATCTCTGGCTTGCCGCTGCCGGGCGGGAGGTCGCCGCGCAGTGCGACAATATGACGGATGCCGTTATTCCAGTAATCCTGGGCGATGGCACGCAGCTCGTCGCGGGTAGCGTCGATACAGGTGAGGTGCGGCGCCGCTTCCAGACCGGTACGATCTTTGATGCCTTTAATGATGCTGTGCGTACGGTCACGCTCGCCAGAGTTCGCACCGTAGGTCACGGAGACAAACTTTGGTTTCAGGCTGCTGAGACGATCGATAGAGCTCCACAGGGTTTGCTCCATTTCACTGGTGCGCGGCGGGAAAAATTCAAAAGAGACGTTAATCTGGCCGTTTACTTCGGCCAGGCTCTGGTTCAGTGCTTCCCGCTGGTTGGCGTGAAAAAAGCTCATACCCTACCCCTATCAATCGCGTGTAATTGTCTGTTGTGTTGTGAACTTCTATACGTTTAGACGTCCAGATGTAAAAATGACGGAAAAGCGGAGGGACGTCAATAGAAATAATCAACAATAACGGTGAGGTTTGCTCAGGGAAGATGAGGGAAATTCATGATGGGGGTGAGCGCGGTCCGATGCCCTCACCCTAACCCTCTCCCAAAGGGAGAGGGAAATTGAGTTTTTACAGCAGCTTAGCCAGACGGTTAATGTCGGACTGGATCGCCCCGGCGGTGACGTCGCGCCCGGCGCCCGGGCCGCGGATCACCAGCGGGTTATCGCGGTACCAGCGGCTTTCGATGGCGAAGACGTTATCGCACGGCAACAGCGCCGCCAGCGGATGTTCAGGACGCACCGCCTCGACACCGACGCGCGCTTTTCCGTTGGCCTCGAAACGTGCCACGTAGCGCAGCACCAGACCCATCTCGTTCGCCGCTTCCAGACGCTGCACCATCTGCTCGTTAAGCTCTTCACCATTTTCAAAGAAATGATCCACAGAACCCTCTTCACAGCCGGCAGGCACCAGCGACTCGACGCGGACGGAATCCGGCTCGATGTCATAACCGGCTTCGCGCGCCAGGATCACCAGCTTACGCATCACGTCTTTACCGGAGAGGTCAACGCGCGGATCGGGTTCCGTTAAGCCCTGCTGCCACGCCTGATCCACCAGGTCAGTGAACGGCACGGTGCCGTCAAACTGCAGGAACAGCCAGGAGAGCGTACCGGAGAAGATACCGCTCAGCGCCAGAATGCTGTCACCGCTTTCAATCAGGTCGCGCACGGTGTGGTTTACCGGCAGGCCCGCGCCCACGGTGGCGTTATACAGCCAGTGACGGCCGGTTTTTTCAAACGCGTCGTGGATCTGGCGGTATTTATCGGTGCTGCTTGCCCCCGCCAGCTTGTTGGCGCTGATGACGTGGAAACCGTGGCTGGCGAAATCAAGATACTGATCGGCAAGCTGTTCGCTGGCGGTCACGTCCAGCACCACCAGATCGTCATACGGGTGCGCGCGCATCCACAGGAACAGCGACTCTTCATCCTGTTCAACGGCTTCATCATTAAAGAAGGCAAGCGCGCGGCTGGCATCCAGCCCTTCGTAGTTCAGCAGGCTGCGGCGGCTGTCCACCACGCCTGCGAGAATGAATTCGAACCCGGTACGCGCCGAGAGCGTGACCTGCTCGCGGGCGAACAGCTCCAGCCAGCGGGAACCGATGTTGCCTTTACCAAACAGCACCAGGCCGATACGTTTTTCCGCGCGGAACAGAGAGGTATGCAGACCCTGAATCAGGCTTTCGGTTGGCCCTTTGCGCAGAACGGCAACCAGGCTGATGCCCTCTTCCGACTGCCAGGTGAACTCCACCGGCTGGCCTTTCAGCTGCTGCCAGAAGCGGTGGCAGTGCAGCGGGTTACGGGTGACGCCCGCGCCCACCATCGCCACCAGCGCCAGCCCCTGACGCAGGCGAAGTTCGCCCGGCAGGCCTGCTTCATCCAGAATTTTCAGCGCGCTGTCCGCCACTTCTGCGGTATAGCAGAACTGCAGCAGCTGGCGGTCATTATGAACACCCACGGCCAGCGGACGCACCTGGGCGCGTTTCAGGATCGTGTCGATCTCTTTATGTGCCAGCCTGAAGTCCTGGCCCGCAGGAACCTGGAACTCAATCAGGCAGATGTCGTCGTGGCTCGTAACAATACGCGCCCCGGTACCAGAGGCCAACACGCGCTCAATGCGCGTGGAGCCTTGATCCGGGGTGTAGCTGCAGCGCAGCTGCAGGTCAATATCGCTACCGGAAACCGGCTGCAGCGTACGGGCGTGCAGCACCGGTGCCGCCAGACGCGCCAGCTCGCTGGCTTCATCCAGGCGCAGCAGCGGCAGCAGGCAGGCATCTTTTACTTTGCGCGGGTCCGCGCTATAAACACCGGCCACGTCGCTCCAGATGGTGACGCGGGACACGCCCGCCAGAGCACCGATTTGCGTCGCCGAGTAGTCGGAGCCGTTACGGCCCAGCAGCACGGTTTCACCCGCGTTGCTGCGGCTGATAAAGCCGGTAACCACAATGCGTTTACCGGGATGTTGCACCAGCAGCTGTTGCAGCAGCGGGTAGGATAACCCTTCATCCACCTGCGGTTGCGCGGCGCGTTCGGCACGCAGGAAATCACGCGCGTCGAGCCAGGCGGCGTCCACACCCAGGTGTTGCAGAACCGCAGCCATCAGGCGCGCGGACCATACTTCACCGTGGCCCACCACTTCGGCATACACCGCATCGGTAATGCCGCTGTCCAGCAGGGCAGCCAGACGCTCAAGATCGTGCGTGAAGGCGCTGATCAGCCCGTCCGCCACGTCCGCAGGCAGCAGGCCGGCAATCAATTCGCTCTGATAGCGACGTAATGACTGTTGCACCTGATGCGCAGAAAGGCGATCGGTCTGGCTCAGTTTCAGCCAGCTAATCAACTGGTTGGTGGTGCTGCCCGCCGCCGAGACAACCATCATGTCACCCGGCTGTGAATATTCCGTCATGATCCCTGCGACACGCAGGTAACATTTCACATCAGCAAGACTACTACCACCAAACTTGTGCAGCTGACGACCCTTCGCCCCTGCCTGCGCTATCACACTCATGATTACCCCTTGGCTGCGACCCGGAAGCCATTTTCCAGATCGGCAATTAAATCTTCAGAATCTTCGATACCGGTTGAGATCCGCAGCAGCGTCTCAGAAATCCCGGCGGCGGCACGTGCTTCGGGTGCCATACCTGCGTGCGTCATGGTCGCGGCGTGGGAGATCAAGCTTTCAACCCCACCTAAGGATTCCGCCAGCGTAAACAATGACAGCCCGCTCAGGAAGCGACGCAGCGTTTGCTCGTCACCGTCCAGTTCAAAACTTAACATCGCGCCAAACCCTTTCTGCTGGCGCGCGGCAATCTCGTGCCCCTGATTTTCCGGCAGCGACGGGTGATACAGCTTCTTCACCAGCGGCTGGGTTTTCAGGAAGTCGACAATCGCCTGAGCATTGCGCTGCGCCACGTCCATACGCGGCGACAGCGTACGGATGCCGCGCAACAGCAGGTAGCTGTCGAAGGCGCCTGCGGTGACGCCAATATTATTGGCCCACCATGCCAGTTCGGTGACAACGTCAGGATCTTTGGCAATCACCACGCCTGCTACCACGTCAGAATGGCCGTTCAGATATTTAGTGCATGAATGCAATACCAGATCGGCACCCAGTGCGAGTGGGTTCTGAAGGGCCGGACTGAGGAACGTATTATCCACTACACTTATCGCTCCCGCATCCCTTGCGAGCTGACAAATTTTCGCAATATCGACAACGCGCAACAATGGATTGCTTGGACTTTCTACCAGAACCAGCTTCGGTTTCTCTGCCAGCGCCTGTTTCAGCGCCTGTTCATCGTTTTGATCGACAAACAGCACGCGATAGCAGCCGCGCTTTGCCAGGCTATCAAACAGGCGATAGCTGCCGCCGTAGCAATCGTGCGGCGCAACCAGCAGGTCGCCGGGTTTAAGGAACACCGTGGTCACCAGGTGAATGGCGGACATCCCCGTGTTGGTTAATACGGCGCCTGCGCCCCCTTCCAGCTCGGCCAGCGCGCGCTGGGTTACATCACGCGTAGGGTTGCCACGACGCGAGTAGTCATGCGCACGGGGTTCATTAAATCCGGTGAAATTGTAGGTACTGGAAAGATGAATGGGCGGGACAACGCAGCCGTACTGCTCGTCATCATTTAATCCGCTACGCACTGCGATAGTGGCCTGTTTACGCGTCATGGTGAGGGCTTCCTGGCGAATGAGGTGAAAAGTCAGGCACCAGAGTAAACATTGAAAGTATGGACGTCAATACATCTGGACATCTAAACTTCTTTGCGTATAGATTGAGCAATGCGCAAATAGCCGTTAAAATTATATGCTTTAGTGCACGCTGCAGCGGCAATATCCGTGCCACGGTATCGTCTCTACGGTAAACTAGGCAAGATTGCGGTTCAAAACGGGTGGTTACCGGTTTTGCACCTTTAGATAAATGACTGAGAGGATTAAAGGTATCTCATGGCTGAATGGAGCGGCGAATATATCAGCCCATACGCTGAGCACGGTAAGAAGAGTGAGCAAGTAAAGAAAATTACGGTTTCCATTCCTCTGAAGGTGTTGAAGATCCTCACCGATGAACGTACGCGTCGTCAGGTGAACAACCTGCGCCACGCAACCAACAGCGAACTGCTGTGCGAAGCGTTTCTGCATGCGTTTACCGGTCAACCGTTGCCGAACGATGACGATCTGCGCAAAGAGCGTAGTGACGAAATCCCGGAAGAGGCGAAGGTGATCATGCGTGAACTGGGTATCGACCCGGAGACGTGGGAATACTGAGAAGCGGATACAAAAAAGGCACCTTGCGGTGCCTTTTTTTCGGGAAACTTATTTAGCGCCCGGGATGCTGAAACGCTTGTTGAAGCGGTCAACACGGCCACCGGTTGCAACATCACGCTGCTTACCAGTGTAGAACGGGTGGCATTTGCCGCACACGTCCAGGTTCAGATCGTGACCCACGGTAGAGCGGATCTGGATAGAGTTACCGCAAGAACAGTTTGCAGTAATCATTTCGTATTTCGGGTGAATATCTTTTTTCATGGGAGAACCTCAGTTAAGGCCGCGTCGCTCTTCCAGCCCTAACGCCAGACACCACGCGATGTTGATTGTAAGTTCTTTGGCGTAAAGTACACCAAAGGCGGCGAATCATACAGAATTTGACCAACGTATGCAAACTGATCCGCACGCCGCTTTTACTAATGTGTATACTAACGCGCCACTTTTCAAGTCAGGAAGATTCGATGCCCGTCGCTCACGTTGCCCTGCCCGTTCCGCTTCCCCGCACCTTTGACTATCTGCTGCCCGACAGCATGAGCGCCAAAGCGGGCTGTCGCGTGACCGTGCCGTTTGGCAAACAGCAGCGCGTGGGGATCGTCGTCTCCGTCAGCGATAAGAGCGAACTGCCGCTTAACGAACTGAAATCGGTCGTTGAGGTGCTGGACAGCGAGCCCGTCTACTCCACCAGCACCTGGCGACTGCTGCTGTGGGCGGCGGATTATTATCATCACCCCATCGGCGACGTCCTGTTCCACGCCCTGCCAATTATGCTGCGTCAGGGCAAGAGCGCCAGCCATGCGCCAATGTGGTACTGGTTTGCCACGGAGGAAGGCCAGGCCGTCGACATCAACAGCCTGAAGCGCTCGCAGAAACAGCAGCAGGCGCTGGCGGCGCTGCGTCAGGGGAAAATCTGGCGGCATCAGGTCGACGAGCTTGAGGTCAGCGAAACGGCGCTACAGGCATTAAGAAAAAAAGGGCTGAGCGACCTGGCAAGCGAGGCGCCTGCCCTTAACGACTGGCGGGAGAGTTTCTCCGTTTCAGGGGATCGCCTGCGTCTGAATACCGAGCAGGCCACCGCGGTAGGCGCAATTCATAGCGCCTCCGATCGTTTCTCTGCCTGGCTGCTGGCTGGGGTCACCGGTTCCGGCAAGACCGAAGTTTACCTGAGCGTGCTGGAAAACGTGCTCGCGCAGGGCAAACAGGCGCTGGTGATGGTGCCGGAAATTGGCCTGACGCCGCAAACCATCGCCCGATTCCGCGAACGCTTTAACGCGCCGGTTGAGGTGCTGCACTCAGGCCTGAATGACAGCGAGCGACTCAGCGCCTGGCTGAAAGCGAAAAACGGCGAAGCGGCAATTGTAATCGGCACCCGCTCGTCGCTGTTCACGCCGTTTAAAAATCTTGGCGTTATCGTGATCGACGAAGAGCACGACAGCTCCTATAAACAGCAGGAAGGCTGGCGCTATCACGCCCGCGATCTGGCCGTCTACCGCGCGCACAGCGAGCAAATTCCTATTGTTCTGGGATCCGCCACGCCTGCGCTCGAAACGCTGCACAACGTGCGCCAGCGTAAATACCACATGCTGCGCCTGACGCGTCGCGCGGGGAATGCCCGTCCGGCCATTCAGCACGTGCTGGATTTGAAAGGTCAGCAGGTCCAGGCGGGGCTAGCGCCCGCGCTTATTACCCGCATGCGCCAGCATTTGCAGGCGGGGAATCAGGTCATTCTGTTCCTCAACCGTCGCGGATTTGCACCTGCCCTGCTGTGCCACGACTGCGGCTGGATTGCCGAATGCCCGCGCTGCGATCACTACTACACCTTCCATCAGGCCCAGCGTCATCTGCGCTGCCACCACTGCGACAGCCAGCGTCCGGTGCCGCGCCAGTGCCCGTCGTGTGGCTCAACGCATATTGTGCCGGTCGGTCTGGGGACGGAACAGCTGGAGCAGGCGCTTGGGCCCTTTTTCCCGGACGTGCCGATTTCGCGTATCGACCGGGACACCACCAGCCGCAAAGGCGCACTCGAACAGCAGCTGGCGGAAGTGCATCGCGGTGGCGCGCGCATCCTGATTGGCACCCAGATGCTGGCCAAAGGCCACCACTTCCCGGACGTGACGCTGGTCGCCCTGCTGGACGTGGACGGCGCGCTGTTCTCGGCAGATTTCCGCTCCGCCGAGCGCTTCGCCCAGCTTTACACCCAGGTTGCAGGGCGTGCAGGACGCGCCGGTAAACAGGGCGAAGTGGTGTTGCAAACGCACCACCCGGAGCACCCGCTGCTGCAAACCCTGCTGCACAAAGGCTATGACGCCTTTGCCGAGCAGGCGCTGGCCGAACGCCAGACCATGCAGCTACCGCCGTGGACCAGCCACGTCATCATCCGCGCGGAAGATCATAACAACCAGCAGGCGCCACTTTTCCTGCAGCAGCTGAGAAACCTCCTGCAGGCCAGCCCGCTAGTGGATAGTCAGCTGTGGATTTTGGGCCCGGTGCCTGCCCTCGCGCCAAAACGCGGCGGCCGTTTTCGCTGGCAAATTTTACTCCAGCACCCCTCGCGTATTCGCCTGCAGCACATCGTCAGCGGCACGCTGGCGCTCATCAACACCCTGCCGGAAGCGCGAAAAGTGAAGTGGGTACTGGACGTCGATCCCATCGAAGGCTGAAGACGGATCGAAAAATTTAACGCGCCTCACACTTTTTATGAAAATTCTGTAACCGATTCCATTAACTATCTGTAAAAATGGTGGTGTCCGCAGTTCGGTGTTCAGGCGAGGAGAAGACGTTGAAGTCCAGGAAAGAGGTTGCGGCTGCGACCATGAAAGACGTTGCCCAGAAAGCACAGGTCTCTACGGCAACAGTATCCCGCGCATTAATGAACCCGGATAAAGTCTCCCAGGCGACCCGTAACCGGGTGGAGCAGGCTGCGCTTGAAGTGGGCTATTTTCCGCAGGCAATGGGACGTAACGTCAAACGCAACGAGTCGCGCACCATCCTGGTGATTGTGCCGGACATCTGTGACCCTTTCTTTAGCGAGATTATCCGCGGCATAGAAGTCACGGCGGCGGAGCAGGGGTACCTGGTCCTGATTGGCGACTGCGCCCATCAGAACCAACAGGAAAAAACCTTCATCGACCTCATTATCACCAAGCAGATCGACGGCATGCTGCTGCTTGGCTCTCGCCTGCCGTTTGATGCCAGCATCGAAGAGCAGCGTAATTTACCGCCGATGGTCATGGCCAACGAGTTTGCGCCAGAGCTGGAGCTGCCGACGGTCCATATCGATAACCTTACCGCCGCGTTCAACGCCGTAAACTATCTCCAGGAGCTGGGGCATAAGCGTATTGGCTGCATCGCCGGACCGGAAGAGATGCCGCTGTGTCACTACCGTTTGCAGGGTTACGTTCAGGCGCTGCGACGTACCGGCGTGACCGTCGATCCGCACTACATTGCGCGCGGTGATTTTACCTTCGCAGCCGGTGGACAGGCGCTGGAGAAACTTCTGGACCTGCCTGAGCCGCCAACCGCCGTATTTTGCCACAGCGACGTGATGGCGCTGGGCGCATTATCGTATGCCAAACGCCGCGGCCTTCGCATACCGAAAGATTTATCCATCATCGGTTTTGATAATATTTCGCTTTCGGAATTTTGCGATCCGCCGCTCTCAACGGTCGCTCAGCCGCGCTACCAAATCGGCCGCGAAGCGATGCTGCTTCTGCTGGATCAGCTTCACGGTCAAACAGTTAGCAGCGGTTCACGGTTGCTGGACTGCGAACTGATCGTCCGCGGCACGACCCAGGCATTGACTTAAAGTAAACGTCTTTCGGATACCCTTATCTGGTCAAAGCCCCGCCGCTTAAGTAACATGGCGGACTGACGAACGAATAAATACAGCGAAACGATAGTGGCACAACGAGATTATGTACGTCGCGGCCAGCCGGCACCTTCGCGACGCAAAAAGAGTAGCTCAAGAAAAAAGCAACGTAACCTGCCTGCTGTCTCGCCAGCAATGGTCGCTATTGCTGCGGCTGTAGTCGTCGCCTTTATTGGTGGCCTGTACTTTATCACGCACCATAAAAAAGAAGAGTCTGAGGCGCTTCAGGCCAGTAAAGTCGCCGGAAATGGCCTCCCTCCGAAGCCTGAAGAGCGCTGGCGCTATATCAAAGAGCTGGAAAGCCGTCAGCCTGGGGTACGTGCGCCAACCGAACCTTCTGCGGGTGGTGAAGTGCAGAATGCGAATCAGCTGACGGATGAACAGCGTCAGCTGCTGGCACAAATGCAGGCCGATATGCGCCAGCAGCCTACGCAGCTGAACGAAGTGCCGTGGAATGAGCAGACGCCGGAACAGCGTCAGCAAACACTGCAGCGTCGCCAGGCACAACAGCAGATTCAGCAGCAACAGCAGTGGGCGCAAACCCAGCCGGTACAGCAGCCTAAGGCACAGCCGCGGGTAACGGAACAGCCGTATCAGCAGCCGACGCGTACGGTGCAGTCTCAGCCTGTCCAGCAGCAGCCTAAAACACAGCCGCAGAAGCAGGCGGCTCAGCCGTATCAGGATCTGCTCCAGACGCCAGCGCACACCACCGCCCAGCAGCCGAAAACGCAGCAGGCCGCGCCGGTCACGAAAGAGACCGAAGCGCCGAAGCAGACGGCGGAGAAAAAAGACGAACGTCGCTGGATGGTACAGTGCGGTTCGTTCAAAGGTGCGGAGCAGGCGGAAACGGTGCGCGCACAGCTGGCCTTTGAAGGGTTTGATTCGCGTATTACCACCAATAACGGCTGGAATCGCGTGGTGATTGGTCCGGTCAAAGGCAAAGAAAATGCCGATGGCACCCTTTCTCGTTTGAAAATCGCCGGTCACACAAACTGCATTCGACTCGCCTCCGGGGGTTGAAACCCCCAAAATCCCCCCCATCTATCATTTAATTCAGCCCTGGGCACAGGCTCAGGGCTTCTGTTTCCCGATTCTGTAACCAGGGGGTCTGCTCGTGACAACAATAGTAAGTGTACGCCGTAACGGCCATGTGGTAATCGCCGGTGATGGCCAGGCCACGCTGGGTAATACCGTCATGAAAGGCAACGTGAAGAAAGTGCGTCGTCTCTACAACGACAAAGTGATCGCCGGTTTTGCAGGCGGCACGGCAGATGCCTTCACGCTGTTTGAACTGTTTGAACGTAAACTGGAAATGCACCAGGGTCATCTGGTGAAAGCCGCCGTTGAGCTGGCGAAAGACTGGCGTACCGACCGCATGCTGCGCAAGCTCGAAGCGCTGCTGGCGGTCGCCGATGAAACCGCTTCGCTGATCATCACCGGTAACGGTGATGTGATTCAGCCGGAAAATGACCTGATTGCCATCGGCTCTGGCGGCCCTTATGCCCAGGCTGCTGCCCGCGCACTGTTGGAAAATACCGACATGAATGCGCGTGATATCGCGGTGAAGGCGTTGGATATTGCAGGTGATATCTGCATCTATACCAACCACAACCACACCATCGAAGAATTGACCTCCAAAGCGTAAGGATCTCCCATGTCTGAAATGACCCCACGCGAAATTGTCAGCGAACTGAACAAACACATTATCGGCCAGGATAACGCCAAGCGTTCCGTGGCTATCGCCCTGCGTAACCGCTGGCGTCGTATGCAGCTTGACGAAGAGCTGCGCCACGAAGTGACGCCGAAAAACATTCTGATGATCGGCCCGACCGGCGTCGGTAAAACCGAAATCGCCCGTCGTCTGGCGAAGCTGGCCAACGCACCGTTCATCAAAGTTGAAGCCACCAAGTTCACCGAAGTGGGCTATGTGGGTAAAGAAGTGGACTCCATCATCCGCGATCTGACCGACTCGGCGATCAAAATGGTGCGCGTCCAGGCCATTGAGAAAAACCGCTACCGTGCGGAAGAGATGGCCGAAGAGCGCATTCTCGACGTGCTGATCCCACCGGCAAAAAACAACTGGGGTCAGGCTGAACAGCAGGCGGAACCGTCCGCTGCGCGTCAGGCGTTCCGCAAAAAACTGCGTGAAGGCCAGCTGGATGATAAAGAGATTGAGATCGATCTCGCTGCCGCGCCAATGGGTGTGGAAATCATGGCACCTCCGGGCATGGAAGAGATGACCAGCCAGCTGCAGTCCATGTTCCAGAACCTGGGCGGTCAGAAGCAAAAAACGCGTAAGCTGAAAATCAAAGACGCGATGAAGCTGCTGATTGAAGAAGAAGCGGCGAAGCTGGTGAATCCGGAAGAGCTGAAGCAGGACGCTATCGACGCGGTTGAGCAGCACGGTATCGTGTTTATCGACGAAATCGACAAAATTTGTAAGCGCGGCGGCAACAGCTCCGGCCCGGATGTATCCCGCGAAGGCGTTCAGCGCGACCTGCTGCCGCTGGTAGAAGGCTGCACCGTCTCAACCAAGCACGGCATGGTGAAAACGGACCACATCCTGTTTATCGCATCAGGTGCCTTCCAGGTTGCCAGCCCGTCGGATCTAATCCCGGAACTGCAGGGCCGTCTGCCTATCCGCGTTGAGCTGCAGGCGCTGACTACCGAAGACTTCGAACGTATCCTGACCGAGCCAAACGCCTCTGCAACCGTTCAGTACAAAGCGCTGATGGCAACCGAAGGCGTGAACCTCGAGTTCACCGAAGACGGTATCAAACGTATTGCCCAGGCTGCATGGCAGGTGAACGAAACCACCGAAAACATCGGTGCGCGTCGTCTGCATACCGTGCTGGAACGCCTGGTGGAAGATATCTCTTACGACGCGAGCGATCTGAACGGTCAAACCGTTACCATTGACGCAGAATATGTGAGTAAACATCTGGATGCGTTAGTGGCAGATGAAGATCTGAGCCGTTTTATCCTATAATCGCGGTTACTGGATTCTCATCACGTTTAATGGGGGCTAATGCCCCCATTTTTATTGGCTAAATACTTATGACTGACATCAGCCGTACTCAGGCGTGGCTCGAAAGTCTGCGCCCTAAAACACTCCCTCTGGCCTTTACCGCGATTATCGTCGGTACGGCGCTTGCCTGGTGGCAGGGTTATTTCGATCCGCTGGTTGCCGCGCTGGCATTGATTACCGCCGGCCTGCTGCAAATTCTCTCCAACCTCGCCAACGACTATGGCGACGCGGTGAAAGGCAGCGACAAACCTGACCGTATCGGGCCGCTGCGTGGGATGCAAAAAGGGGTGATTACCCAGGCGCAGATGAAGCGCGCGCTGATTATCACCGTGGTGCTGATCTGTTTATCGGGTCTGGCGCTGGTGACAGTGGCGTCTAAGACCCCCAGCGATTTTATTGGCTTCCTGGTGCTGGGCTTATTGGCCATTATCGCAGCCATCACCTACACCGTCGGCACGCGTCCTTACGGCTACATTGGACTCGGGGATATCTCCGTACTGGTGTTCTTCGGCTGGCTGAGCGTGATGGGAAGCTGGTACTTACAGGCGCATACGGTGATCCCTGCGCTGTTCCTGCCTGCGACCGCCTGCGGTCTGCTGGCGACCGCGGTGCTCAACATCAACAACCTGCGCGATATCGACAGCGACCGGGAGAACGGCAAAAACACCCTGGCGGTCCGTCTGGGGCCGATGAATGCGCGTCGCTACCATGCCTGCCTGCTGATGGGTGCTCTGGTCTGCCTGGCGCTGTTTAACCTGATTTCCCTGCACAGTCTGTGGGGCTGGCTGTTTGTGCTTGCCGCGCCGCTGCTGATTAAGCAGGCCCGTTTTGTGATGCGTGAACGCAGCCCGGCCGCCATGCCGCCGATGCTGGAGCGCACGGTAAAAGGCGCGCTGCTGACTAACCTGTTGTTCGTCATCGGGATTGTCTTAAGCCAGACGCTCAGTTAGCTGACAAATATCAATTAACAATTGATGATTTTGCCAACAACGCATTTCGCACGATATACTGAACACATTCGCAGCAACTGAGCGTTAAACCTATGAAATACGATACCTCCGAGCTTTGTGACATCTACCAGGAAGATGTCAACGTCGTTGAACCGCTGTTCTCCAACTTTGGTGGGCGGTCGTCGTTTGGCGGACAGATCGTCACGGTGAAATGTTTCGAGGATAACGGGTTGTTGTACGATCTGCTCGAACAGAACGGCCGTGGCCGCGTACTGGTGGTCGATGGCGGTGGTTCCGTACGCCGCGCATTGATTGATGCTGAACTGGCCGGTATTGCCGCACAAAACGAGTGGGAAGGCATAGTGGTGTACGGTTCCGTGCGCCAGGTGGACGATCTGGAAGACCTGGATATCGGGATTCAGGCCATCGCGGCCATACCGGTAGGGGCGGCAGGTGACGGCATCGGCGAAAGCGACGTGCGCGTTAACTTCGGCGGCGTGACCTTCTTCTCCGGCGACCATCTCTACGCCGATAATACCGGCATTATCCTTTCCGAAGATCCGCTGGATATTGAGTAATAAAACCGTAAGCGTGGACCATAAAAAAACCGCCAACAGCAATGTGGCGGTTTTTTTATCCCTCGGGATTCGCGGTCCGTTGGGAAGGCTTGCAACCTTTGACCAAGTTTTTTATCTTACCCTGGTTCAAATCTCAGGTAATCCCCTCGACCCTTTATAAATTCCTAATTATCTATACAGACCTTAACTACGCTGCTGTTGCTTACTATGATGCTGCGTCCCTTTCCGCCATCTCGCACATGGGCATCGGTCCAGGGAAAGGTGTCTTCACAACCGTAAAGCAACCCTTGATCAGGCTTGTGTCCACCGACTTATCACCGGTGGTGAACGGTGGAGCGGTTAGCTGCAGGGACCGCATAATGAAACGCTATTTATGTATCGCGTTCATTGTCGCCAGCGTACTCGTTGTAAAGAGTGATGAACCGAATGTGTTCGTTGCTTTTACTATGATAGCGCAGGACAAGTAGCGTTAAGGCCGCCTTTGGCGGCCTTTTTTATGGTTGGGTGTCAGTCAGCGAGAACCATAAAAAAAGCCGGGTAGCGGCATCGCCTTACCCGGCCTGTTCAGTTCATCCCAGTGGGAATCAGACTTCTTCCATACGTCCCAGCAGCGCCTGCAGGCGATCCTGCCAGCCGTTCTGCTGTTCGCGCAGCTGGTTGTTTTCGCGCTCCAGTTCTTCGCGGCTGTGCTGCGCGTTCTGTACTTCCTGCGCCAGGCTGCTGTTCTTCTCTTTCAGCTCTTCAATTTCCATCTGCAGCAGGGTGATGGTGTCAATCGCCTGCTGTACTTTCGATTCCAGTTTCTCAAACACTTCTAAAGACATGATGCTACCTCTCCTGAATTGCAAGGCGACGCTTTAACATAAACGCGCACGACATATACCGTCGATTGTATGGAGCGCGGCGCTCTGTGTCCAGCGACACACCGCGCAGATCGCGGTTTGCAACACTTTTAGGTCTGGTCCTGGTGCGTTCGCGTCATATACCCCTAAATTGTTAACTGATTCGTTAATGAAATGATTCAGCTCACCTTCCTGTACTGATCCTGTACTGCTGCAAAAATGTGCTTTATGGCGCGAAAACGCTCATTTTATTGACGCAGACCACACATTTCGATTTCGATATTTCTCGTTTTTGCTCGTTAACGATAAATTAACACTATGTCTACAGGGCATCGTGGCTGTCACGGGCGGCCATGCTAACAATAAACATCAATTTCTTCAGGATTCCGATTATGAGTCAGACATCAACCTTAAAAGGCCAGTGCATTGCCGAGTTCCTTGGTACCGGGTTGTTGATATTCTTCGGAGTGGGCTGTGTCGCTGCACTGAAAGTGGCGGGTGCCAGTTTTGGTCAGTGGGAAATCAGTATCATCTGGGGTCTGGGCGTGGCGATGGCCATCTACCTGACTGCAGGGGTGTCTGGTGCACATCTTAACCCGGCGGTGACTATCGCACTGTGGCTGTTCGCGTGCTTCGACGGACGCAAAGTAGTTCCTTTCATTCTTTCTCAGTTTGCCGGCGCGTTTTGCGCAGCGGCGTTAGTTTACGGGCTTTATTACAATCTTTTCATCGACTTCGAACAGACGCATCATATGGTGCGCGGCAGCGTCGAAAGTCTGGATCTGGCAGGCATCTTCTCAACCTATCCAAACCCGCATATCAATTTTGTGCAGGCGTTCGCAGTTGAAATGGTGATTACCGCTATTCTGATGGGCGTTATCCTGGCGCTGACCGACGACGGAAACGGCATTCCGCGCGGCCCGCTGGCCCCACTGCTGATTGGCCTGCTGATTGCGGTGATTGGTGCCTCCATGGGCCCGCTGACCGGCTTCGCGATGAACCCGGCGCGTGATATCGGACCTAAAGCGTTCGCCTTTATCGCAGGCTGGGGCGACGTCGCCTTCACCGGTGGCAAAGACATTCCTTACTTCCTGGTACCGCTGTTTGCGCCAGTTGTCGGGGCTGCGCTGGGTGCGTTCAGCTACCGCAAATTAATTGGTCGCCATTTACCGTGCGACACCTGTGTGGAAGAGGAGAAGGAAACGACTTCTACCGCACAACAAAAAGCTTCGCTGTAATCTGACTACGGGACACATACCATGACCGAAAAAAAATATATCGTTGCGCTCGACCAGGGCACTACCAGCTCCCGCGCTGTCGTAATGGATCATGACGCGAACATCGTCAGCGTGTCACAGCGCGAATTTGAGCAAATTTATCCTCGTCCAGGCTGGGTCGAACACGACCCAATGGAGATCTGGGCGTCACAAAGCTCCACGCTGGTCGAAGTGCTGGCAAAAGCCGATATCAGTTCCGACGAGATTGCCGCGATTGGTATCACTAACCAGCGTGAAACGACGATTGTCTGGGAACGTGAAACCGGTAAGCCTATTTACAACGCCATCGTCTGGCAGTGCCGCCGTACCTCTGAGATCTGCGAGCAGCTGAAGCGCGACGGCATGGAAGAGTACGTGCGCAGCGCCACCGGTCTGGTGGTTGACCCGTATTTCTCTGGCACCAAAGTGAAGTGGATCCTCGACCACGTGGAAGGTTCACGCGAACGTGCAAAACGCGGCGAGCTGCTGTTCGGCACCGTCGACACCTGGCTTATCTGGAAGATGACCCAGGGACGCGTCCACGTCACCGACTACACCAACGCCTCGCGTACCATGCTGTTCAACATCAACACCCTGGAGTGGGATGACAAGATGCTGGACGCGCTGGATATCCCACGTGCGATGCTGCCTGACGTGCGCAAGTCTTCTGAGGTTTACGGCCAGACCAACATCGGCGGTAAAGGCGGCACCCGTATTCCTATCGCCGGTATTGCCGGTGACCAGCAGGCGGCGCTGTTCGGCCAGCTGTGCGTCAAAGAAGGGATGGCGAAGAACACCTACGGCACCGGCTGCTTTATGCTGATGAACACCGGCGAGAAAGCGGTGAAATCAGAAAACGGCCTGCTGACCACCATCGCCTGTGGACCACGCGGCGAAGTGAACTATGCCCTGGAAGGTGCGGTGTTCATGGCCGGTGCGTCTATCCAGTGGCTGCGCGACGAGATGAAGCTGATCAGCGATGCGTTCGACTCCGAGTACTTCGCGACCAAAGTGAAAGACACCAACGGCGTGTACGTGGTGCCTGCATTCACCGGTCTGGGCGCGCCGTACTGGGATCCGTATGCACGCGGCGCAATTTTTGGCCTGACGCGTGGCGTTAACTCTAACCACATTATTCGCGCCACCCTGGAATCCATCGCCTACCAGACGCGCGACGTGCTGGAAGCGATGCAGGCGGACTCCGGCATTCGTCTGCACGCCCTGCGCGTGGACGGCGGTGCGGTAGCGAATAACTTCCTGATGCAGTTCCAGTCCGACATTCTGGGCACCCGCGTTGAGCGTCCTGAAGTGCGTGAAGTCACGGCGCTGGGCGCGGCGTACCTTGCCGGTCTGGCGGTAGGCTTCTGGCAGAACCTGGACGAGCTGCAGGAAAAAGCGGTGATCGAACGCGAATTCCGCCCTGGCATCGAAACCACCGAGCGTAACTTCCGCTACAGCGGCTGGAAGAAAGCGGTGAAACGCGCCCTGGCGTGGGAAGAGCACGAAGAGTAATCATATATTCCCTCTCCCCTGGGGAGAGGGTCAGGGTGAGGGGCCCGGACCGCACCGGTCCCCTCGCCCCTCCCCACTCTGTGATAAACTTCGTGCAATTCCTTTTGATTGTACGAGTACCTCATGAAACGTGAACTTGCTATCGAGTTTTCCCGCGTCACCGAAGCGGCTGCCCTTGCAGGCTATAAGTGGCTGGGTCGTGGTGACAAAAATACCGCAGACGGCGCAGCCGTCCATGCCATGCGCATTGTGCTTAACCAGGTCAACATCGACGGCACCATCGTGATCGGCGAAGGCGAGATCGACGAAGCGCCAATGCTCTACATCGGTGAAAAAGTCGGTACCGGCAAAGGCGATGCCGTGGATATCGCCGTCGACCCGATCGAAGGTACGCGCATGACCGCAATGGGTCAGGCCAACGCCCTGGCGGTGCTGGCCGTGGGCGATAAGGGCTGCTTCCTCAACGCGCCGGATATGTACATGGAAAAGCTGATTGTCGGTCCTGGTGCGAAAGGCGCAATCGACCTTAGCCTGCCGCTGGAAGAGAACCTGCATAACGTCGCCAGCGCGCTGAACAAACCGCTGAGCGAACTCACCGTCACCATTCTGGCCAAACCGCGCCACGACGCCACCATCGCGCAGATGCAAAAGCTCGGCGTGCGCGTGTTTGCCATTCCGGATGGTGACGTTGCCGCCTCGATCCTGACCTGCATGCCGGACAGCGAAGTAGACGTGCTGTACGGCATCGGCGGCGCGCCGGAAGGCGTAGTCTCTGCAGCCGTGATCCGCGCGCTGGACGGCGATATGCAGGCACGCCTGCTGCCGCGTCATGAGGTGAAAGGCGACAGCGACGAGAACCGCCGTATCGGGGAAAACGAGCTGGCACGCTGCGAAGCGATGGGCATCGAGGCCAACAAAGTGCTGGCGCTGCATGATATGGCGCGCAGCGATAACGTGGTCTTCTCGGCGACAGGTATCACCAAAGGGGATCTGCTGGACGGCATCAGCCGCAAGGGCAATATGGCCACCACTGAAACGCTGCTGATCCGCGGTAAATCACGCACCATTCGCCGCATCCAGTCTATCCACTATCTCGACCGCAAAGACCCGGACGTACAGACGCACATTCTGTAAAACCGTTTGATCGATAGAGCTTTCCGGCCCAAATGGGCTGGAAATCTCCCCGTTAAGTACGGAAGATAGAACAGAGAAACAGCACAGGAGAAGATCATGGCGGACTGGGTAACAGGTAAAGTCACAAAGATACAGTTCTGGACCGATGCGCTATTTAGTCTCACCCTGCATGCTCCCGTCCACCCGTTTAAAGCCGGGCAATTTGCGAAGCTGGGGCTGGATGTCGACGGCGAGCGCGTGCAGCGCGCCTACTCTTACGTTAACGCGCCTGATAACCCGGATCTCGAGTTCTATCTGGTCACCGTTCCTGACGGTAAACTCAGCCCGCGCCTTGCCGCCCTCAAGCCCGGCGACGAGGTGCAAATCGTGAGTGAAGCAGCAGGCTTCTTTGTGCTCGAAGAGATCCCGGATTGTGACACGCTCTGGATGCTGGCAACCGGTACGGCCATCGGCCCTTATCTCTCTATTTTGCAGTACGGCAAAGACCTGGAGCGTTTTAAAAACATCGTGCTGGTTCACGCTGCGCGCTACGCCGCAGACCTGAGCTACCTGCCGCAGATGCAGGCGCTGGAACAGCAGTACGGCGGAAAGTTAAAGATTCAGACGGTGGTCAGCCGCGAAACCGTAGCAGGAACGCTGACCGGTCGCGTGCCGGCGTTAATTGAGAATGGTGCCCTGGAAGAGGCGGTGGGTTTACCGATGACGGCTGAAACCAGCCACGTCATGCTGTGTGGCAACCCGCAGATGGTACGCGACACGCAGCAGCTTCTGAAGGATACCCGGCAGATGACGAAACATCTTCGCCGCCGACCGGGCCATATGACCGCCGAACACTACTGGTGATCAGCGGTATTTCACCTCAACGGTGTCTTTACCGTATTTGTTTTCGCTCTGGGTGCCAATAAACGCGCCCAGATCGACAATCATCATCACGAAGATGACCGACGGCAGCAGCCTGCCCACCACCCACGGCAGGATGGACGGAAGCATCGCCCAGTTTCCCGCCACCAGCATCCACGCCAGAATAATCAGAAATGCCCACGCGCCGGAACGACCGCGATCGTGCAGGCGTTTCACCACGACAGCCGCCGTTGGCCAGAGCAGGCAGACCAGCGCGAAGGCCGCCGTTTGCGTGCTCAGCCACGCGTTATAGGCGACGAAAAACAGAAGCAGCATGGCGACAACCCACGTCACCATCCAGATCCAGAAATCACGGCGTCCAATACGCCCTTTGAATGAAAACAGCCACTGCTGTATGGTCATGTAAGGTTCCTTATTATCGTTTAGCCCGCATTTTACCCTGGAGTTGTGACCTTTTGACAAGCCGACCAGATATCGTTTTAATCATGAGCACTTACGGCCAGGGACAATGTTGATGAAAAGTTCGGCACATTCTCTATTCCTGTGTTTAGCGCTGCTCAGCGCGGGTTTTACCCTGCACGCCGCCGAAACCACAGCCCCGACCACAGCACCGTACCTGCTGGCGGGCGCACCGTCGTTCGATCAGTCCATCAGCCAGTTTCGTGAAGCCTTCAATCAGGCCAACCCCACGCTGCCGCTGGATGAGTTTCGTGCCATTGATGGCCCCCGCGACACGCCTACCCTGACCCGTGCGGCAAGCAAGATTAACGAGAATTTGTATGCCTCCACGGCGCTGGAGCGCGGGACGTTAAAAATCAAAAGCATGCAAATCACCTGGCTGCCAATACAGGGCCCAGAGCAGAAAGCCGCGAAGGCGAAAGCGCTGGAGTACATGAGCGCGGTATTGCAGGCGTTTACCCCTGCGCTGACGAAAAAGCAAAGCCAGCAAAAGCTGCAAAAACTCCTCACCGCCGGTAAAAACAAGCGTTACTACGCCGATACCGAAGGCGCGATCCGCTATGTGGTGGCGGACAACGGCGAAAAAGGACTGACCTTCGCTGTTGAACCGATTAAGCTGGCACTATCTGACACCCTCGGCGGGGCGAATTAATGACAAAAAGCAAAGCCTTTCGAGGGAAAATCTCTATACTGATTCACAGACCATGCTGCCCGACAGGGTGGCCATATTCCTTAATTCGCTTATTGAGCGTGGAGAATTGAAATGCGACATCCTTTAGTGATGGGTAACTGGAAACTGAACGGCAGCCGCCACATGGTAAACGAACTGGTTGCGAACCTGCGTAAAGAGCTGGCTGGCGTGACCGGCTGCGCGGTTGCTATCGCTCCGCCGGATATGTACCTGGATCTGGCTAAACGTGCCGCTGACGGCAGCCACATCATTCTGGGCGCGCAGAACGTTGACGTTAACCTGTCTGGCGCGTTCACCGGTGAAACGTCCGCTGAAATGCTGAAAGATATCGGCGCGAAATACATCATCATCGGCCACTCCGAGCGTCGCACCTATCACAAAGAATCCGACGAGTTCATCGCGAAGAAATTCGCCGTGCTGAAAGAGCAGGGTCTGATCCCGGTTCTGTGCATCGGTGAAACCGAAGCAGAAAACGAAGCGGGCAAAACTGAAGAAGTGTGCGCACGTCAGATCGACGCAGTGCTGAAAACGCAGGGCGCAGCAGCGTTCGAAGGCGCGGTTATCGCTTACGAGCCAGTCTGGGCGATCGGTACCGGCAAATCAGCCACCCCTGCGCAGGCTCAGGCGGTTCACAAATTCATCCGTGACCACATTGCGAAAGCTGACGCCAAAGTGGCTGAGCAAGTGATCATCCAGTACGGCGGTTCCGTTAACGCGTCTAACGCTGCTGAGCTGTTCACCCAGCCAGACATCGATGGCGCGCTGGTTGGCGGTGCATCCCTGAAAGCGGACGCTTTTGCGGTGATCGTTAAAGCGGCAGAAGCGGCTAAACAGGCGTAATTGCCTTTGTGGCGGGTGGCGCTTTGCTAACCCGCCCTACGGTTCTGGAGGCCCGGTAAGCGTCAGCGCCACCGGGCTTTTTTACAGCCGTCCCAGCAGGCTAAACCACAGATAATCCAGCGGCAGCAGCACCAGATACGTTGCCACCGCCAGCGCCAGACAGAGCACCATCCCCGCCCTGGCAGGCACTTTTCCTAACCCCATCGCCACCACGATCGGCGACGCCTGATACGGCAGCAGCGGCGTAGAATAGCCCAGCACCTGAATCATGAGCACCGACAGCAGCGGGAAGCCGGTCGCATCCGAGAAGCTCTGCGCCAGGGTGGTATACAGCGCCGGAACGCCGTTGGCGGTCATGATGAAGTTGAGTGCGGTGGTAATACCGGTCAGCGCCAGGAAGCTGGTGAACGGTCGGTCTGCATCGAGCGGCATAATACGGAGCAACGCCTCGCCCACCGCCGTGCCGATACCGGTTTGCGTCACGACGATCGCCAGCCCCAGAATACCGGCAACGTAGATACAGGTGCGCATATTCACCCCCGCAGAAAACTCCTCCCCGGTGATAAAACCGATGCGCGGCAGCATAACGATGACCGACGCCGCCAGCCCGGTCCAGGCGGGCCCCACGCCGTGCCAGCTCTCCGTCACCCACATCCCCAGCACCACCGCCAGCAGCCAGGCAAGACGCTTTTCGTCCCGCCCCATAGACTCAGACGGCGCCTGTTCCTTCGGCGGTTTTGGGCTGCCGGGAAAAAGCCAGCAGATCAGGCCAATCAGGATCAGGCCTTTAAGAATGCCCAGCACCGGCGTGTGCAGCAGCAGATACGGGACATAGTTCAGGTGGATGCCGTACGAGCCTTCCGCCGCACCGCTCATCACCAGGTTAGGCACGTTAGCGGGCAGAATCGTCGCCGAAAGCTGGAACGTCCCGAACCCTACCGCCAGCGCCAGACCAAACCAGGCGCGGGAGCCGTCGGCGATACCGGCGCGTTTCGCCATTGCGGCGACAATCGGCATCAGCAGCGCAATACGTCCCATATTCGATGGCATCACAAACGCCAGCGCATAGCTCAGCAGCACCACGCTCGCTACCATTAATACCCAGGAGTCGGTGAGCTTTGCTGACAGCGCCCGGGCGGCCCGGTCCGCCAGCCCGGTTTTACGTATCGCTACGCCGAGCACGAATCCGCTGAAGACCAGCCAGAAAGCCGACGAGGCAAAACCGCCGAAAATCACCTCCGGCGGGGCGATCTTCGCAGTCATTGCCGCCGTGAAGAACAGCAGCGCGGTAATGAACTCCGGCAATAGCGACGTCGCCCATAGTACGATGGTGACGCCCACAATCAGTGAAGGCAGCAACAGAGGATACGTTGACCAGAGCGACATACCTGTCTCCTGTAGAATTTTTCAGCAAGTCTACGGCGACAGGCAGGGCGAGTAAACGCTATTTATGGTGCGGTCAATTAAGGATAGCGCATTGATGATCCTGCAGTTCCTCAGCCGACGCGCGGTTAAGCATCAGCAGGTTGCGCTCGGTGGCCAGCAACACAAACGAACCATCTGACTGCTGCGCCATTGCCAGCGCGAAGCGCCCCATATGGTCGCGCGCTTCCGGCAGCTCTTCAGCCAGCATCATAAACGGGCTGCGCTGCACCAGTTCATTCTCCGTCACCCGACGAGCAAGATACTCATGCCCTTCCAGGCCGCCAGGAAGGGGTAGCCATTGGGTGCTGATTTCTCCCTGCGCGGCGTTCAGCTTCTCGCGCACGTCCGGGCGCAGGCAGGAGATATGAATGTGAAAATGGTTCTGCGTGCGCCCTGTCGGCGAGTTAATCGTCAGTGAAATGGCGCTGTCGGGCACCTCGCTTCCACGCTTCAGGGTCATAAAGCTTCGCGACTGCCAGGCCAGCCAGAAAAAGTTCGGCGTATGCGCTTCGGTCAACAGCGGGCTTTCGGTGCCGTTGATGCGATATGTCGGCATCAGCAGGTATTGCAGCGGCCCGTTGCGGTCTTTAAAGACTACATAGCCTGCGTCAGGCTTCACCTGCGCACACGGTGCCGGGTTACGGTGTTGCAGTTGATTTGGCAGGCATTGGTCGAGAACGATATGTCGCAACGCATTCGGATTACCCGCTTTCATCCAGTACCAGCCGCCAGCGGCAAGGGCGATGACAATGAGGATCAATAAGATAATTTTTTTCACGACGCGTTCCCTGTTTTCAATAGAGGCAAAAGAGTAACGCAAAATGATGACCAAATAAAAAACCCGGCGGATTTCTCACGCCGGGTCACCGTGTCGTTTATTTATGTTCAGCGCTGGCTGATCTGGTCAAAGGTGCCGCCGTTAGAGAAGTGCTCTTTCTGCGCTTTCGTCCAGCCACCGAAAACATCATCAATGGTGAAGAGCTTCAGTTTCGGGAATTCGCCGTCATATTTCTTCGCCACAGCCGCATCGCGTGGACGGTAGAAGTTCTTCGCTGCAATCTCCTGACCTTCCGGCGAGTAGAGGTACTTCAGGTAGGCTTCCGCCACCGCTTTGGTGTCTTTCTTCTCAACCACTTTATCGACAACAGAGACGGTCGGCTCAGCCAGAATAGATTCGCTTGGGGTCACGATCTCAAACTTATCTTTACCCAGTTCGTTGGTCGCCAGCAGGGCTTCGTTTTCCCACGCAATCAGCACGTCACCAATGCCGCGCTCCACGAAGGTGTTGGTTGCACCGCGCGCGCCGGAGTCCAGCACTTCGACGTTTTTGTACAGCGCTTTCACGAACTCCTGGGCTTTAGCCTGGTCACCGTTGTTGTGGTGCAGTGCATAGCCCCAGGCGGCCAGATAGTTCCAGCGTGCGCCGCCGGAGCTTTTCGGGTTAGGGGTAATAACTGACACGCCCGGCTTAATCAGGTCATTCCAGTCATGGATCTGTTTCGGGTTGCCTTTACGTACCAGGAAAACGATGGTCGAGGTGTAGGGCGCGGAGTTATCCGGCAGGCGTTTGATCCAGTTTTTGTCGATACGGCCACGCTCGGCGATCGCGTCAACATCGTAGGCCAGCGCCAGGGTCACCACGTCGGCTTCAATACCGTTGATGACGGAGGTCGCCTGCTTGCCAGAACCACCGTGAGACTGGCGAACCACGACATTGTCGCCGGTTTCCTGCTTCCAGTGTGCCGCAAACGCTTTGTTGTATTGTTCATACAGTTCACGCGTCGGGTCGTATGACACGTTCAGTAACTGGATATCCTTAGCCAGAACGCTGGTCGATGCCAGCAATAATGTTAAACCCACGCCCCATTTATTCATCGCCCAGCTCTCTTGTGTAGTGTTTTGATGAATGCAGCGTGCCAGAAAGCGAATCGAGGATTAAAGAATAAAAAAAGATTGGCTATAACATAGTGGAATAAAAAGGCAAATGGTGCAGACAAAAAAAGCCCGGTGGCGCTTCGCTTACCGGGCCTACGAACCGTGCTTTTGTAGGCCGGGTAAGGCGAAGCCGCCACCCGGCACAAACCAAACGCCGATCAGTACAGTTTTTTCGCGCAGTCCAGCCAGTCACCTTTGAACGGACGCTTCATGTTTTCAATCGCGTCGATGATGTCATGGTGAACCAGTTTCTCGTTCTGAATACCGACGCAGCGGCCGCCGTGGCCCTGCAGCAGCAGTTCGATTGCGTACGCGCCCATACGGGACGCCAGAATACGGTCGTACGGGCCAGGGGAACCGCCACGCTGGATGTGCCCCAGTACGGTTGCACGGGTTTCACGCTTGGTTTCGGTTTCGATGTACTTCGCCAGCTCGTCTACGTCACAGATGTGCTCGGTGATAGCCACGATCGCATGTTTTTTGCCTTTCGCGATGCCCGCTTTGATTTCAGCTACCAGATCTTCACGGCTGAATTCCACTTCCGGAACCACGACAAACTCACAGCCCCCCGCAATCGCCGCAGCCAGGGTCAGGTCACCGCAGTAACGCCCCATCACTTCAACGATAGAGATACGCTGGTGGGAGGAAGAGGTGTCACGCAGGCGGTCAATCGCTTCCACAACGGTGCCCAGCGCGGTGAAGTAACCGATGGTGTAGTCGGTGCCTTTGATGTCGTTGTCGATGGTGCCCGGCAGGCCGATGCACGGGAAGCCCATTTCAGTCAGACGTTTTGCACCCATGTACGAGCCGTCACCGCCGATAACCACCAGGGCGTCCAGTCCACGTTTTTTCATGTTCTCGATAGCCACTTCACGAACGTGTTCATCACGGAATTCCGGGAAGCGCGCAGACCCAAGGAAGGTACCGCCACGGTTGATCATGTCAGACACGCTGTAACGGTCGAGCTGAACCATACGGTCTTCATACAGACCCAGGTAACCATCATAGATACCAAAAACTTCCAGACCTTCCGTCAGCGCCGCGCGGACAACCCCACGAATTGCCGCGTTCATGCCCGGCGCATCACCGCCGCTTGTCAACACACCGATTTTCTTAATCATGACTACCTCTGAACTTAGGAATGCAAAATTGAAATCTGTTGCCGGAAGAAACTTATCGACCAACGAATACTGCAGATAGTATATCAATCCCTTCCAGCTGAATTGATTCAGGTCAGACCAAATGGCGGTAATTTATACACAAAATGCTGGCCTGGCTCACTTTTTTACAACGAATTACGAAAGCCCAACATGTCCGGGTACAACCGAGCAGGGATCCTGGTGAATGATGACGTCTGAACCAGGAAAACGCTGCAAAATCGCCTGCTCGACCTGCTCAGCAATCACGTGAGCCTGAACCAGTGGCAGGTTGTCTTCCATTTCAATATGAATCTGAATAAAGCGGGTCGGCCCTGACTGCCGCGTTCGAAGATCGTGTGCACCGCTGACGCCGGGCCAGCCGGTCACGATAGAAAAAATTTCATTACGTTCTGAGTCCGGGAGGGCGCGGTCAAGCAGCGATTGCACTGCTTCATACCCCATCCGCAGGGCACTATATAAAATATAGATACCAATCCCTAACGCAAACAACGCATCGGCCCGATGCCAGCCATACCAGGCCAGACCGAGCGCAATAAGAATAGCCCCATTCATCATAACATCAGATTGATAATGAAGCATATCCGCCCGTACGGCCTGACTTTGCGTTTTGCGAACGACCCAGCGCTGGAACGTTACCAGAACAAGTGTGCAAATAAGTGCAACGACCGTCACAACGACGCCGACGCCAGGATCGTTCATCGGCGTCGGCGAGACGAGATGCTGTATGCCGGTGAGAAACAGGAACAGCGCAGAACCGGATATAAACATGCTTTGCGCCAGTGCGGCCAGCGACTCCGCTTTGCCGTGCCCAAAGGTGTGCTCTTCATCCGCTGGCTGCAGCGAGTAACGCACGACCAGCAGGTTGGTCAATGAGGCGGCAATGTCCATCAGCGAATCCACCAGCGCCGCCAGAATACTGACCGAGCCGGTATACCACCAGGCAAAGATTTTAATCAGTAACAGGCTGGATGCCATGACGGTCGCCGCGATGGCGGCCCGGCTGACCAGTCTTCCATAGGATTGATTCATAAACGCTCCTGTCATGTCATGCCGCTAGTATAACGGAAGCATGTGGAGTCGAAGGATGAATAAACGGTTAACAAACAGAATGTGGGGCAAAAAAAACCCCCACATCATGTGGGGGAAGACAGGGATGGTGTCTATGGCAAGGAAAACAGGGTTTACTGGTTACTACGGGTACTGCTATTGCTACTGAAAAACGAGGTTTCTGAGCTTCGCTGCATCCGTGCAACCTCACGCAGCTGATCCATACGCTGCTGATGTTTGGTGTTCAAAACCGCTTGCTGCTCCGGCGTTAGCAGGTGGAACATCTGGTTGCGGACCTTCGCCATCTCTACCTGGCGAGCAACCTGTTCCTGTGCCATTTTTTCGGCCTGAGCGCGCACAGCGCTTTCGTCAAAATTTTCTGCGGTGACAAGGCGATGCATTGTCTCCATTTCGCTAACATTAACAGGGGGCTGGTCGTGTCTCGCCCTCTGCATCAGATCTCGCATCTGTTGACGCTGATGTTCGGTTAAACTTATGCCGTCAAACATATGGCTTTGGCTGCTGTTCTGCGTTGCGCCCTCTTGTAAGGGACCGTTATCGCTGATGATAGCTACAGCAGCCTGGCTAAACGCACTGAACGCCAGCGTTGAGGCCATGACGGCAGCGGTAACTTTGCGCATCACTTGCTCCCAAAATCTTTCGTGTCGCGATTCAACGAGAGACAGTCTACGATTCAGGCTGCAAACATGCGTCAGGGGGTGTAAAACAACGTAAAGTCATGGATTAGACAGCCTTGATGTCGTAATTTCTGCCTCGGAGGTATTTAAACAATGAATAAAATCCTGTTAGTTGATGATGACCGAGAGCTCACATCCCTTTTAAAGGAGTTGCTCGACATGGAAGGTTTCAACGTCCTGGTTGCCCATGATGGCGAGCAGGCGCTGAGTCTCCTTGACGACAGCATCGATTTACTTTTGCTCGACGTGATGATGCCGAAGAAAAACGGCATTGATACGCTGAAAGAGCTTCGCCAGACGCACCAGACTCCCGTTATTATGCTGACCGCGCGCGGCAGCGAACTCGACCGTGTACTCGGCCTGGAGCTGGGCGCGGATGACTATTTACCGAAGCCGTTTAACGACCGCGAACTGGTCGCCCGTATTCGCGCGATCCTGCGTCGTTCCCACTGGAGCGAGCAGCAGCAGAATACCGACAACAGCTCGCCAACGCTGGAAGTGGACTCCCTGAGCCTGAACCCGGGCCGCCAGGAAGCGAGCTTTGATGGCCAGACGCTCGAACTCACCGGCACCGAGTTCACCCTGCTGTATCTGCTGGCACAGCACCTCGGCCAGGTGGTATCGCGTGAACATTTAAGTCAGGAAGTGCTGGGCAAGCGTCTTACCCCGTTTGACCGCGCCATCGACATGCACATCTCTAACCTGCGCCGTAAGCTGCCGGAGCGTAAAGACGGTCACCCATGGTTTAAAACCCTGCGTGGTCGCGGTTATCTGATGGTTTCCGCTTCATGATAGGAAGCTTAACCGCCCGCATCTTCGCCATCTTCTGGTTGACGCTGGCACTGGTTTTAATGCTCGTACTGATGTTGCCAAAACTCGACTCACGCCAGATGACGGAGCTGCTCGACAGCGAGCAACGTCAGGGCGTGATGATCGAGCAGCACGTGGAAGCCGAGCTGGCAAACGATCCGCCAAACGATTTGATGTGGTGGCGCAGGCTATTTCGCGCTATCGACAAGTGGGCGCCGCCCGGACAACGCCTGCTGCTGGTGACCAGCGAAGGCCGCGTGATTGGCGCCGATCGCAATGAAATGCAGATCATCCGCAACTTCATTGGCCAGGCAGATAATGCCGATCACCCCCAGAAGAAAAAATATGGCCGCGTAGAGATGGTGGGGCCGTTCTCCGTCAGAGATGGCGAGGATAACTATCAGCTCTACCTGATTCGCCCCGCGAGCAGCTCCCAGTCCGATTTTATCAACCTGCTGTTTGACCGCCCTCTCCTGCTGCTGATTGTCACGATGCTGGTCAGCTCGCCGCTGCTGTTATGGCTGGCGTGGAGCCTGGCAAAACCCGCACGTAAGCTGAAAAACGCCGCCGACGAAGTGGCGCAGGGCAACCTGAGGCAGCACCCGGAACTGGAGTCCGGACCGCAGGAGTTCCTGGCCGCCGGGACCAGTTTTAACCAGATGGTGAGCGCGCTCGATCGCATGATGACGGCCCAGCAGCGCCTGCTGTCGGATATCTCGCACGAGCTGCGTACCCCGCTCACGCGCTTACAGCTTGGCACCGCCCTGCTGCGCCGCCGCAGCGGAGAAAGCAAAGAGCTGGAGCGCATCGAAACCGAAGCGCATCGTCTGGACAGCATGATCAACGATCTGCTGGTCATGTCGCGCAATCAGCAGAAAAACGCGCTGGTGAGCGAAACGGTGAAAGCCAATCATCTGTGGCATGAAGTGCTGGATAACGCGGCGTTCGAAGCGGAGCAGATGGGCAAATCCTTCACCGTTAACTTCCCGCCGGGTCCATGGCCGCTGTACGGTAACCCCAACGCGCTGGAAAGCGCGCTGGAAAATATCGTGCGTAACGCCCTGCGCTACTCGCACACGAAGATTGAGGTGGCGTTCTCGGTGGATAAAGACGGGATCACCGTCATCGTCGACGACGACGGTCCTGGCGTCAGCCCGGAAGACCGCGAGCAGATCTTCCGTCCGTTCTACCGCACCGACGAGGCGCGCGACCGGGAATCGGGCGGTACGGGACTGGGGCTGGCGATTGTGGAAACCGCCATGCAGCAGCACCGCGGCTGGGTGAAAGCCGACGACAGCCCGCTGGGTGGGCTGCGGTTAACGCTGTGGCTACCGTTGTATAAGCGTTCGTAGCTGTTAGTGCCGGGTGGCGGCTTCGCCTTACCCGGCCTACTTTTTACGGAGGTCTATTTCCCCCACAACCTCCGCGAATTATCCTCGATCTTGCTGCTTAAACGCCGTTTCTGCATCGTTCTTGTCCAGCTGGTCGACAGCCCCGCCGCCGACAGCAGGCGATGATACTGCTCGTCATCAAACGGCATATGCCACGCAATGGCGCAGGCGTCGTAAACAGACACCTCACTCAGGCGTGATACCAGCTCAAGCGGCGCATCCGCTGAAACCTGCCCAGCCAGCACCACCCGGTACAGCCAGCCGGTTTTACCCGCGCTTTGCATCTGAGCCGACATGTCATGAATGCCGAAATGGTAGTTGAGCTTGAAGCACGGCGAGCGCGGCTGCGTCACCTGAATCAGGGCATCGCCCCAGCGGTAGATATCACCAATAAACACGTTCTTTTCGGTGAGCCCTTCAGTGGAGAGATTTTCACCAAACGCGGGAGCAACGAAGAGATCCGCCTGCTCGGGGAACTCCGCCTTCCAGTGCTGATAGTGCTCGCGCGGATAGTGGCACAGCGCGCGCTCCGGCCCGCCGTGGATCTTCTTTTCGGCCTGCTCGTCACCCGCAAGCCCGAGGTCGGTTAACGTCAGCTCACCGTCGACCTGAATTTTGGCGATGGCGCTCGGGCGGCTGCCGTCGTACTCCCTTACCTTGCCTGTAAATACATTCACCGGATAATGCATCGCTGCCTCCATTACGCAGATACAAAAAAAGCGAGCCATCAGACTCGCTTCTCACAGGCGTCAATGCAACCTTATTTTTTAGCGGCGAAACGCGCTGCTGCTTCGTCCCAGTTCACCACGTCCCAGAACGCTTTGATGTAGTCCGGACGACGGTTCTGGAATTTCAGGTAGTAAGCGTGTTCCCACACGTCCAGACCCAGGATTGGGAAGCCGGATGCGCCAGAGATCGCTTCACCCATCAGCGGGGAGTCCTGGTTCGCGGTAGAAACCACGGCCAGTTTGTCACCTTTCAGTACCAGCCACGCCCAGCCAGAGCCGAAACGGGTTGCAGCGGCTTTCTCGAACTCCGCTTTGAAGTTATCAACGGAACCGAAGTCGCGCTCGATAGCCGCTTTCAGGTCGCCCTGCAGGGTAGTACCGGTTTTCAGGCCTTTCCAGAACAGGCTGTGGTTAGCGTGACCGCCCGCGTTGTTGCGCAGCACGGTTTTCTTGTCCGCTGGCAGCTGGTCCAGCTTGGTGATCAGCTCTTCAACAGGCAGGTTAGCGAACTCAGGCAGGCTTTCCAGCGCGGCGTTCGCGTTGTTCACGTAGGTCTGGTGGTGTTTAGTGTGATGGATTTCCATCGTCTGCTTGTCGAAATGCGGTTCCAGTGCGTCGTAGGCATACGGCAGGGATGGCAGTGTATAACTCATAATCCTCTCCATTATTGTCGGGCGGCACAGCTGTTAATGCCGCGTAAGCAGTTGGTTCATTATAGTTAATTAAATGATATTGAAAATGATTATCAATGCCGTAGTTTTTATAGGGTTATTCATTTTTTGACCAACGCCGGAATAGTGAATGGGTTCAGGGTGTTAATGGACTTCTAGCGCCTTATTGCCCGCCGCTATCTCCTCCCTGCTGCTGAGCGTAAACGCCGACACCACCGTAATCGCCAGCACGAAACAGCCCAGCATCAGGTATGTCTCCTGAAAACCGATCCGGTCATACATATTCCCGGCAAACGCGGAGAGGAAGATTGCCGCCGACTGTTTGGCAAACTGGAAGCCAATCAGATAGATAGTCGCCGAAAGACGCGTATCAAACACCCCGGTGATGTACTTGAAGGCCCCTACCAGCAGGAACGGCACCTCCAGCGCGTGCAGCATCTTCAGGGCAATCACTTCTACGGCGGTGGTGGCAAACGACGAGCCGATAATGCGCGTCGCCATAATCACCCCGGCGATGAGCAGCGTGTTTTTCGCGCCGATGCGGTTAATGATCCACGGTGAACAAAACATGATGATCGCATTGCAGATTTCCCCGGCAGTGGTCGCAAAACCAAAGGCGCGAGTGCCCTCCTGCGGCGTGGCGAAGAACGTTTTGAAGAAGGTAGCAAACTGCTGGTCGAAGACGTCATAGACGCAGGCCACGCCAATCACGTACAGAATAAACATCCACATTCTGCGCTGGCGGAACAGGCTAAAGACCGTTTTCGCGGTGATCTGCGGCTGGTTGGCACCCAGCGCATTCATCACCTGCGCCGTCTGGTTGGGTCTAGGCTTTGCGACCACCAGCAGCAGCATCAACAGCAGCGCCGCCGCCGAACCCATCCAGAAAACATACGACGGATCGATGCCGAACAGGATCCCGCCCGTGGAGGCGCACAGCCCCCAGCCGAGGCAGCCAAACATGCGCGCCTTGCCGTACTCAAAGAAACTGTTACGGCTCACGCGTTCAATGTAGGCCTCAATGGCCCCTGAGCCCGCCGAAAAGACAAAGCCGATATAAATGCCGCCGCTCAGCGCGCCCAGCCAGATGTTAGCTTTCAGTAACGGCGCAAAGACGTAGAGGAAGAAAGGGGCAAACAGGAACAGCAGCACGGAGATGATCCACAGCAGGTGTTTTTTCAGCCCCAGTTTATCCGAGATCACCCCAAGCACCGGCTGGAAGGCAATGGCCGAGAGTGAGATGCAGGAGAAGACGATGCCGGTATGGGTTTTATTGAGGCCGATGATATCCGACAGCCAGATCGGCAGGAACGGAAAGCAGGTGGCCATGATGAAAAAGTAGAGAAAGAAGAACAGCCCGAAAATCCAGAAATTAGGGTTGTCTTTGTGGGTACAGGTTGTTGTGTTCATTATTTTTATCCTCAACGGAGGGCCAGTTTCCCGGCCCGTCACCTTTACACGCGTTCCACGCCAATCAGGATGGCGCTTTCCGGATCGAGAATCGGCAGCGCAATGCCCGCCTGCATCAGCCACTCACCGCTCGCCGTTTGCGGGGCCTCCATCCATGCCGGCAGCTTGCGCATGGTATGGCCTCCTTCACCGGTGATGTGAATATCAGGGTGATCGAGCAGCGAAATACGATACTGCGCGCTGGCCTCAAGCCCCGGCATGCGCAGCGGCATCATCAACGTGTAGTCCGGCATGGCGAGCTGGCTCACGATAAACAGTCCCTGCTTTTTATCTTCGCTCACAATACCCTGTGCCAGCGTAGTGGCATCCGGCATATCCACGCGCCAGTGGGTGCCCTGATGGATAACCTCGCGCCACTGCTTATACAGCGCGGCGTAACGGCGATAACCTTCGCGCTCCTGCTCATCAACGGTGAGGGGATCCAGTTCCAGCCCCATATGGCCAAACAGCGCCGTCAGACCGCGAAATTCAATGCTGTGCTGGCGGAAGGTGGCGTGACATTTATGATGACCGATATGCGCCCCCATCACCTCCGGCGGGAAGAAATAGCTCATGCCGCGCTGGATAGCGTTGCGCTCCAGCGCATCGTTGTTGTCCGAGGCCCAGAAGCGGTGGCAGCGCGTCAGCACTTCATAATCAATTCGCCCCCCGCCGGAGGAACAGGATTCAAATTCGACGTGCGGGAAACGCTTGCCCAGCACGTCCAGCAGGCGATAAAACTGGCGGGTTTGCGCGTCGGCGGCGGCCTTTCCGTCGTGCCCCGGCTGTACCAGCTCACGGTTCATGTCCCACTTCACGTAGTCGACCTCATGTTCACCCAGAAGCCAGCTCATGCGCTCCACCAGGTAATCAAACGCCTGCGGAATGTTCAGGTTAAGCACCAGCTGGTGCCGCCCGGTATGTTGCCTGTAGCCGGGCAACGCCAGCACCCAGTCGGGATGCGCACGATAAAGATCGGAATCCGGGTTAATCATCTCCGGCTCAACCCAGATGCCAAACGCCATGCCGAGCTGTTTCACATGGCTGATGACCGGCGTGAGGCCGTTCGGGTACTTCTTCTCGTCCAGATACCAGTCACCTAGCGCGGCGTAGTCGTCGTTGCGACCTTTGAACCAGCCGTCGTCGATGATAAAGCGCTCCACGCCCAGCGCGGCCGCCTCGTCGGCCATGCGCATGATGTAGTCCGGGTCGTGGTTAAAGTAGATGCCTTCCCAGGTATTGAGGTGGACCGGGCGCGGTTTGTTTTCGGGGAAGCGGATAACGTTGTCGCGAAGGTAATGGTGAAACTGCTGGCTCATGCCGTTCAGGCCCTGCGCGGAGTAGCTTGCATACAGGCGCGGCGTCCAGAGCGTGTCGCCCTCCTCAATCGCCATTTCGCCCGGCAGGTAGAGGGCTTCAGCCTGCAGATAGCGGCGGCCGTCGGTTTTGGCTTCCGCACGCAGGCGGTGGTTGCCGCTCCAGCCCAGATGCACGCCCCAGACGTCGCCGTGCATTTCGCTGAACGACGGCGTACCCGAAATCAGCGCCGGGAAGTGTTCATGGGAGGTTTTACCCCGGCGGTTTTCAATCACAAAGCTGTCGTGTTCAAGCGTCACGCGGTGCGGCTGAAATTCCCGGATCCAGCGTCCGTGGAAGGCCATCACCTCCCGCGCGCGTTCGGCCACGGGTAGCGTTATGGCAAAACGGTCCACCTGCCACGCCTGCGCTTTCAGGTTGGTTAAACCGTGGCGCACCGCCAGCACGCCGCTGTCATCCAGCGCCAGCTCGCTGGTCAGCCGCAGGCCCGCATGTTCATCTTCTGCCGTAATCGTCAGGGTTTGCCCCTGCTGCTGGACGTCTGTGGTGCTAAAGAGAGGTGAACCGTCCCGGCCCAGACGATGCCCTTCAATACCGGGCGACCCAAACAGGCCGTGCCCCAGCTCGGCCATCAGCGTGACCGGAGAATCCACATCCAGCCTGCCGTTGGCAACTGGCCGGGAAAGGGTTTCAGCATTCTGCGGCGAAAAGTGCTGAAGATGCGGCCCCCAGTAAATAATTTCGGCGAACGGGTGCGTTTTTATCACCACATCCACCGTCGCGCTTTCGAGTCGTAAAATGGAATCTTGCATCAGACATCTCCTGTCATGGGATGCCTTGAGTTTTGATCCGAAACGTTTCGGATACAAACCAAAACGTTTCGGATTTGTGATCGGGTTTAGAAAATGGAGAGATTCAGGCCGTCTGGCCGGGAGAGAATTCGGGCTGCCAGAGTACCTGGAGCTGCTCAATCGCCTCGCCGTTGATCAGCTGGCGAACCATATCGGCAATCTGTTTCCCGACGCCCTGACGGGTGGACTGGATCACTGCCGCCACGTCAGCGTCGACGATGCTGTCCTGCGGAAGCCCGTCATAAACCACCAGCGCAACGGCGTTCTCGCCGGTCAGGCGGCCCAGCTCCGCCAGCGCCATCGCCGCGCCGTCGCCGTGAGTGTTGCAGTCGGTAATGATGGCCGTGGGCGGCTGCGACAGCGAGAGAAGCTCTTTCGTGGTGGCATACCCCACCCGGCGTGAAGGGGGCATGGCGCGCAGCCATTCGCTGGAAAGCCCGGCTTCCCGCAACGCGTCCAGATAGCCCTGACGACGCTGGGTGATGAATGCCTGATTGTTGCTTTCGCCCAGCAGGGCAATGCGCTGATGGCCTTTTCCGATCAGCCAGCGGGTAGCATTGTACGTACCGGCATAGTTGTCGAAGTCGAACCACGCGTACGGCTGCGGCAGCTGGCTGCGACCAAGCGCCAGAAAGGGGAATCCGGCGGCCTGCAGCTGCTCAAGTCGCGGATCGCGATCCAGCGTGTGTGCGACAATCAGCGCATCCACGCGGCGGCTTTGCACCATGCGCATATAGCTGTGTTTATCGGCCAGATCGTCATCGGCAATCAGCAACAAATCGATTTCATGTCGCGCCAGTTCGTGGCTAATTTCGCCGACCATGTCCATAAATACGCTGTTATTGAGCGGAACAGGATGGACCGGGAACACCAGCCCAACGGCGTCAATTTTGCCCATCTTCAGGCGGCGGGCGAAGGTGTTCGGTCGGTAACCACGGCGCTGGGCCTCTGCTTCCACGCGTGCGCGCGTCTCGTCAGAAACGTCGTCATATCCGTTAAGGGCGCGGCTGACGGTAGTAACAGAGAGCCCCAGTTCTTTAGCGATGGCTTTGAGCGACATGATTTTCCCTATCTTCGTTAGTTTTGTTCCGCCACCAGCAGCGCGTAAGTGTCTGGCTCCAGGGCCTTGAAGATGTGCGGCTGGTCGGCGGGATAACAAATGTAATCCCCTGCGCCAAGCTCTTCCGCCGCGTCGAGCAGGCCGACCAGCGCCCGCCCCTGCGTCACAATAATATGTTCAACCGAGCCCGGTGGATGCGGCTGAGAAAGACGGTCTGCGCCCGGTTGGGTCATCAGAAGATAGACATCGCGGCGCGCGCCGGGAGGGCATGCCGCCAGCAAAATGGCTTCATAATTAGCCTCTCCGGCGACCACTTTCGTCCCTTCACCACGGCGTATCACCTGCGTGGTCGGTAGCTGCGGCTCAAGCAAGCGGGCGAAAGGAATATCCAGCGCCACGCACAGCGACCACAGCGTTTCCAGGCTAGGGTTACCGTTGCCGGACTCCAGCTGGGAAAGCGTGGATTTTGCGATCCCGGCACGGCGGGCAATTTCCGCCAGTGAAAGCCCGGTTCGCAGGCGTTCTCGCACCAGACTTTTGGCGATCAGGCTGATCGGCTGCGTCATATAACGGCCTCGCGTTCTATAAAGCGAACGAATCGTTCGTCTTGAAAATCAGTTTCGTTGCGTTCATTATAATGGATACACGTTCGATATGGCTAAAATTGTATGAAGCATCATCTCTCTTGTCTGAAAGGCGACACCATAAAAGCAATCATCCTGGTCTGCCTCGCGGTGGGCGTGGTCGGGATGTCCTACGGCTCGCTGGCGATGGCCTACGGTTTCCCGGTCTGGGTGCCGTTTGTGCTCTCCATTACCGTGCTGGCGGGCGCGTCTGAGTTCATGTTTATCGGCATCGTGGCGAGCGGCGGCAATCCGCTGGCGGCCGCGGCGGCAGGTTTGCTGGTCAACGCCCGGCACGTGCCGTTTGGCGTGACGGTGCGTGAGCTGGTGGGCAAGCGCGGTCTGAGCCTGCTGGGCTGCCACATCATGAACGATGAAAGCGTGGTGTTTGGCCTGTCGCAAAAAACCGCCGAGCAGCGTAAAGCCGCCTACTGGCTGTGCGGCTTAGGCGTCGCCCTCGTCTGGCCGCTTGGCGCACTGCTGGGGGCTATGGTCGGCAAGCTGCTGCCGGACCCAGAAACCATCGGGCTGGATGCGGTATTTCCGGCCATTCTGCTGGCATTAGTGGTTCCCGCTTTTAAAAACCGTACCACGCTGATCCGCGCCTGCAGCGGCGCCGTGTTATCGCTGGCCGCCGTACCGTTTGCCCCGGTGGGATTACCGGTACTGCTCTCTTTACTCGGTCTTGCCGCGAGGAAAAAATAATGGAAAACATGACGGTCTTTATTCTCGGCATCGCCATTCTTTCTGCCGGAACCTATTTAATGCGCCTTGGCGGCGCCAAACTCGGCAACCGGCTGGCGTTGTCGGAGCGTTCTCAGGCGCTGCTGTCAGATGCGGCAACGGTATTGCTGTTCTCCGTGGCGCTGGCGACCACCTTTTATGAGGGAGAACACTTCGCGGGCATGGCGCGCGTGCTGGGCGTGGCGTTTGCGGTGTTTTTGGCCTGGCGGAAAATGCCGTTAATCGTGGTCATCGTGGCCGCGGCAGTGGTGACGGCATTGCTGCGCGTGGCGGGCATAAACTAAAAAAGCGCCCCGGGGGCGCTCTTTCGACGGTGTGACTCGCTTATTTGTTCAGTTCAGCAGTCATGTGTACGCGGTTACCGGTGAATGCCTGGGTAATTTTGTACGAAGACGCGCCCGCTTCCTGAGCCTGAGCCGCGATTTTCGCTTCTGCACCATCAATGGTAGAGGCGGTTGCGGTTACGGTCTGCGCAGCGAAAGAACCAAAAGAAGTAGCCAGAGCGATTACAGCGACAAAAGTTTTGATGCTTTTCATAATATAAACCCTTTCATTAAGTTGTTTAGGTAAGGCACCGTGCCTTGATGAGATAAATACTAGACCTCATCGCGAACAACTAAAAGCGGAAGGATTTGCTATTATCATTCAAAATTACTGATTAACTATTAATCGCTGTGGATGGGTATAAATGGTTGCCCTTCCCGGCTTGCAAAAGCCCACCAGCGTCAGGTTGCAGCGCTCGGCCACCTCCACCGCCAGCGTCGTTGCCGCCGACACGGCAAACAGGATCTCCACCCCGCACATCGCCGATTTTTGCACCATCTCATAGCTGGCGCGGCTGGAAACGAGCGCGGCGCCCTGCTGCCAAACCTCACTTTCACGCGCACGACGACCGAGCAGCTTATCCAGCGCCACGTGGCGGCCCACGTCTTCATGCCCACCGGCAATCTCTCCCGACGGCAATACCCACGCCGCCGCGTGCGTGCAGCCGCTGAGCTGGCCGATAGGCTGTACATCGTTGAGGTGCTCAAGCGCAGGGTCGAGGTGCGCCAGATTAAAGGTCTGAGTAAACGGCAGTGGTGAAACAGGTTTGCCAATATCGTTGAGCTGCTCAACGCCACACACGCCGCAGCCGGTACGCCCGGCCAGCGCGCGTCGACGCTCTTTCAGCCCCATAAAGCGGCGGCTGGAGAGCTCGATTTGCACTTCCAGGCCGTTGCAGGCCTGCACCACGTCCATGCCATAGATATCTTGCGGATGCTCGATGATGCCTTCCGAGAGAGAAAAACCGATGGCGAACAGCTCAAGATCTTTCGGAGACGCCATCATCACCACATGCGAGATGCCGTTGTAAACGAGCGCAACGGGCACTTCTTCGGCCAGAAAATCGGGTATGGCATCGGTTATATGGGGCGGTCGGTGTACCGACAGTTCCACAATGCCGGCAGGCAGGGGTGACGAGTGGGGATCACGGTTTTGTTTAGACACAGCGGTATTCCTGAACAACCACGGAAGCGAGCGTGCTATTGCAGCATAAACCACAGGCTGTACGCATAGTATGGATCAACTTTTCGACAACCATTCTCCTACTCATTTAGCAGGGGTGCAACCTGCCACCGGCTACACCGCTTTAACATGCAGAGCTGTTAACGTGATCAATATCACACTTTATAATCAACATGGTGATAATACGTTCACTTTGTATTAACGCCATTAGAACAGCTGTACCGACAATGTGGTATTCTGATGATATCCCTCGTGGAATTGAGGGATTAACGCAAATTTTTTCCTTTGCGGTCATTCTTCAACCGCGAAGTCAAAACTACATATGTAAGCAATGTCGAAACAAGGAGTGACCCATGCAGGTCAGCAGAAGGCAGTTCTTTAAGATCTGCGCTGGCGGTATGGCAGGCACCACGGCAGCGGCACTGGGCTTTGCACCCGGCGTAGCGCTGGCGGAAACGCGGCAGTATAAACTGCTGCGCACCCGTGAAACCCGTAATACCTGTACGTACTGCTCTGTCGGTTGCGGGCTGTTGATGTATAGCCTCGGCGACGGTGCTAAAAACGCCAAAGCGTCTATTTTCCATATCGAAGGCGACCCGGATCACCCGGTTAACCGCGGCGCATTGTGCCCGAAAGGGGCCGGTCTGGTGGACTTTATCCACTCCGAAAGCCGCCTGAAATTCCCTGAATACCGCGCGCCGGGTTCCGACAAATGGCAGCAAATCAGCTGGGAAGAGGCGTTTGACCGCATCGCTAAACTGATTAAAGAAGACCGCGATGCCAACTTTGTTGAGAAAAACGCCGACGGCGTCACGGTCAACCGCTGGCTCTCCACCGGGATGCTGTGTGCCTCTGCCTCCAGCAACGAAACCGGTTATTTAACCCAGAAATTTACGCGCGCACTCGGTATGCTCGCGGTCGACAACCAGGCGCGTGTCTGACACGGACCAACGGTAGCAAGTCTTGCTCCAACATTTGGTCGCGGTGCGATGACCAACCACTGGGTCGACATCAAGAACGCCAACCTCATTGTGGTGATGGGCGGTAACGCCGCTGAAGCGCACCCTGTCGGGTTCCGCTGGGCGATGGAAGCCAAAATCCACAACGGTGCGAAACTGATTGTGATCGATCCCCGCTTCACGCGTACTGCGTCAGTGGCGGATTTCTACACCCCTATTCGTTCAGGTACTGACATCACTTTCCTGTCAGGCGTACTGCTGTACCTGATGACCAACGAAAAATACAACCGCGAATACACCGAAGCCTATACCAACGCCAGCCTGATCGTGCGTGAGGATTACCACTTCGAAGATGGTCTGTTTAGCGGTTACGACGCCGAAAAACGCAAGTACGACAAAACCAGCTGGAACTACGAGCTGGATGAGAAAGGTTTTGCGAAGCGTGACACCACGTTGCAACACCCGCGCTGCGTGTGGAACCTGCTGAAAGAGCACGTCTCCCGCTACACGCCGGAGGTTGTCGAAAACATCTGCGGTACGCCGAAGGCGGACTTCCTGAAGGTGTGCGAGCTGATCGCCGAAACCAGCGCGAAAGACAAAACCGCGTCGTTCCTGTATGCCCTCGGCTGGACGCAGCACTCCATCGGCGCGCAGAACATCCGCACCATGGCGATGGTTCAGCTGCTGCTCGGCAACATGGGGATGGCAGGCGGCGGCGTGAACGCCCTGCGTGGTCACTCTAACATTCAGGGTCTGACCGACCTCGGCCTGCTGTCTCAGAGCCTGCCGGGCTACATGAACCTGCCAAGCGAGAAACAGACCGACCTGCAGACCTACCTGACGGCCAGCACGCCTAAACCGCTGCTCGAAGGCCAAGTGAACTACTGGGGCAACTATCCGAAGTTCTTCGTCTCAATGATGAAAGCCTTCTTCGGCGACAAAGCGACGGCGGAAAACAGCTGGGGCTTTGACTGGCTGCCGAAGTGGGACAAAGGCTACGACGTTCTGCAATATTTCGAGATGATGCATCAGGGCAAAGTGAACGGCTATCTGTGCCAGGGCTTTAACCCGGTTGCCTCGTTCCCGAACAAGAACAAGGTTGTTGAGTCTCTGTCGAAGCTGAAGTTCCTGGTGACGATTGACCCGCTCAATACCGAAACCTCGACCTTCTGGCAGAACCACGGTGAATCGAACGACGTCGATCCGTCGAAGATTCAGACCGAAGTGTTCCGTCTGCCATCGACCTGCTTTGCGGAAGAGAACGGCTCTATCGTCAACTCCGGGCGCTGGCTGCAGTGGCACTGGAAAGGCGCGGACGCCCCGGGCATCGCCATGAACGACGGCGAGATCCTGGCCGGTATCTTCTTACGCCTGCGTAAGATGTATGCGGCTGAAGGCGGCGCGAACCCTGAGCCTGTGCTGAACATGACCTGGAACTACTCGACGCCGGAAAACCCAGCGCCGGAAGAAGTGGCGATGGAGAGCAACGGTAAGGCGCTGGCGGACGTTATCGACCCGGCCACCGGCACCGTGCTGGCGAAGAAAGGCGATCAGCTCAGTACCTTCGCGCACCTGCGTGACGACGGCACCACCTCCAGCGGCTGCTGGATCTTTGCCGGTAGCTGGACGCCGAAAGGCAACCAGATGGCCAACCGCGATAACGCCGACCCGTCGGGTCTGGGCAATACGCTGGGCTGGGCATGGGCATGGCCGCTCAACCGCCGTATCCTCTATAACCGCGCGTCCGCTGACCCGCAGGGCAACCCGTGGGATCCGAAGCGTCAGCTGCTGAAGTGGGACGGTGCGAAATGGGGCGGCGTGGATATTCCGGACTACAGCACTGCCGCACCAGGCAGCGACGTCGGGCCGTTTATCATGCAGCCTGAAGGGATGGGGCGTCTGTTCGCTATCGATAAGATGGCGGAAGGTCCGTTCCCGGAACACTATGAGCCGTTTGAGACGCCGCTGGGCACCAACCCGCTGCACCCGAACGTGGTTTCTAACCCGGCAGCCCGTATCTTCAAGAGCGATTTTGAAGCGCTGGGTAAAAAGGACAAGTTCCCGTACGTGGGCACCACTTACCGTCTGACCGAGCACTTCCACTACTGGACCAAACACGCGCTGCTTAACGCCATCGCTCAGCCGGAACAGTTTGTGGAGATCGGCGAGAAGCTGGCGAACAAACTCGGCATTGCCCATGGCGATACCGTGAAGGTCTCCTCTAACCGTGGCTATATCAAAGCCAAGGCGGTGGTGACCAAGCGTATTCGCACGCTGAACGTTCACGGTCAGCAGGTGGATACCATCGGCATCCCAATTCACTGGGGCTATGAGGGCGTGGCGAAGAAAGGGTTCATTGCGAACACCCTGACGCCATTCGTCGGTGATGCGAACACGCAGACGCCGGAGTTTAAGGCCTTCCTCGTGAACGTGGAAAAGGTGTAACGGAGACGACTTATGGCTTATCAATCTCAAGACATTATCCGTCGTTCCGCGACTAACGGTTTCACGCCCGCGCCTCAGGCGCGGGACCACCAGCAGGAAGTGGCGAAGCTTATCGACGTGACCACCTGTATCGGCTGTAAAGCCTGTCAGGTGGCCTGCTCTGAGTGGAACGATCTGCGTGACGAAGTGGGTCACAACGTCGGGGTGTACGACAACCCGGCGGACCTGACCGCCAAGTCCTGGACGGTGATGCGTTTCTCGGAAGTGGAGCAGAACGACAAGCTGGAATGGCTTATCCGCAAAGACGGCTGTATGCACTGCGCGGATCCGGGCTGCCTGAAGGCATGTCCGTCAGAAGGGGCTATCATTCAGTATGCCAACGGCATCGTCGACTTCCAGTCCGAGCAGTGCATTGGCTGCGGCTACTGCATCGCGGGCTGTCCGTTCGACGTACCGCGCCTGAACCCGGAAGACAACCGCGTCTACAAATGCACCCTGTGCGTGGACCGCGTTACCGTCGGCCAGGAGCCTGCCTGCGTGAAGACCTGCCCAACCGGCGCCATCCACTTTGGTTCTAAAGAGGATATGAAAACGCTGGCGGCAGAGCGCGTGGGCGAGCTGAAAACCCGTGGTTACGACAATGCGGGCCTGTACGATCCGGCCGGGGTTGGCGGTACGCACGTGATGTACGTGCTGCACCACGCCGACAAGCCGAACCTGTATCACGGCCTGCCGGAGAACCCGGAAATCAGCGCCACCGTGAAGTTCTGGAAAGGCATCTGGAAACCGCTGGCAGCGGTGGGCTTTGCTGCCACCTTTGCAGCGAGCATCTTCCACTACGTCGGCGTCGGTCCGAACCGCGCGGAAGAGGAAGACGACAACCTGCATGAAGAGAAAGACGAGGTGCGCAAATGAGAAAACGTGACACCATCGTGCGCTACACCGCACCGGAACGCATCAACCACTGGGTCACCGCCTTCTGCTTCATGCTGGCGGCGATAAGCGGGCTGGGGTTCTTCTTCCCGTCCTTCAACTGGCTGATGCAGATCATGGGGACACCACAGCTGGCGCGCATCCTGCACCCGTTTGTGGGCGTCATCATGTTCGCGTCGTTCATCATCATGTTTTTCCGCTACTGGCACCATAACCTAATCAATCGGGATGATATCTTTTGGGCGAAGAATATTCGTAAGATCGTCGTCAACGAGGAAGTGGGTGACACCGGGCGTTATAACTTCGGCCAGAAATGCGTATTCTGGGCGGCGATTATCTTCCTGGTCCTGTTGCTGGTCAGCGGCGTGATCATCTGGCGTCCGTACTTTGCGCCTGCTTTCTCAATCCCGGTGATCCGATTCGCGCTGATGCTGCATTCATTTGCCGCAGTGGCGTTAATTGTGGTTATCATGGTGCATATCTACGCCGCCCTCTGGGTGAAAGGCACCATTACCGCGATGGTGGAGGGATGGGTCACCAGCACGTGGGCGAAGAAACATCACCCGCGTTGGTACCGTGAAGTCCGCCAGAAACAGGAAAAGTCATCTGAATGAGTATTCGCATAATCCCGCAAGATGAGCTGGGGTCGAGCGAGAAACGCACGGCGGATTATATTCCGCCGTTGTTATTCCCCAGACTCAAGAACCTCTACAACCGCCGCGCAGAGCGTCTGCGCGAGCTGGCAGAGAACAACCCGCTGGGTGATTTTCTGCGCTTTGCCGCGCTGGTCGCCCACGCGCAGGAAGTGGTGCTGTACGACCACCCGCTGCAAATGGACCTGACCGCGCGGATCAAAGAAGCCAACGCGCAGGGTAAGCCCCCGCTGGACATTCACGTCCTGCCGCGCGACAAGCACTGGCAAAAGCTGCTGCATTCGCTGATTGCCGAGCTGAAGCCGGAAATGAGCGGAACCGCGCTGGCGGTCATTGAGAATCTGGAAAAAGCGTCCGAACAAGAGCTTGAAGAGATGGCGAGCGCGCTGTTCGCGTCCGACTTCTCGCTGGTCAGCAGCGATAAGGCGCCGTTTATCTGGGCTGCGCTGTCGCTCTACTGGGCACAAATGGCAAGCCTGATCCCGGGCAAAGCTCGCGCCGAATACGGCGAGGCGCGCCAGTTCTGCCCGGTCTGCGGCTCTATGCCGGTATCGAGCATGGTGCAAATCGGTACCACTCAGGGGCTGCGCTACCTGCACTGCAACCTGTGTGAAACCGAGTGGCACGTGGTGCGCATTAAGTGCAGCAACTGCGAGCAGACCCGCGATCTGAACTACTGGTCGCTGGAGAATGAAGACGCGGCAGTGAAAGCCGAAAGCTGCGGCGACTGCGGCACCTACCTGAAGATTCTCTATCAGGAAAAGGACCCGAAAGTCGAAGCGGTGGCCGACGATCTCGCCTCGCTGATTCTGGACGCGAAGATGGAGCAGGAGGGCTTTGCCCGCAGCTCGATCAACCCGTTCCTGTTCCCGGGTGAAGGGGAGTAATTCCCTGTGACAGTGCCGGGCGGCGCGTGCTTGCCCGGCCTGTAATTCGACAGCAATACCCGCCGCCTTTCATGCCAGATACTCTCCATTCTCGTTGAGAGACGCGTTACCGCCTTTGCGAGCCGCTTTCCAGGTTGTTACCCTCAATACTATTCTTGTTTTCTTTTGAATCAAACCAGGCTATAAAACTGTTCATCCATACAGTAAAAGGGATTATTCATGGCGCTGGAACAGGGTATTGCACAGCTGGTTCAGGGATTTATCGCTGCAGGGCGGCCCTCGTCACGTCGCCAGAGCATTGAGGTGCGACGAGCAGGCTATATTGCCAGCACAGGGCTTGCCGGGGAGACCGAAACGCGCGTTCAGGTGGAGACGCTTGTTCTTGAGGGTCTTACCATTCGGGTATTTTCACCTCTCAATGCGCCTGAACTATTGCCTGCTGCCATCTTCTACCACGGCGGATGCTTTATCAGCGGCGGCTTTGATACCCATGACAACCAGCTCCGTCAGTTAGCCTGCTACGGCAATTGCCGGGTGGTTGCGATTCAATACAGGTTGGCGCCGGAGCATACCTTCCCCGCCGCACATGACGATGCGGAAAGAGGTGCAGATCTGGTCTGGCAATATGCGGACAAACTGGGCGTGGATAAAAACCGGATTACACTTTGTGGAGACAGCGCGGGGGGACATCTGGCGCTGGTAACGGCGCTGCGGCTTAAGGCTAAAGGGCTCTGGCAGCCTGTACAGCTTATTCTTATCTACCCCATGCTCGACGCCACGGCCAGTTTTGAAAGCTATACCCTCAACGGCATAGATTACGTAATTACTCGCGATACCCTGCTGAGCGGCTATGAAATATATCTGGCTGGAGCCGACCGTAAGCATCCTGAGGTTAGCCCGCTGTGGCGAGAAGACTTCAGCGGCCTGCCAGCTGTCCATATCGTTACCGCTGAGTACGATCCGTTATGCGATGAAGGTGAGGCGCTGTTTCAACGCCTCACGGAGCAAGGAGTGACGTGTACCGCTCAGCGATGGCTGGGAGTAATACATGGCTTCTTCCAGCTTGGTGGAATTAGCCAATCAGCGCGAGATGTTATGCGGGATATCGCCGGGCGGATTCAGCACGCCCGGGGAGCGTAAACAGGAGATTACTCCTCCTCGTTCCCGCCCTCTTCATACGCGCCAAAAGGCTTCGCCGGAAGAACAATGTAGGTGCCTTCAAACACCGCGCCCGGCGTTTTATCGCCAAACAGTTCGACCTGCATTTGTACGCGCGCCTTGCGACCGCGTGCCAGACGGTCAAGATCGCCACCCAGTGATCCCAGATCGGCCACGGCGGTCGGCTTGCCGCTTATCGGCGCGCTATAGCGAATGTGGGCATCGGCCAGAATGATGGTGCCGCCCAGATGGCGCTCGCGCAGCATCAGCCAGATAAGCCCCCAGCCGGTGAGCGTGGCCAGTGAGAAAAGACTTCCGGCAAACAGGGTGTGGTGCGGATTCTGGTTGCCGGTTTCCGGCATGGTGGTAATAAATTTTTGTCCGGTGTACTGCTGAATGCGTACGCCCATTTTTTCGCTGAGCGGAATGTGCTGATACCAGGCCTGCTGCAGCTGTCCGCACCAGTCAGCGCGATGCAGAATATCGTCCAGCGTGGCGATGGGTTTGATCATCAAAAAATGACGAATCGGGGTGGTTTGCGGGGTTGTGATTTCACCCTGATTCACAAAACCGAGTTTAGCGAAGAATTCTACGGCATCTTCGCGGGCGCTACAGGTGACGCGCTTAACGCCTTCCTGGCGAGCGACGGATTCCAGGGTCATCGCCATTAGCGTCCCCAGACCTTTGTCCTGCACGGAGGGATGAACCGCCATAAAGCGAATAGACGCTTCGTTATCGGCGTTGATATACAAACGCCCGACGGCCACAAGGTTGCCCTCTTCGTCCATCACCATCTGATGGTGGGCCATCGCGTCCCAGGCGTCGCGCTCAGAGCCTTTTGGCTGATGTAATGGCTTGCGTAGCATTTCCCAGCGGAACTGGTAATAGGCTTCTAACTCTTCTTCCGTTTGCGGTACTCGAAGGTGATACATAGCTGTACTCTCTCTTGTTACCCGCGGCCACGCCGTAAGTATGCTCATACCTGGAGCCAGAATGTGACGGGGCCATCGTTCACCAGCGATACCTGCATATCTGCAGCGAATCGTCCGGTTTGCGTATTCATTTCCTGCTGGCGACAACGCTCAACAAAGTACTCGTAAAGCGCTTCTGCACGATCCGGCGCGGCGCCTTTCGAGAAACTCGGGCGCATGCCGCGCTCGGTATCCGCTGCCAGCGTAAACTGGGAAACCACCAGCACGCTGCCGCCCGCCTGCTGGACGTTCAGGTTCATCTTGCCTTCCGCATCGCTGAAAATACGGTAGCCCAGCACGCGCTCACACAAGCGGTTGGCTTTTTGTTCGTCATCATCCTTTTCGACACCTAACAACACCAAAAGTCCTGGGCCAATTTCACCCGTCACCTCTCCCTCCACGGTGACGCTGGCACGGGTTACGCGCTGTATCAATGCAATCATGGTTGGTCTGCTTCTTGTTGTTTTTCAGCTTCTGCTGCTTTTTTAAGTTCGCGGTATACACCGAGAGTGACAGTTATTTCAGCACCAAGCAAGACGATACACCAGGTCCAGTAGACCCAGACAAACAAAATGGGGATCACCGCCAGCACGCCGTAAATCAGCTGATAGGACGGAAACATGGTGATGTAAAGGGCAAACCCTTTCTTACCGAGCTCAAAGAGCAACGCCGCCACCAGCGCCCCCACGACCGCATCGCGGTTAGGCACGCGCGTGGTCGGCACCACGCTATAGAGCAGCCAGAACGAGAGCCACGACAGGATCAACGGAAAGATGCGAAGCACATTATCAATCACGCCGTTTAAATCGCTCGCCCAGCGCAGGGAGAGCAGATACGAACTGATCGCGAGGCTCGCCCCGGCCAGTAGCGGCCCCAGCGTGAGGATCATCCAGTACACGGCAAAGGAATAGACCTTTGGCCGCGCTTTTTTACTCCGCCAGATCGTGTTCAGCGCGTTATCGATGGCGTACATCAACAGCAGCGCGGTGACAATAAGACCGCATGCCCCCACTGCCGTCATCTTGCTGGAGTTAGCAACAAACTGCTCAATGTAGTTCTGGATGACATCCCCGGTTGCCGGAATGAAATTCGCGAAGACAAAATGACGAAGCTGCAGGCTGACATCCGCAAACATCGGAAAGGCGGAAAACAGGGCAAAGATGACTGCCACCAGAGGCACTAATGAGAGCAACGACACGTAGGCGAGGTTACCCGCCAGCGTGGTCATATTGTCCTCATCAATCCGATGCCAGAGCAGTTTCAGCCAGGCCCGCAGCGGGCGAGTATGGTGCGTGGCTTTTTGATGAACGGTTTTTAGCATAGCTGCTTCGCAAAGTAGTCTGGTATCGTCTCTTTTCCGGTCACCAGAATTGACGTAATACCCAACTGGTTAGCTCCCTCTATATTATCGGCGTTGTCGTCGAAAAAGACCGCATCGGCCGCGGTGAATCCCTCTGCCTGCAGAACAGCCTGATAAATTCGCGCTTCAGGCTTACGCATCCCCATCTCCTGCGAGAGGTAGATCTTATCCGCCGCCGCCTTAACTTCAGGGTACTCCTCAGGCCAGAACGTGGTGTGCAGACGGTTGGTATTTGATAGCACAACGACCCGATGCCCCTGCTCGCGCAGTTTGTGCATGATGTCGATCACCTCAGGGCGAACCGCCACAAATACCGCCTGCCAGCCGTGGGAAAACTGTTCATAGCTTAACGAAAGCCCCATCTCCTGGCAGAAACGTTCAGCGAATGCTTCATCGCTGATTTCACCGCGCTCATGCTGGTGGAAGGTCTCGCCCATCGCGAAATTCTGCTTTAAGGTCGCCAGCGGCACGCGGCTAAAATCGCTCCATGCACCCAACACGCGATTAAAATCGATATCGACGATGACGTTTCCTAAATCAAAGATATAAAGCATGTTTATCTCCTGCTCGCCGTGGAGAGGTAACTGTAGCGGGAATAATGAGATTTGACTATGGATGCGGTCTAAGGTGTGCGATCGATTTTTACGGCGCGTTTTTACGACAGTAAAGCGAAGGGACGTTTGACGCGGCAAAAATCCAGGCCCCCCGATACTCATCGATCATCAGGCTCAGCTCTCTACCCGGCGTGCGGTAAAAACCCGGTAGCGTTGCGTTGATATCAGCCTCATCCGCATTATCGGCAAAGGTTTTAACAATACGATTGTTATTTAACACGCGCGCGTTCTCATGGTCACTGTAGTGAAAATAGATGGTACGATTAACTTCAGTAACCGTCTGACCAAATAATTTACCGTTAATAACCGTAGCCCCCTCCCGATGCTGCATCCGCCAGGAAACCGTACCCACAAATCGGTTTTTACCAATCGTCCATTCCACATCTCCCGTACAGCGTATCGGCGTACTCGATAAATGCGAATAAGCTAACCAGCCACTGCTGACAGCGGCCGCCAGAAATGCCGCCAGCAAAATGATACGGTTCCGGTGAGTCATCATTTCTCGTGCGCCCAAAAATAATGGGTGGTACATAACGCCGTCGCGTCCCTTCGCGCATCGTTATTACAGACAAACGCCGCGATTCGCTCCGTTTTACTATAGCCGACGAGAAAAACGTATCGTTTTTCGGCACACAGACCGGGATTATTGTTTAGCAGGCGCACGTAATGATCCTGAATATGTTCGTTAGGTGCATAAAAAAGTTGGCAGGCATGGGGCATGCTGCCTGTTGAAAGGGGAATGTAGTGACTAAACGGCATGTTCTGGTGCTTTTTATATAATATCCCCCCGTTGATAAGCGCGATCAACAAAAGCGTTGCGGTCGTTATTATCAGCCAGGCTGGCCTCTGCCTGGCGGCGCCCTTGGCAACGAGCACGTCTTTATTGGCTATGACTGGCTCAGCGGTTGGAACAAATAACTCAACCTCGGTAGCCTCGGAAAGCATAAGCCCGCGACGCGAAATCGTTTTTACCGTATCGCGCGGTAAGCCCACCTCAGCGAGGGCATTGCGTAATGTCAAAATAGCCTGGTAAAAGGTATTCGGCGTAGTGACGTCATTGCGCTCCCCCCATCCCACCACCATTAACTGGTTTTGCGAAATTATTTCTCCGGGATGGGTGATGAGATAAAGAAAACAGAGGTTGGCAGGAAGCTGCAATTGTATCGAGCGCCCGGTAATATGATTTACCAGGTTTTTGTTTTCTGGATCATACTCGACCAATTTGTTAATAAGATACAATTTTCCTTTCCTCAGCAATAACAACCCTTAACTATATACACCAGAAAGATATACGTATATTTAACAACAGTATAGGTCAGAAGGATCAGGACGCGATACCACCCCAACTAAGATTAAGAATAACACATTGTTTTTCAATCAGTTAAAAGACAGTTTTCTTAGGTTTCTCTCATCTAAAACGACATAATGAGATTTCATTACACTTCGCCCGGCCCACTCATTATATTGAGCCCCAAGTCGCGAAAAGACTGTCGTTACAGCCGATTTAAGAAACGAATCTTTAGCTATTAGTGCTATTTCGTAAATCGTCCTGCGGGATTTTTTTTGTCGAATAATCTTAAGGGGCTGAAGAATAGTCCTGGAATACGATGGCCAAAGTATGTCCTTTCGCTATGGCTACGGCCTGACAAAATAGACATCACCAGGAATTTATATTCTTCACCACTATTTATCATAAACAAGAGAGGGGCACGGGATATGTTTCAAGATTGACACATTTGGATGGCAGTGAAATATTGACAGTGAAAATAAGACAGGAGTGGACTGAATGATGACATCGTCGCATAAGGTTGTCCGCTGTATGAGCTGTGAATTGTCCTGTCAGTTATTTCCAGATAACGCAGTACGTTCACAATATTGTGGAAATGCCTCATTCGCAGTTTGGCCTGGTGGTAACCATTTCCTGCAGATTGCAGTAGAAAATAAAATATTGCAAGGAAACAAGAATCACTTATTACGCGGCTTTATATTTGTAGACTTTTCGTTTTGCAACCTGCGCGTACTTGCCGATCCGCAATGGATTGAACGTCTGGTGAGAACTAACATGAACATCGTGATTATCACAGACCGCAAGCTGGAAGCATTGGCCAATTATTTTTTCATGCAGCGCAGTGAAATAAAGGGAATTATTTATTCGAATGACAACGACATTATATTAAAGGAAAAAATCAGCCATCTTTTCTCCGGGAGACGGTTAAATAGCAGTCGCGGCAGCATGTTGAACGCTGTTGAATTTACGTTACTGAACAGATTTTTGTCAGGTGCTTGCCTCCAGGAGATTATAAAATCAGACGGCATTGATGTTAAAAAAATTTATGTTCATAAAATACGACTTGAGAGGAAGTTAGGCACCAGTATTCATAAAATTCTCGTTTCTATTTTGTAATTTCAACCTGTTTACCTACCCACATTTAATGGTGTGGAGGATGTTCTACGCCTGAAAGAAAGGGGGCAGTCATGCCATATTTAATGAAACACTCACCAGTCGCCACTGCGATTTCGCTGGCGTTAACGTCAGCGCTATTTACCGCACATGCAGCGGTAATAGATTTTGCTAATTTACCTGCCTCCGGAGCGGTAACGGATTTGCCTGCAGAAATACAGGCGCTGATACCCGCAACGGCAAACGCGAACTTTAGCAAAAATACCGGCGATCCTAACTATGTCTACCAGTACAGCCCGGGGAATATCCCGATTTACGGAGATGGGATCACCCTCGAAGGGCCTGGGGCGGAAGCCTTTGAGCATTCCGTTACCGTTATTCAGAACTCCACGTCCGGCAGCCCGGGCGTGATATTTGGTGACGATCTGACTATTCGCACCCAGTCAAAAGTGGCTGCCAATAATGGTAAAGACGTCGACGGTATTCGTACCCACGGGATGAACACGCCGGCCAACCCGGTATTTATCATTACCGGCGACCGCACCCATATCTACGTTAACGGCCAAAGCGGTGACGGCATCAATGCCGGGTACAGCTCCTTCAGTCAGGGTTCTCTCGGCTCCGCCAATATTTATGTGGGTGACGATCTCTATATCGAAACCACGGGCAGCACCGGGCGCGGGATTAGCGCTTATGCACTGAATGATGCGTCGAAGGCAAAAAATAACGTTATCGTCGGCGATCGTGCGCATATTGTGACGCGCGGGACTTACGCTGAGGGCATTCGTACCAACCAGAGCGGCTCATACGTCCGGCTGGGCGATGAGGCGACCATCGAAACGTACGGCACATCGGCCTATGGCCTATACGCGGGCTCTGCGTCAAAAATTGAGCTAGGCGAAAGCGCGACGATTACCACCGACGCGGCCAGTGCCTCCGGGGTTTATTCTACCGGCTCGTCAACCATCACCCTTGATGAAGGCGCCACCATTACGACCAACGGTGCCAGTGCGCACGGCGTCTACGCGTACACCGGTGCGGTGAATCTGGGAGATAACGTCACCATTGCGGTAAACAGCAGCGAGAAAACCAGCAGCTCCGCGCAGGCGCCGCACGGGATGTATGCCTGGTCGCGCGGCGTGATAGCGCTCGCGGGTGGTGCAACCATTACCACCGCAGGCCAGCGCGACAGCGGTAGCTATGCCCTGAACGCCAGTAACGGCGGGGTGATTGATGCGTCCGCAGGAGGCAAGTTCATCCTCAACGGCGATATCCTTTCCGCAGGCGGCGTCGCGGCCACCAGCACGCTTCCGGCACAAAACAGTACCATTACGCTGACTATGGATGACAACTCCCTGTGGAACGGAGCGTCCTTCATTGAGAGCAACGCCGCGGGTACCGGTACTCTCGCACTGACGATGAATGATGCCGTCTGGAATCTGCGCGACAGCTCCACGCTGACCAGCCTGACGCTGAATGCGGGCGGCACGATTAATTTCCAGCATGCAGAGGATGCGGCGTGGCAAACGCTGACCATCAAGGATGATTTTATCGGCAACGGCGGCAAGCTGGTCTTCAATACCGTGCTGTTTGACGACACTTCGGAAACGGACAAACTGATCGTTGAAGGCAACACCTCCGGTCATACCGGGGTGGAAGTGAACAACATTGGCGGTGCCGGCGCGCAACCCGTAGAAGGGATTGAAATTGTCAGCGTTGGCGGCAACTCTGAGGGGACGTTTGAGAAGGCTAGCCGTATCGTGGCGGGGGGCTATGACTATAACGTGGTGCAAAAAGGTAAAAACTGGTTTTTGACCAGCCTGGTCGAGCCCGTTGATCCTGTAGACCCACCGGTCGACCCCGTAGATCCACCTGTTGACCCAGTGGACCCGGTAGATCCGCCCGTTGACCCGGTGATCCCGCCGCAAGAGCCGGTCCCCCCAGCCGCACCACCGAAAAGCGAGCACCAGTATCGCCCGGAATTTGGCAGCTATCTGGCAAACAGCTATGCGGCCAATACGCTGTTTATGACCCGTCTGCACGATCGTCTGGGTGAAACGCAGTACACCGACATGCTTACGGGCGAGCAGAAAGTGACGAGCCTGTGGATGCGTAACGTCGGCGGTCATACGCGTTTTAACGACGGCAGCGGCCAGCTAAAAACCACCGCCAATCGCTACGTGCTGCAGCTGGGTGGCGATGTCGCCCAGTGGAGCACCGATGGCCTGGACCGTTGGCATCTTGGCCTGATGGCAGGCTACGGCAACAGCCACAGCCGGAGCGCTTCCAGCCTGACCGGCTACCGCTCACGCGGTGAAGTGAATGGCTATAGCGTCGGTCTGTACGGTACCTGGTACGCAAACGAGGCGGATAAAAGTGGCACCTACGTTGATAGCTGGGTGCTGTATAACTGGTTCGACAATAAGGTAATGGGGCAGGATCAGGCCACTGAGAGTTATCGTTCCAGCGGCGTGACCGCCTCTGTTGAAGCGGGCTATAGCGTTAAGGTGGGCGAAAGCGACCGCAACAGCTACTGGATCCAGCCGAAAGCGCAGGCCGTTTGGATGGACGTGCAGGCTGACGATCATCGCGAGCGCAACGGCACGCGGGTGAAAGACGAGACTCAGGGCAACCTGATGACACGTCTCGGCGTGAAGGCCTACATCAGCGGACATAACGCGATTGACGACGGTAAATCACGGACCTTCCAGCCGTTTATCGAAGCGAACTGGATCCACAACACCCAGACCACGCGTATCCGCATGGATGACATCAGCAATGACATGCGTGGTACGCGCAATATCGGTGAACTCAAGACCGGCGTAGAGGGGCAGATTACGCCGCAGCTTAGCGTATGGGGCAACGTGGCTCAGCAGATAGGCGATAAAGGCTACAGCGATACGCAGGGGATGTTAGGGGTGAAATACAGCTTCAAATAAAAATATTTAAGCCGCTGTTTGCTCAGCGGCTTTTTTTGCTTCAGGCAATATCATCGCTGGTACTGGCCAGGATGATTTCAACCTTACTGGATTTCAGGTGAGTTTGCAGAGCCGAGCCAGGCATCTCATCGGTGAAGAGTGCCGTGGCCTGCGCCACGTTGCCAATCTCTACCGCCGCGGATGCGGTAAATTTCGTATGATCGGCTGCGAGCAGAATGTGGCGAGCGTGGGCGATCATGGTTTTCACCACGCTGGCTTCATTGACGTCAAACTCCATCATCGCGCCGTCGTGCTCAATTGCCCCCACGCTGGTGACGAGATAATCCGCCCGAAAACCAGACACAAACGCCGTTGCCGCAGGCCCGATAATCCCGCCATTGTGCGGGCGCAGCGTGCCGCCAGGCACCATCACTTCAAAGCGCGGGTTTTTATACAGAATATGCGCCACCCGCAGGCTGTTGGTGATAATGCGCAGGTGGTTATGGTTGAGCAGCGCCCGGGCAACGTGCTCCACGGTCGTGCCGATGGTGATGAAAATAGTCGAGCCATCGGGAATATAGTCCGCAATGGCTTCGGCAATCGCCCGCTTCTCTTCGGTAAGCGAGACTTCACGCTGCTCGAACGCCGTGTTCACCACGCTGGATGCCCTGCCCGCCCCGCCATGATGACGCGTGATCAGCCCCTGCTCGCTGAGCTTACGGATATCCCGGCGCACGGTTTGCGTGGAGACATCCAGCAGCTGCGCCAGTTCATCAATGTTCATATAGCCGCGATCGGCAATCAGCGTCAGCAGCTGATCGTGACGCGGGTTGCCGGTCAGTTCGGTAAGGCTCATGGGCTGTCCTCTGAAAACCATCACGCCCCGCATTTTATACAAAAAGTGACAAAAAAGAGCGGGTTTGATCACAGTCGGGTATACCCGCGCGTCCACCGGGCTTTGTGCATTTCAGCGCTGCGACGGCGCTGGCAAAACGCACGGCGTCTGCGGCGGGCAATTGCTGCCCCAGGCTGACCGCCAGCGCACCGTGGAAAACGTCGCCCGCCCCGGTGGTATCCACCACGTTCACCTCAAAGCCAGGCTGATGACACAATGCACCGTTTTCCAGCCAGAAGCACCCGTCTCGCCCCTGCGTAACATACACATGTCCATTTGTGAGCGTTTGTGCTTTTCTCAGGGCATTTTCTTTTTCGTCCCGCTGCGTAAGGCGCCGCAGCCCTGGCGCGGAGAAGGCCGCGTGATCGCTTAAAGCGATCAGCTCCGCGATGTCCTGCGGGGTGACATCCGCATCAAGCAACGTCGGAACGCCCTGCTGACGGGCCAGGGTAAATGCCTGTTTTGCCCCGTCATGCCAGCGCACATCGGCTAAGACAATATCCCACTGAGAGAAGTCGATTTCATGCAGCCAGTCTGCCGCCGCAGGGAGATCGGGGCTGGGGTAGTTGGCAATCACACGCTCTCCGCTTGCGTCCACCAGCACCGCCGATTGTGACGATCGGGCCCCCTTAAACACGCGCGTGTAGCGGGTCTTCACCCCCAGGGATTCCAGCTCCGCGAGCAGCCGTCTTCCGGTATCGTCATCACCCACCCGGCCAATAAAATCCACTTCCGCGCCCAGTTTCGCCGCCGCCACTGCCGCCGTTGCCGCCGGGCCGCCGCCCACCTCCGTATAGTCTTTTGCGACATATTTCCCACCTTCTTTTGGTAAATCATCGAGATACCAGATGCGATCCAGCACGGTAATGCCGACACAAACGATGCGAGTCATGGTGATTCCTTCTGCGATTTCTGATGCCTTCATTTTAATTTCATCAAATGTTTAAAAAGTGACCCGTGTCAATTTTTTGACTATAAATTACAAATACGATCAAAAACAGACAACATAAACGCGCAAAAATTGACACGATGTGACAGGAGAAAGGCATGTCAGCAATCGCATTTATCGGCTTAGGGCAGATGGGCGCGCCAATGGCGAAGAATCTGTTGAAACAAGGTCACCAGCTTAACGTCTTTGACGTAAACCCGCAGGCGATTCAGGCGCTGGTTGAAAGCGGCGCTCGGGCGGCGGCAACGCCCGCGCAGGCAGCAACGGACGCCGAATTCGTGATCACCATGCTGCCAAACGGCGACCTGGTACGCAGCGTCCTGTTCGGCGAGCACGGCGTGTGCGAAGGGTTATCCCGCAACGCACTGGTCATTGATATGTCCACCATTCACCCGCTGCAAACCGACGCGCTGATACGCGACATGGCTGAGCAAGGCTTCAGCCTGATGGACGTGCCCGTCGGGCGCACCTCTGACCATGCCATCGCCGGCACGCTGCTCCTGCTGGCAGGCGGCACGGCGCAGCAGGTTGAGCGCGCCACCCCGGTCTTAATGGCGATGGGCAATGAGCTGATTAACGCCGGCGGGCCAGGCATGGGCATCCGCGTGAAGCTTATCAATAACTACATGAGCATTGCCCTGAACGCCCTTTCCGCCGAGGCCGCCGTGCTGTGCGAAGCGCTTGGCCTCTCCTTTGACGTGGCGCTCAAGGTCATGAGCGGTACGCCTGCGGGTAAAGGCCACTTCACGACATCCTGGCCGAACAAGGTGCTGAAAGGGGATCTTTCTCCCGCCTTCATGATCGACCTTGCGCATAAAGATCTGGGGATCGCCCTCGACGTGGCCAACCAGCTCCACGTTCCGATGCCGCTGGGCGCGGCTTCCCGCGAAGTTTACAACCAGGCACGCGCCGCTGGGCGCGGGCGCGAGGACTGGACGGCCATTCTTGAACAGGTTCGCGCATCTGCCGGGCTGAAAAAATCACACTGATACGAAAGGACTGAGGAATGACGATGTACACCCTGAAAGATATCACCCGACCTTCCGGCGGTTTTGCAATGCTGGCCGTGGATCAGCGCGAAGCGATGCGCCTGATGTTTGCCGCCGCAGGCGCGCCGGTGCCGGTAACCGACCAGCACCTGACCGATTTTAAGGTCAACGCGGCAAAAATTCTGTCGCCGTACGCCTCTGCCATTCTCGTCGACCAGCAGTTCTGCTATCGCCAGATTGTCGAGCAGCAGGCCGTGGCCAACAGCTGCGCGATGATTGTGGCCGCCGACGAATTTATTCCGGGGAACGGTATTCCGGTCGACAGCGTGGCGATCGACAAGAACGTCGACGCGCAGGCGGTTAAACGCGATGGCGGCAAAGCACTGAAGCTGCTGGTGCTGTGGCGCAGCGATGAAGATCCGCAGCAGCGCCTGGAGATGGTGAAAGCGTTCAATACGCTGTGCCACGATAACGGTCTGCTGAGCATTATCGAGCCGGTGGTGCGTCCGCCACGTCGCGGTGCCGCGTTTAACCGCGAACAGGCGATTATCGACGCGGCCAAAGAGCTGGGCGACAGCGGTGCCGACCTCTACAAAGTGGAGATGCCGCTGTTTGGCAAGGGCACGCAGCAGGCGCTGCTGACGGCCTCGCAGAAGCTGAACGAGAACATCGCCATGCCGTGGGTGATCCTCTCCTCCGGCGTGGACGATAAGCTGTTCCCGCGCGCCGTGAGCGTGGCGATGCAGGCTGGGGCATCGGGCTTTTTAGCCGGTCGCGCCGTCTGGTCCTCGGTGATTGGCCTGCCGGATACCGAGCTGATGCTGCGTGATATTTCCGTCCCCAAACTTCAGCGTCTGGGTGAGATCGTCGACGAAATGATGGCTCGCCGTTAAGAAAGGATCCGAACATGAAATGGTTTAACACCCTGAGCCACAACCGCTGGCTCGAACAAGAGACCGACCGCATTCTCGATTTCGGCAAAAACGCCGCCGTACCGACCGGCTTTGGCTGGCTGGGCAATAACGGGCAGGTGCGCAGCGATATGGGCACCCATCTGTGGATCACCGCCCGCATGCTTCACGTGTACGCGGTGGCGGCGAACATGGGCCGTCCCGGCGCGTATACGCTGGTTGAACACGGCATTAATGCCCTCAACGGCCCGCTGCGCGACAAACAGCACGGCGGCTGGTACGCCTGCGTTAACGATGAAGGCGTGATTGATGCGTCCAAGCAGGGTTATCAGCACTTCTTCGTCCTGCTGGGTGCGGCGAGCGCCGTCACCACCGGCCATCCGCAGGCGCGGAGGCTGCTGGACGATGCCATCGAGGTGATTGAGCGTTACTTCTGGAGCGAACAGGAGCAGATGTGCCTGGAGTCATGGGATGAAGCCTTCAGCAAAACGGAAGATTACCGCGGCGGTAACGCCAACATGCACGCCGTGGAAGCCTTCCTGATCGTTTATGACGTGACCCACGACCGTAAATGGCTCGACCGCGCCCTGCGCATCGCGTCGGTAATTATTCATGACGTGGCGCGCAAAGGTGAGTACCGCGTTAACGAGCATTTCGACACCGACTGGAACCCAATCCGCGATTACAACATTGATAATCCCGCCCACCGCTTCCGCGCCTACGGCGGCACGCCGGGACACTGGATTGAGTGGGGCCGCCTGATGTTGCACCTGCGCGCCGCGCTGGAAGCGCGCTTTGAGACCCCGCCGGAATGGCTGCTGGAAGATGCGAAAGGCCTGTTCCACGCCACCATCCGCGACGCCTGGGCACCCGACGGCGCCGACGGGTTTGTCTACTCCGTGGGCTGGGACGGCAAGCCAATCGTCCGCGAACGCGTGCGCTGGCCAATCGTCGAGGCGATGGGTACGGCCTATGCCCTCTATACCGTGACCGGCGAGGCGAAGTACGAAGCCTGGTATCAGAAGTGGTGGGATTACTGCATCAAATACCTGATGGACTACGAAAACGGTTCGTGGTGGCAGGAGCTGGACACCAATAACGAAGTGACCACCAAAGTCTGGGACGGCAAGCAGGATATTTACCATCTGCTGCACTGCCTGGTGATCCCCCGCCTGCCGCTGGCCCCGGGCTTAGCCCCTGCCGTCGCCGCCGGATTACTGGATAGCCAGGCCAAATAATTAAGACGGAGTGTTTATGCGTACCCTACACAATATTGACCTGAAAAATAACGAAAGTGGCTTCACCCTGCGCTGGCAGGACCGTCTGATTTTATCCCACACCGCGGATGCCCCTTGCCTGTGGATTGGCGCAGGCGAGGCGGATATCGAGATGTTTCGCGGCAACTTCAGCATCAAAGACAAGCTCAACGAAAAGATTGCCCTGACGGACGCGACCGTCACGCAGCAAAGCGCGGGCTGGGCGATCCGCTTTACCCGCGGCGATGCGGTAAGCGCGACGCTGCTGGTGGGCGTGGATGCGGAAGGCCGTCTGGAGCTGAAGCTGAAAAATGACGCCGCCAGCCATAACCGCATCTGGCTGCGGCTGGCGGCGCAGCCAGACGATCATATTTACGGCTGCGGCGAGCAGTTCTCGTATTTCGATTTGCGCGGCAAGCCGTTCCCGCTGTGGACCAGCGAGCAGGGTGTGGGCCGTAACAAGCAGACCTACGTCACCTGGCAGGCCGACTGCAAAGAGAACGCGGGCGGCGACTACTACTGGACCTTCTTCCCGCAGCCTACCTTCGTGAGCACCCAGAAGTACTACTGCCACGTGGATAACAGCTGTTATATGAACTTCGACTTCAGCGCGCCGGATTTCCACGAGCTGGCGTTCTGGGAAGATAACGCCACGCTGCGCTTCGAATGTGCGGAAACGTACGTCGATCTGCTGGAAAAACTGACCGGTCTGCTGGGGCGTCAGCCGGAGCTGCCGGACTGGGTGTACGACGGCGTGACGCTGGGCATTCAGGGCGGCACCGAGGTGTGCCAGCAGAAGCTCGACGCCATGCGCGAGGGCGGCGTGAAGGTAAACGGCATCTGGGCGCAGGACTGGTCCGGCATTCGCATGACCTCCTTCGGCAAGCGCGTGATGTGGAACTGGAAGTGGAACAGCGCGCTCTATCCGCAGCTTGATGCGCGGATTGCGAAGTGGAAAGAGGAAGGCGTGCAGTTCCTCTCCTATATCAACCCGTACGTCGCCAGCGATAAAGATCTCTGCGAAGAGGCCGCGAAACGCGGCTATCTGACCAAAAACGCCAACGGCGAGGACTACCACGTCGAGTTCGGCGAGTTCTACGCGGGCGTTATCGACCTGACCAACCCGGCAGCCTACGACTGGTACAAAGAGGTCATTAAAAAGAACCTGATCGAACTGGGCTGCGGCGGCTGGATGGCCGATTTCGGGGAGTACCTGCCGACCGACACCTTCCTGCATAACGGCGTGAGCGCGGAGATCATGCATAACGCCTGGCCTGCCCTGTGGGCCAAATGTAACTACGAAGCGCTTCAGGAGACCGGCAAGCTCGGCGAGATCCTGTTCTTCATGCGCGCGGGCTATACCGGCAGCCAGAAGCACTCGGTGATGATGTGGGCGGGGGATCAGAACGTCGACTGGAGCCTGGACGACGGTCTGGCGTCCGTCATCCCTGCGGCGCTGTCGCTGGCGATGACCGGGCACGGCCTGCACCACAGCGACATCGGCGGCTATACGACCCTGTTCGAGATGAAGCGCAGCAAAGAGCTGCTGCTGCGCTGGTGCGACTTCAGCGCCTTTACGCCGATGATGCGTACCCATGAGGGCAACCGTCCCGGCGACAACTGGCAGTTCGACGACGACGCGGAAACCATCGCGCACTTCGCGCGCATGACCACCGTCTTCACCACCCTGAAGCCGTACATCAAAGCCGCGGTCGCGCAGAACGCGAAAAGCGGCCTGCCGGTGATGCGCCCGCTGTTCCTGCACTATGAAGACGACGCGCGCGCCTACACGCTGAAATACCAGTACCTGTTTGGCCGCGATCTGCTGGTAGCGCCGGTTCATGAAGAGGGGCGCCGCGACTGGTCGCTCTATCTGCCGCAGGACAGCTGGGTGAATGCGTGGACCGGGGAAATCTGCCGGGGCGGTGACGTGACCGTAGATGCCCCGCTCGGCAAGCCGCCGGTCTTCTACCGCCAGCACAGCGAATGGGCAGATCTGTTTAGCACCTTACGTCATATCTGATAAGGCTCGCCCGCGGGGCAACCTGCGGGCAGACGGAGAACAATAATGAGTCAACATACTTCCGATCCGGCAACCCTGCGCCTGCCGTTTAAAGAAAAACTCGCCTACGGGATGGGCGATCTCGGCTCAAACATCCTGCTGGATATCGGCACGCTTTATCTGCTGAAGTTTTACACCGACGTGCTGGGGCTGCCGGGCACCTACGGCGGAATTATCTTCCTGATTGCGAAGTTCTTTACCGCCTTCACCGATATGGGCACCGGGATCATGCTCGACTCCCGGCGCAGGATCGGCCCGAAAGGGAAATTCCGCCCGTTCGTACTCTATGCGGCGTTCCCGGTGACCTTACTGGCGATTGCCAACTTCGTTGGCACGCCGTTTGAAATCACCGGTAAAACGGTGATGGCGACGGTGCTGTTCATGCTGTACGGCCTGTTCTTCAGCATGATGAACTGCTCCTACGGCGCGATGGTACCGGCCATTACCAAAAACCCGGACGAGCGCGCCTCGCTGGCCGCCTGGCGCCAGGGCGGCGCTACGCTGGGCCTGCTGCTCTGTACCGTGGGTTTTGTTCCGGTGATGAACCTGATTGAAGGCAATGACCAGCTTGGCTATATCTTTGCCGCCACCCTCTTCTCGCTGTTCGGACTGTTTTTTATGTGGTGGTGCTACAAGGGGGTGACCGAGCGTTACGTCGAGGCGCAGCCCGTTAACCCGGCGCAAAAACCGGGGCTGCTGCAGTCGTTTCGCGCCATCGCCGGGAACCGTCCGCTGTTTATCCTGTGCATCGCTAACCTGTGCACGCTGGGCGCCTTTAACGTCAAACTCGCCATTCAGGTTTACTACACGCAGTACGTGCTGAACGACCCGATCCTGCTGTCGTACATGGGCTTCTTCAGCATGGGCTGTATTTTTATCGGCGTCTTTATGATGCCCGGCGCGGTGCGGCGATTCGGCAAGAAAAAGGTCTACATCAGCGGGCTGATGATTTGGGTGGCGGGCGATCTGCTCAACTACTTCTTCGGCGGCGGCTCGGTGAGCTTTGTGGCGTTCTCCTGCCTGGCCTTTTTCGGCTCCGCGTTCGTGAACAGCCTGAACTGGGCGCTGGTGTCCGATACCGTGGAGTACGGTGAGTGGCGCACCGGCGTGCGCTCCGAAGGAACGGTGTATACCGGTTTTACCTTCTTCAGGAAGGTCTCCCAGGCGCTGGCGGGCTTCTTCCCGGGGATCATGCTCACGCAGATCGGCTATGTGCCCAACGTGGTGCAATCCAGTGGCACGGTTGAAGGGCTGCGGCAGCTGATATTTATCTACCCGAGCCTGCTGGCAGTTATCACCATCTTGGCGATGGGCTGCTTCTACAACCTCAACGAGAAGATGTATGTGCGCATCGTCGAAGAGATCGAACTGCGCAAACGTACGGCATAATGACGTGATAGAGCGCCCTGCGGGGCGCTTTGAGGATCGACCATGACACATAATACTGATCCGTTAACCCTCAAATTGAGCCTGCGAGAGAAGTGCGCCTACGGGATGGGCGATTTTGGCTCGAACCTGATGCTGTGTATTGGCACGCTGTATCTGCTGAAGTTTTACACCGATGAACTGGGCATGCCGGCGTTCTACGGCGGCATTATTTTCCTCGTCGCGAAGTTTTTCACCGCGTTTACCGACATGCTGACCGGGGTGCTGCTCGACTCCCGGCGTAATATCGGCGCGCGGGGGAAATTCCGGCCATTTATTCTTTACGCCTCCGTCCCGGTGGCGCTGGTCGCGACGGCGCAGTTTATGGCCAACGACTTTAGCCTGACGGTGAAAACGGCGCTCGCCACCGTGCTCTTCATGATGTTTGGGCTCTGCTACAGCCTGATGAACTGCGCCTACGGTGCGATGGTCCCTGCCATCACCAAAAACCCGAACGAGCGCGCGCAGCTGGCGGCGTGGCGACAGGGCGGCGCAACGGTGGGGCTGTTACTCTGCACCGTCGGCTTTATGCCCATTCAGGCGCTGTTCGTCAGCCAGCCCTCCCTCGGCTATCTGGTGGCCGCGCTGGTGTTCGTTACCGGCGGCCTGTTCTGCATGTGGTGGTGCTACAGCGGGGTGAAAGAACGCTACGTCGAGCTTACGCCCGATCACCATAAGCCCGGCATTATGAAATCATTCTGCGCGATTTTCCGCAATCCACCGCTGCTGGTGCTGTGCATCGCCAACCTGTGTACCCTCGCCGCCTTCAACATCAAGCTGGCGATTCAGGTCTATTACACCCAGTACGTGCTGAACGATCTGCATCTGCTGTCGTGGATGGGCTTTTTCAGCATGGGCTGCATTCTGATTGGCGTGTTTCTGGTGCCCGGCGCGGTAAAGCGCTTTGGCAAGAAACCGGTCTATCTGGGCGGGCTGGCGCTGTGGGCGGTGGGCGACGTGCTGAATTTCTTCTGGGGGACCAGCTCCCTGCTGTTCGTGCTGTTTTCCTGCATGGCCTTCTTCGGCACGGCATTTGTGAATAGCCTGAACTGGGCGCTGGTGCCGGATACCGTTGATTACGGCGAGTGGAAAACCGGCATTCGCGCCGAAGGGTCAGTGTATACCGGCTATACCTTCTCGCGCAAAATCTCCGCCGCGCTCGCCGGTTTCCTGCCCGGCATCATGCTGACCCAGATTGGCTACGTTCCCCATGCGGTACAGAGCGCGGGCACGCTGCTGGGTTTGCGTCAGCTGATTTTCCTCTGGCCGTGCGGCCTGGCGATTGTTGCTGCCGTGACCATGGGGCTGTTTTATAAACTCAACGAAGCGCGCTTCGCCTTTATTATCGAGGAGATTGGAAAACGGAAGAAACAAACCGCGAATACCCCTGAGATAACCACCAACAATAAAGCGTCAGCAGTCACTTTATAACAATAAATCCGGCCACTATGTCCTTCCTGTTTATCAGGAGGGAGGCCTTTCTGTACCTGATACATGGACAAATTATGAAAAGAATCATCACTGTACTGATCGTGTCGTCTGTGTCCTGCCCGGTATTTGCCGGAGCCTATGTCGAAACGCGTGAAGCCTACAATACGGCCTCAGAGATGCACGAGGTGATCCTGCGTGCGGGCTATAACTTCGATATGGGCTCGGGACTGATGTTCACCAACGCCTATAACGTGGGTAAATGGGATGAACTTAAGCACAGCTATAACGAAATCGAGGGGTGGTATCCGCTCTTTAAGCCGACCGATAAACTCACCTTCCAGCCCGGCGGGTTGATTAACGACAGCAGCGCAGGTTCGGGTGGCGCGGTTTATTTGGATACCAATTATAAATTTACGGACTGGTTCAACCTGACGTTCCGCTATCGCTATAACCATAACAATTACGATACGCCGGACTATAACGGGCAGATGGATAAGAACGACACGCACGAATTTGCCAACTACTGGAATTTCAAAGTAACGGATGCATTTTTCTACACCTTTGAACCGCACTTTTTCCAGCGGGTGAATGATTATCACAGCAAAAATGGCAAAGACCATCACTGGGAAATTACCAATAAATTCAGTTACAGGATCGACAGAAACTGGCTGCCGTACCTCGAACTGCAGTGGCTGGACAGATGGAATGATTACAACCGGGAGCAGTACCGGATCCGTTTAGGGCTACGGTATTCGTTCTAGTAAAAGACCACCTTCTTAGAAGGTGGCTTTCTAGAATGCCCCCTGTAAGGGGGGCTATTGTTTCCTTCCTGTTTCTACTCTAGCAATTCCATCTGCTGTTCGTGCGTTTGTT
>NZ_VDAS01000002.1:0-304003 GCF_019584165.1 Enterobacter sp. EC_64
CGCTTACTGCTGAATTCACTGTCGGCGAAGGTAAGTTGATGACTCATGATGAACCCTGTTCCATGGCTCCAGATGACAAACATGATCTCATATCAGGGACTTGTTCGCACCTTCCCTAAGGGTTGAATCATGGGTTTATGGAGTCGTATTTGCTCTGCAGTCTCGTACGTACGAGATGTCGCTTCATCCGTCGTCAGCAAAGCAAAAGAAATTGCCGGAAAAGCGATCGGTTTCATGGCAGAAAAAGCGGAAGGCTTTGTTGGTAAAGTCAGCCAGATGTGGCAACGCATTAAGCCGCATATCGGCACGGGACGTAAAATTCTTCAGATGCTAGGTGGTTTTATCACATTGCCATGGGTAAAGAGCGCGCTAGCAGGGCTGGATCGCGCGCTGGCATGGCTGGAAAAGCTTGATAAACAGCCGCTGGTAAAAAAGCTGCAGAAAGCCCTGGAGTGGGTCATTAACTGGTGTAAAAACGCCCACCAGAAACAAATGGAGGAGCAGGAGCTTGAAGAGGCTCGCCATCATGCTCAGGCTATGGCTGAAGCGGGAGGTGAGTTGAGTGGTGAGGAGAAAGAGGCTGTGTCGGCTTTCGCACTGGTGAACAGCTATCTTATCGCAAAAGCAGAAGTGGATATCGCCGTGAAGCGAGATACGCTGCAGGACTTCGAGTATTTCCTGCGCCTGCGTGCAGTGCAAAAGCTGCTCGCCTTCTATGAAACCCGTATGCAGGCCGTGAAGTCCATCAGTGATGTCGATGCGGATATGCACTTTATGGTTTATGCCGCGAACGCGCTGATCCAGCAGGAGGCAGAGTTTAGCGATGCCGATACTCTGCGTCTGGATAACCTCACTCAGAGACTATTCGGCAAGCCGATTATCCCGTTTGTCTTCGAAGAGATGATTATTGCATGGGAGAAAAGCCGTCAGCTTCTGGAAGAGGAGTGGGAGAAGAAAAACAGCGCGCTTTCGAAAGATCGTTTGCTGCATAACCGTCTGGTGCGCGCGCTAAAATACGAAGAACTTGAACCGGCTGAAGTGGGCGTGCTGAACGATCTTAAAATCACCCTGCCGCGTGATACGGCCGATCTGGAACAACTAGGCGACGATCTACTGGCGCGCCATAGCTACGTCAACGCGGCGGAAGGCTTTCTGCAGATGCTCGAAAAAGAAGAACAGCAGCTGATTGCGGAAGGCAAAGCGTATCTGCTCGATCAGGGGGCGATTGTGGGTGCACTGCTGATCGACTGCTCGCAAAACGATCGCGCCTGGTCTTCTCTTTCCCAGCAGGAACAGAGCTTAATTACCGATTTCGCCAACATCTTTGCTGCCGATTGCCAGAAACGTACTGAAGCGGGTCTGCTCGTCGAGGTGGTTGCATGAATCTGCTGACTGAAATTGGCCACTTTTTGATCCCAGGCTTTGATGCGCTGCAGATGGGCTTTTTCGGCGTAATGCTGCTGGCAGTAATCTACACCTGGCTCTCCGTCAGGCGCAATGCGCAGGAAGCGCGCTGGCAGCATGCCTGGGAGCAAAGTGGATTACAGGCTGCTCAGCCGGGGGTGAGTGCAGAAATGGGATCGGCCGCTGAGCTGAGCCAATCACTGGCAACCAAAGCTGAGAAAATAGCCGCCATTATGCCGGGTATGCTGTTGATCCTTGGTCTGTTGGGAACCTTTCTTGGGCTGGGGCTGGCGCTCGATAAAGCTTCCGGCATTTTGCATAACGCGGGAAACAGCATTGGTGCAATTGACTCCTCCATGCGCGACCTGATGGAGATGATGCAGGGCCTGGGCACGAAATTCAAAACCTCAACCTGGGGGATTATTGCCTTTATCGCCCTCAAAATCTGGGAGTCGAAAAATGGCTATGAAGAGCGCCGTCTCAACTGGTGTATGGCCAAACTGCAGCACTCCCTGACCGAAGAATATGCCCTGCAGGCGGAGGAAAATGCTTCCAGGCAGCAGCAGCGTGAAGCTGGACGTAACGCGGCTACCGAGCGTCTGGTGGAGGCGATGGCGCTGCAAACTGTCGCGTTGCGCGAGGAGTTCAGTCAGCAGGCAAAACGCAGTGAAGAGCAGGAAGCGCAGCGTCATCAATACCATCTGGCGGCGTTAAAAGAGATCGCAGATATTAATAATCAGTCGCGCAATCTGCTGGAAACTTACACCCGTAAAAGTGAAGAGAACCTGGTAGCACTGCAGCAGGCGGCGACTACTATGAGTGATGCTTCGCAGCAAGTCTCTGGCTCGGCGATGAGCCTGGAAAAAGTGGTTACCGCGCTGGGTGCCGAACTTAGTGAGGTCATGACCGGCATTAAGCAAGAGCTGTCGCAGGTAGTGAATGAGATGAATGCCGACTTCACTCGCAACGTGCAGCAGATGAGCGATAAGCTGGCGGAGTCTACTCATCAGCTCAGTACGACAATGGGCCAGATAGAAACCTCCCTTAACGGTGCTATCGCCAGCATGGATGCGTCTTTCCGCGGCAACATGACGCAGATGGCCAACCAGCTGGAATCCGCCACTTCGCAGATCAGCGAGTCGGTTAACAACATGTCTTCGCAGATCGATTCAACCATGACCACGGTGAAAGAGAGAACCGAAGCCGCGGCGAAAATTCAACGTCAGGCGATGGATGAATTCTCCGAAACCAGCCTGACGCTGAATGAACAAGTCACCTCTATGACAAACTATATTCAGCGCGTCACGAAGGAGATCGCTCTCGGTCTGGCCGCCGTTTCCGAAGGCAACCGTAAGATGGAGCACTACATCACGCGCTTTAACGAGGCCTTCGATCAGCTTGGTGCATTGCCGGAAACCGTTAAGCAGATCACCACTCAGGTGTCTGCATTGTGCGCCCGCATCGATAAGTTGCTCCCGGCTCAACAGCTTGTCGCCGAACGTGTTGAGGTCTGATATTGCCGATGAAAGATAAACCGAATGAGTGGATTTCTATTTCCGATCTAATGGCAGGGGTCATGGCCGTGGTGATGCTGATGCTGGTGTTATCGGTACTGCAAAACAAAGTGGCTGACGTAAAACGCGAGCAGGAGAAAAACAGCGGCCAGGCAGCCGCTCAACAGAAACTGAATGCCATGATGCACAGCATGCAGCAGGAGATGGTGGATCAGGGAGATGCTGCGCTGGTGGGGTTTGATATAGCCAGCGGAAAAATTACGCTGCGGGATAAAATCTTCGCCCGCGGTAGTGCCTGTATCACCGATCAGGCAAGAGATGCACTTGCTCGTCTGGCACCACGGATTCAGGCGTTCGTGAGCGGTTCGACGAACACTCAGGTTTTTGTTGAGGGGCATACGGATAACATCAGCGTGAATAACCCTGTGGTCGATTACACCAGGTTCTGTACCGTGTATGACGATAACTACACGCTCTCGGCTGCCAGAGCCCGTGAAGCACGTAAATTGTTAATTGCGAACCTCAACGATCAGCAATCGCATCGTGTGATTGTGGCCGGTTTTGGCGACTCTCAGCCGCTAAAAGGGATTTCACCCAGCGATGAGCGTAATCGCCGCGTTGAGGTGCAGTTCCTGACGCACGCGCCGTCACGTCAGGAGCAGGGCAACGCTCTGTAACTCAGCGGCTGGTTGAGTAATGGCATCTAAACCAGCCCGCTATAGGGACTTACTGAACCGTTGGAGAGGACTGGGGTGAGGGCATCAGGCCGCACTAGCCCTCCTCCATCGCAATCACAATCGCTTCACCCATCTTCCTCAACGCCTCGCGATTTTTCTCCGTTGGCGGCAGCGCCACGTTGATCCGCAGGCAGTTGCGGTACTTCCCGGAGGCGGAAAACAGCGACCCGGCCGCGGCCTGGATTTTCAGCCGGCACAGCTGCTTGCTGACGCACACCATATCCACATTTTCCGGCAGCTCCACCCACAGCAGGAAGCTGCCCTGCGGGCGCGTGACGCAAATCTCTGCCGGAAAATACTGCCGCACCCAGCAGGTGTAGGTTTCCATATTCTGCTGATAAATCTGGCGCATGCGCCGTACGTGGCGATGGTAATGGCCGTCGCGGATAAACGCCGCCACCGCCATCTGCGTGCCCGGCACGTTAAACCCGCCCGCGGCGTATTTCATGTGCATCACCCGGTCGTAGTAGCGTCCCGGCACAATCCAGCCGACGCGCAGGCCCGGCGCCACGGTTTTGGTAAACGAGCTGCAGAGGATCACGCGGCCGTCGATATCCATGGAATGAATGGTGCGCGGGCGCGGGTACTCCGCCGCCAGCTCGCCGTAAATATCATCCTCGACAATCACGATATCGTGCCGCTGGGCGAGGGCCAACACCTGCTTTTTCCGCGCCTCCGGCATGATAAACCCGAGCGGGTTATTGCAGTTGGGCACCAGGATCACCGCCTTGATCGGCCACTGCTCCATTGCCAGCTCTAGCGCTTCGATGCTGATCCCGGTTTCAGAGTCGGTGGGAATTTCAATCGCCTTGATGTCAAACCCGCGCAGCATCTGCATGGTGCCGTGAAACGACGGCGATTCCACCGCCACGATATCCCCCGGTTTGCATACCGACAGCAGGGCGATCGACAGCGCGCCGTGGCAGCCGTTGGTGATCACAATGTCGCTTGCCGAGACGGTGGAGCCGCCGTCCAGCATCAGACGGGCGATCTGCTCGCGCAGCTCCAGGCGCCCGTCGAGCACGTCATAGCTCAGCATCTCGCTTGGGTTATGCTGCGCAAGGCGGCTCATCTCGCGCCACAGGGGCTTCAGGCTCGGCTGGTTAATGTCCGGCGAACCGCCACCAAAGGAGATCATCTCTTTGTCGGCGCGGGCGTCCAGCAGCATCATCACCTCATCCCACTGGGTGACGTCCACCGGGCGCTGCACCGGGCGCGTCATCGCCGGGACGGGCGGCTGGGCTTTGCGTTTCGAGACAAAATAGCCGGAGCGCGGCTGGGGGGTGATCAGCTGAAGGTTTTCGAGGATCTGGTAGGCCTGCTGTATGGTGCTGATGCTCACGCCATGCTCCTGGCTCAGGGCGCGCACCGACGGCAGACGCTCGCCGCTGCGATACAGCCCTTGTTCAATGCGTTCTGCCAGAAGGTTGGCCAGGTGTTGATAGCGTGTCATGCTGTATCCTTTATTTTCACCATACAGATTATTAAACCAGTACAGATTGCCGCAAAAAACGGCATGCAGATACCGTTTTAGCGGATCTGTATGTTAAACAAAAGTTGTTTTTGCATCTGTATTGCGCAGGTCGATTTCCAGGATGATAACCCCACTGGCACAGTGAGGAGAGCATTATGGAATTCTACGAGAATCGTTCAAAACGTCCGTTTATTGTGTTTGTCTGGATCGCAAAAACGCTGCGTAGCTGGTATCGCATCAACCGCACCCGCCGCATCCTGAGCCAGATGAGCGACGAGCAGCTCAAGGACGTTGGGTTGTCGCGATATGATGTGTGATCCACGTCGTCGCCGGGTGGCGGCTGCGCCTTACCCGGCCTACTCGATCCCGTAGGCCCGGTAAGCGTAGCGCCACCGGGCGATTTTCAGCGCAACAGCGCAAGCGTCTGCCGCTTCGGCCTTTCCAGCAAATCCAGCGCCTCCTGATAAGAACGCACGTTGTTATAGCCCATCACCAGCCCGTAGCGTTTGCCTGACCCGCGATACCACTCCGAGAGCGCATTGACCTGCAGCTGCTGTTCCTGCCAGTAGCGCGCGATTTCCCGGTCACGGCTTCCTTTGGTCAGGAACGCCACGATATGCATCCCGCCGTCGTTTTGCTCGGTGAAAAACAGATCGCCATATACCTCCTGTAGGGCGGCAATCATCCAGTCGCGGCGGGTCTGATACAGCGCGCGCATCTTTTTCAGGTGACGGAAAAAATGCCCTTCGTTGAGAAACGCGGTGAGGATCTTTTGCGTCAGCACCGGCTGGCCGCTGGTGGTGATGTCCGCGCAGTCGGTAAAGGCCTCAACGGTGCTGGCGGGCATCACCACGTAGCCCATGCGCAGCGACGGCATAATGGTTTTACTGAAGGTGCCCATAAAGATCACCCGGTCGTGCCGATCGAGGCTTTTCAGCGACGGCAGAACCTTGCGGGTGTAGTGAAACTCCCCGTCGTAATCGTCTTCGATAATCCATGCGTCGTTCTGGCTGGCCCAGTCGAGCAATTGCTGTTTACGCGGCAGCGAGAGCGTGACCGCCAGCGGACTCTGGTGCGACGGGGTGACGATGGCAAAACGGGCGTCGCGATGGTGGCGGAGCAGGTAGTCCGTGTCGATGCCGCAGCGATCGACCGGCACCGTGTGCAGGCGCGGCACGATCCGCTTCAGCAGCTGCTGGCCCATAAAATAACCCGGATCCTCAAACACCACCTTGTCGCTGCGGCTGGCGAGGGTATCGAGGATCAGCCGCAGGCTGCCGCTGTAGCCGCTGGTGATCAACACCTGTTCAGCGGTGCAGGACAAGCCGCGCGAGATGTTGAGGTAGCTGGCGATGGCCTGGCGCAGCGGATACCAGCCCAGCACCGGCGGGTTGAGCATCTCCTCCTGACGCATGGCCCGCGTCGCCTGGCCCGCCAGCAGCAGCCACTTTTTATACGGGAAGCTGTCGAGGGCGGGGATGCCTGGGCGCAGAAACCCCGCCCGCTCGCGCTGGCTGATGAGCGAGGCCGGAAGCGTACCGGTGGGCTGCTCCGCCGGGGCATGCTTGTCCGGCAACAGTAAGTCCGGGTTAACCCGCGTGCCGCGCGCCCCCTGGCTCACCAGATACCCTTCACCCGTCAGAATGGCATACGCCGTTTCGACGGTTTTACGCGCCACCTTCAGCTCTTCCGCCAGCACGCGGATGGCAGGTACCTTATCGCCCGGCTTCAGCACGCCGCGCATAATGTTGTCGCGATAGCGGGAATAAATCTCGTGATAGCCCGGCTTCATGTCCTACCTCGTTTCACGCTTTTTGTATCTTTTTACTATGTCATGAACGGCGTAGATTTGCCTCATCGCATGACACATGCCGCACAAAAAGAGGAAAGACCATGAGCACTCGCGTTAACCACCATAAAGCTACACCTGCCCTCGCCAACGCGCTGTCTGCCCTGAGCATGGAGGTGGCAAAAACCTCCATCGACCCGGCGCTGAAGCACCTGATCGACATTCGCGTGTCGCAGCTGAACGGCTGTACGTTCTGTCTGGATATGCACTCAAAAGAGGCGAAAATCGCCGGCGAGCGCGAGCTGCGCCTGTACCATCTGGCGGCCTGGCGCGAGTCCCCGCTGTTTAGCGCCCGCGAAAAAGCGGCGCTGGCCTTCACCGAAGCGCTAACCCAGATTGGCGTTCACGGGGTGAGTGACGCGCTGTACCGCAGCGTGGCGGAGCACTTCTCGGACGTGGAGATTTCAGAGCTGAACTTCGCTATCGTGGCGATCAACGCCTGGAACCGTCTGGGGATCACCTCCCGCATGGCGCCCGGTTCGCTGGATGCGGCGTACGGGCTGAATAAAGCTAACCTGGAATAATTCCGCGCTCGCGGATCATCGCCACCAGCGCCCGCAGCCCTGGCGGGACGTGGCGATGGCCGGGGTAGTACAGGCGCAGCCCGGCAAACGGCTGCGTCCAGTCGTTTAAGACGCTCACCAGCTCCCCGCTTTTCAGCTCGTCCTGAATATAGAGTTCCGGTAAAAATCCCACCCCTAACCCCGCTTTTACGGCGCGGATCGAGGCAAAAAGATCGGACGTCGCAAAGCGCGGCGGCACGGCAAGCGCGTACGTTTCCCCCCGACGGGCCAGCTCCCAGCGGTAGATCCCACCGTGAGCCATACGCATGCCGATCCCCTGATGTGAAAGCAGATCGTCCGGCGTCTCGGGTATGCCGTGAAGGGCGAAATAGTCCGGGGTGGCGGTGACGAGCTGGCGGATCTCACCGGTCAGCGGCACGGCGATCATGTCCTGCGGAACGGACTCTTCGAGGCGGATCCCCGCGTCATAACCTTCGGCGACGATGTCGATCATCCTTGCTTCACTCACCGTCTCCACGCGCATTTTCGGGTAGCGGATCATGAAGTCGATCAGCAGCTGGTCCAGAAACAGGGTGCCGATATGATTCGGCACATTCAGCCGTAGCGTGCCGGCAGGTTCCCCGGTGTCGCTGTGGATCTCTTCCCCGGCGAGACGGATCTCCTGTAGGGCGGGGCCGATACGCGCCACGTAGCGCTGCCCGGCGTCGGTGAGCGCCACGCTGCGGGTGGTGCGGTTGAAAAGTCGCGTCTCAAGGCGGCTCTCCAGCCCGGCGATGGCGTTGCTGACCGCCGTGGCGGACATCCCCAGCTCCTGCGCCGCGCCGCGAAAGCTGCCGCGCCGCACCACCGCCATCACCACTTCCAGCTCTGTCAGACCTGAACGATGCATAGATTATCCTGAAAATCGAAACAACCCTTGCAGCATAGCGTGGATTATCGCAACGGAGAAGCCGTGACAGACTGGTCTCACACAGCCTGAGGAGGTTTATATGCACACCATCGAACAGATCTTTATTAACGGCGAATTTGTTACCCCGCACGGTACCGAGTGGTTTGATTTGTACAACCCGGCGACGGCGCAGGTTATGGGTCAGGTTCGTCTGGCGGATGAGGTTGACGCAGCGCGCGCCGTTGCGGCGGCGAAAGCGGCGTTTCCGGCGTGGTCCCGGACCACAAAGCAGGAACGCATCGCCGCGCTGAAGCGCATGCACGCCGCCGTGGCCGCCCGTCACGACGATCTGCTGGAAGCGGTCATTGAAGAGTACGGCGCGCCCGCCTCGCGCTCGGCGTGGATGGCAAGCTATCCGGCAGAGGTGATTGCTCAGGCCATCGAGGCGCTTGAGGCGTTTGAGTTTGTCACCCCCGCAGGTGCCGCAACGGTGCAGATGACGCCGCTTGGCGTGGCTGGGCTGATTACGCCGTGGAACAGCGATGCCGGGTTTATCTGCGGCAAACTGGCGGCCGCGCTGGCGGCGGGCTGCACGGCGGTGATCAAGCCGAGTGAAATGAGCGCCCTGCAAACGCAGATTGTCACCGAAGCGCTGCGCGACGCCGCGCTGCCGCCGGGCGTGTTTAACATCGTCACCGGACGCGGCGAGACGGTAGGTGAAACCATCAGCTGCCATCCGGACGTGGCAAAAATCTCGTTTACCGGCTCCACGAATACCGGCAAGGCGATCCTGCGCAACGCGGCAGAGAGTTTTAAGCGCGTCACGCTGGAGTTGGGCGGTAAATCGCCGACGATCCTGCTGGGTGATGTGGATCTCGCGCAGGCGATCCCGCTGGTGATCCAGGCCGGGTTTATGAACAGCGGGCAGGCGTGCGTGGCCGGAACGCGCATTCTGGTGCCTTACTCGCGCAAGGCGGAGATCGAAACCGCGCTGGCGCAGGCCGTGGCGGCAGTGAAATCCGGCGACCCGCGCAGCAGCGCGACAGACGTCGGCCCGATGGTCAGCGAAAAGCAGTGGCTGCGGGTGCAGGGCTATATCCGCAAAGGAATCGAAGAAGGGGCGCGCCTGCTGGCGGGCGGCGAAGGGCGACCGGACGGGACGCGAGACGGCTGGTTTGTGCGCCCGACGCTGTTTGCCGACGTGAACAATCGGATGACCATTGCCCGCGACGAGATCTTCGGCCCGGTGCTGTGCGTCATCCCCTATCATGACGAGGCGGAGGCGATCGCCATTGCCAACGATACCGAGTACGGCCTGAGCGCGATGGTGCTGGGCGGCGATGTGGACCGCGCGCGACGCGTGGCACAGCAGATTGTTTCCGGTCGCGTGCTGGTGAACACCCTGGCTCATGAACCGAAAGCGCCATTTGGTGGCTTCAAACACTCCGGCGTGGGGCGCGAGATGGGCGAGTGGGGAATTCGGGCGTTTATGGAGCCGAGGTCGATGGTGGGCTAAAACCCGCCCGGTGGCGCTGCGCTTACCGGACCTACATGAGCCGTAGGCCGGATAAGCGCAGCGCCATCCGGCACAACGCTTCGCTCCCTGCCGAAGCATTGTATCTCTCCACTCTGCATTCTCTCCCCAACATCACAACGGAGAGAAAACCATGATCGCAGTCCTTTTCGAAGCCAAAGCCGCGCCTGCCCATCAGGCGCGCTATCTTCAGCTTGCCGCAGAGCTTAAGCCGCTGCTGGCGGACATCGACGGCTTTATTGATATCGAACGGTTCCAGAGCCTGACGACCGACGGCAAAATCCTCTCCCTTTCCTGGTGGCGGGATGAAGAGGCCGTCCGCCGCTGGAAGCAGAACGTCTTTCATCAGGCGGCGCAGGCCGAAGGGCGGGCGTCGATTTTTTCTTTCTACCGTATTCGGGTGGCGCAGCTGGTGCGGGAATACGGTTCCGAAACCGGAGGGCACGCGGCGTGTCTATCCTGACACAGTACAGCGACCATGCGAATCACCTTATTCTGCTGACGGATGATGATAAGCTGGCCGCAGAGATCACCGAACCCTGGGCGGCCCATGCTTAAGACGAGTTTACCCCCCGATAACAGCGCGATGCTGGAAAAGGCGATTGCCGCGGTGGCGGCTGCCATGGCCGATCCGTCGCGCGTGAAGATGCTCTGTGCGCTAATGGACGGGCGGGCGTGGACGGCCACTGAACTGAGCGCGGCGGCAGACGTTGCGCCGTCGACCGCCAGCGGGCATCTTGCCCGGCTGGTTGAAGGGCAGCTGATTACCTGCCTGTCGCAAGGGCGGCATCGTTATTATCGTCTTGCCGGGCACGACGTGGCGGCGCTGGTGGAACAGATGATGGGGCTTTCGTGGAGCCGCATTACCCCGCCGGAAACCAGCGCGCCGAAAGCCATGCGTGAAGCCCGGACCTGCTACGACCACCTCGCAGGCGTCGTGGCGGTGCAGATCTATGATTTCATGCAGGCGGAAGGCTGGCTGGAGGCTGACGGTTCAGCGATGACACTCTATGGCCGGGAGCAGTTCCTGGCGCTCGGTATTCCGTTAAGCGCGCATCCCCGCCGGAAGGCCTGCTGCGCCTGCCTGGACTGGAGCGAGCGGCGGTTTCATCTTGGCGGTGAGGCGGGCGCTGCGCTGCTCATCCACATGGAAAGTAAAGGCTGGATCCAGCGGGTGGCGGGGTATCGGGAGGTGGTGGTGACGGCGTCGGGAAAGGCTGCTGTTAAGAGGCTTTTTAGCCGCTAAAAACCCCCGGTGGCGCTGCGCTTACCGGGCCTACGTGTACATCGCCTCCAGTAACACCTTTCGCAATTCCTGCGCTTTAACTTCTCGTTTCTTGATAGTTACCCTGATAACTATTATCTTGACCGCGTGTGACGAGAGGTTCCCCATGAGTGAAGAAGAACTGTTCTGCCGCAGGCCGATGGGCATGCGGATGGCGATGATCGTGCGCCAGTGGCGTGCCGTCATCGACGACGCCATTCTCGATACCGGGTTAACCCAGTCGAGCTGGACGGTGATGATGCAGCTTCATCAGCTCGGGGATAACGTCTCAATGAGTGAGCTGGCGGAGGTGCAGGGAATTGAACTGCCGCCGCTGATGCGCACCCTCACACAGCTGGAAAAACAGGGTTACCTGCTGCGCACCACATCGCCTTATGACAAGCGCATCCGGCTTCTGACGCTGACGCCTGAGGGAAAAGCCATATTACAAAGGCTCACTCAGGTGATTGAGACGTATCAGGCGCGCGTATCGCAAAACATCGCGCCGGAACATCTCGACATTTTCAGCGCCACGTTGAATCAAATCGCCTGCAATTTGCGGACAATCCGCGAAGAAGATAACAAGACCGAAAAATAATGACCCCTGAACAAAAGTTTGCCCGCTGGGTAAGGGTGAGTATTGCCTCTTTCCTGCTGATGTTTGTCTACTTTATCGTCGCGGATATCTGGATCCCGCTGACGCCGGACTCCACCGTGATGCGCGTGGTGACGCCGGTGTCTCCGCGCGTCTCCGGCTACGTGGCGGCGGTACATGTCCATAACAACAGCCAGGTGAAGAAAGGCGATCTGCTGTTTGAACTCGACGACACGCCGTTTCGCAATAAAGTAGAAGCGGCGCAAATCGCGCTCGAGCAGGCACGCCTGTCCAACGAACAGCTGGATGCGCAGATCGCTGCCGCGCAGGCCAGCCTGAAAACCGCCGTGCTAACCGCGCGTAACGACAAAGTGACCTTTGAACGCTACCAGAAGCTGAGCACCCTGCAGAACGTCTCGCAGGCGGATCTGGATAAGGTTCGCACCACCTGGCAGAGCAGCGAGCAGTCCGTCAGCACGATTCAGGCCAACATCCGCAACCTGCGCATCCAGCGTGGTGAGCGCGAAGAACACCGCAACGTGACGCTGCAAAAATACCGCAACGCGCTGGATGACGCTGAGCTGAACCTCGGCTGGACGAAGGTCTACGCCCAGGCGGACGGCACGGTCAGTAACCTGCAGCTGAGCCCGGGCTTCTACGCTTCCTCCGGTTCCGCCGCGCTGGCGCTGGTAAACAACCAGACCGATATCGTGGCCGATTTCCGTGAGAAGAGCCTGCGCCATACCCATCAGGGCACCGATGCGGCCGTGGTGTTTGACGCCTTCCCGGGACACGTTTTCCGCGCCCACGTCACCAGCAGCGACGCGGGGATCCTGGCAGGTCAGGAGGCCGTTAATGGCCAGCTCTCCGAGCCGGAAACCTCCAATCGCTGGGTGCGCGATGCCCAGCGCATGCGCATTCACGTCTCGCTGGACGAGCCGCTGCCGAAGCATCTGCCGACCGGCGCCCGCGCGACCGTGCAGCTCTACAACAGCGAAGGGCCGTTTGCGCGCTTCTTCTCCGGGATGCAGATCCACCTGGTGAGCCTGCTTCACTATGTCTATTAGCACCCTGGCGCGGGTGTTTACCCCGCACGGCAACATCGTCTATACGGCAAACGACTTTCGCCAGACCCTGCGCATCGTCTTTGCCGGGATGATTGCGCTGAGCATCTCGAGCTTCTACAACACCCGCTACGGCGTGTTTTTCGTGGTCTACCCGATCATGCTGCTGTCGCTGGTGCCGGTGTTTAACCGCCACGTGGCGAAGCAGTTTATCTTCAGCGCATCGCTGAACTGCGTCGAAATGGTAATTATCATCGGCTATCTGTCGCAATGGCCGGCGATCATGACGCTGGTGGTCTTCGCCCTCTACGTGATGCGTTTTCGCTTTATGAGTAAAGGCCCGCTGTTCCTGTTCGGTTCGATGGGCGTGGTGTGCCAGAGCGTGATGCTCAACTTTATGAGCTACCCCACCACCAACTGGCATACGCTTTTGTTCTCGAACATCGAAGCCAGCGTGATGGCGGTGTGCCTGAGCGCGCTGATGAACTACCTCCTGCCGGACGTGGAGCCCCGCAAGCCGCCGCCGCTGATTGAGAAAGACGACGCCCGCGTGCGCCACGAGTCGCTGCTCTCCGGCAGCGTCGCGACGATGATTTTCGTGGTGTTTCAGATTAGCGACTTAAGCGATTCGCTCTCGGCGCTGATGGCAGGGATTCTGATCCTGTTCCCGATGCACTATCGCGGCGCGGTGATGAGCTCCATCTGGCGCGTGGTCGGCGTGGTGCTGGGCTGCCTCTATATTCTGGTGGTGCAGCTGATCCTCTACGATCACAGCAGCCATATGCTGTTGATGATGCCGCTGATCGGCCTTGGGCTGGCGTTTGGCGCGCGCCTGCACGTAATGGAGAAGGTCGGGGCGGGCGTGGGGTTCTCCAGCATCACCACCATCGGGATAATGTTCGGGCAGAACATGCACCCGGACACTGACCTGGTGTTCAGCGATCTGTACCGTATCACCTCCGTCACCTTTTCGCTGGTGGCGACGCTGACGATGGTCTTTCTGGTGCACCTGATCCTCAACCGCTTCGAGGCGACGCGCTACGTCATCGCGCCGCCCAAAGTAGATTAATGTCCCAGCACGGCAGGCAGCTGCGAGAGTAAAAACAGGATCAGGCCAATCGTCCCGCCCACCAGCGTACCGTTGACGCGGATGAATTGAAGATCTTTTCCGATGTTGAGCTCAATCTGGCGGGACATGTCTTTGGCGTCCCAGCTTTTGACCGTGTCGCTGATGTGGCGCGTCAGGAACGCGGCAAAATCCGGCGCGAGGCGGTGCGCCGCCTGCTCCAGATGCTCGTTCAGAGATGCCCGCAGGCTGGCGTCGTTTGTCAGCGTTTCGCCAAACCACAGCCCGGCGTTGGCGATGCGCTGCTTCACGCGCGAGTCCTCACTCTGCATATCTGCCTTCAGCCACTGGCGCAGGTCGGCCCACATCTCCCCCAGATAGCGGTTAAACGCCTCGTCGTTTTTCAGGTAGTGCTTAATGTTGTCGGCTTTTGCCGCCATCTCCGGATCGTTTTTCAGGTTGTCGATAAGCTTCAGCGTGGCGCGGTCAAACGCCTGGCGGATCTGGTGCGTGCGGTCGTGGCTGATATCGTCCAGCAGCGTGTTGACCGCGTTCGATACCATCTCCGCGCTTTGATCGCCCAGCCACTCGGTGGGCAGCACCATCGCCTTGCGGGGATGCTCGGTTTTGAGCCAGTGGACGATCTGGTCGGCGATAAAGTCCCGCGTGCTTTCCCGCTGAATCAAAGTAATCAGGCGATTGATGATGGTGTCCAGAAGCACCTGATGGCGGTTGTTTTTGGTCATGCTCTCCAGCATCACGGCGCTGGTTTCGGTGAAATCGACCTTGTCGATGGCCTTATGCACCGCGCGTTTGAGCAGGCGCTGAATGCGCCCGTCGTCGGTCAGCTCGAGAAAACCGCTCATCACCTGCATCAGATGCAGCCCGACGCGCTGGGCGTTTTCAGCCTTGCTGAACCAGGCACCAATCATCTGGGCAGGTTCATAGCGGCGAATCAACGCCACCAGCGACTGGGTATCCAGAAACTTTTCCTGCACGAACTGGCCGAGATTGTCGCCGATCCGGTCTTTATTGCGCGGGATGATCGCCGTATGGCGGGAGATAAAGGGAATCGGCACCCGGCGGAACAGCGCGACGACCGCAAACCAGTCAGCCAGCGCGCCGACCATTGCCGCTTCGGCAATGGCCTTGACGCCGCGCACCCAAAAGGTCTGCGGCAGGAACAGGGTGGTGATAAAAGCCGCGGCAGCAACCAGCAGCAGCGACAGCGCCAGCAGCTTGGCGCGTTTGAGTTCAGCTATTTTTTCCATGGGTTAAGGATAGAGGCAAGTGAACCAAAAGTGCAAAACTGGTGTAAGGGGGAGACGCATACTCAGTGTGAACCAATGGCGTCTATATAAAAAACATATACATCTAAATTTTCTATTATTAATTTTTCTATATTTTTTGTGCTTATTTATTTTCGGACGTAATGTTTTGTGACCGTCGTAGTCATTTTAACGCTCCTGTTAGCCATAAGATAAAGGACTATTTATGAAAGGAGACGGTATTGATGACATGGGAATATAAAGTTTCGACAGGGGTATTGAGTCATAATGGTGTCTTTGTCGCTAACTGCTACAGCGGTGCGGGTGAATCGAAAGATAAGCCAGAGTGTGAAAGTCAACGAAACAGAGGCCCCATTCCAAGAGGTATTTATTTTATTGCCGGGTGGAATAATCATAAAAGTGCTGAGGCCATTATTCTTGAACCTATAGCGGGGACTAATACCTTTGGTTGAGATCATTTTCAAATTCACGGTGATAAAAAAGGCCAGCCGCCAGGTTCTGCATCAGCAGGTTGCATCATTATGAACGGTCAGGACAAACGTCATATGATTTATGATTCGGGTGATACAATACTGGTGGTGCGATAATGAAGTATATTATTGCGCTATTCTTCTTGTGTTTACCGATGGGTTTATTTGCCAAAAACCACACTCCTGAACAGATCTTGCAGATGATAAACGGCAAAGGCGCCATGTCTGTTGTAGCGGAGCTGGATTCAAATGATACGGGTGAGTCGGAATGGTGGAATCATGTCATACCAGAGATAAGTAAAGGAACTCAGGCATGGTTAGCCGTGGCGAGTGCCCTTGAACCCGGAGTGGACGCCAGTACTGCTGAAGATTTAAAGGCGGCGCTTTCTGAAGCCATCCCACATAACCCTGTAGGTGTCTTAGCAATCTTAAAAGACGATAAACCGTTACTCACTGTTGAACAAATTTGCGCGTTTGCGAATTTCCCCGAAACGGAGGCAGAACGTAATAAGCTTTTTGTGGATTCAATCAGGGAAATGTTCAAAATAACAACCCCGCAGGGTAAAAGATGTCTCGCCGTTATGATCTCAACTGTTGAACACTCTTTTCCATTCGATAAGGATATGTAAATGGCCATTCCGGGATATATGTCATTAACTGACGATGCGGGTAATAGCATAAAAGGCAGCGTGAAAGTTAAAGACCGTGAAAACCAGATTGAGGTTTTAGGGCTCTATCATAACGTAAGCTATAATTCTGACCTGCATAATGGCAGAGCATTGAGCAAACGCCAGCATCGTCCCTTTCTGATTGAGAAGGAAATTGATGCCTCCAGCGTTTTTCTCTATAAAGCACTCAGTACGGGCGGTACGCTCAGGAAAGCGACTATCGACCTGTACAGAATCAATGATGCCGGTCAGGAAGAAATCTATTTCACGATAACGCTGGAAGCGGTGAAGGTCGTCACGGTGTTTTCATTAATGCATGACGTGAAAGAGACTTACCATGAAAAACAGGGTCATCTTGAGCTTGTTTTGCTTCATTATGAAAAGATTACCTGGCATTACCGTGACGGTAACGTTATTCACTCGGATGACTGGGATTATCGGTTAGGGGCATAGAAAACGGCTGATAAGATTCTTTCATATCACCCGCCACAGCACCCACCCGCCAAACCCCATCAGCACCACCCCCGCCGTGCGCTCTATCAGCCACAGCGCACGGCTGAGCTTCTGCTGGACCGCGGGCAAACCCATCAGCGACACCAGTGCCAGATCCCACGCCAGCACCACCGTCACCATCCAGACGCCGCACGTTGCCTGCTGAAGCAGCGTCACGTCCGGCCCCAGCAATGCCGTCATCAGGGCAAGATAGAACAGCGCGTTCTTCGGATTAAGCAGCGCCGAGCTGAGCCCCAGCAGGATCTGCTTGCGCAGAGAAGGGCAGCGCTGATGGGTTTCATGCAGCCTCATCGCCTGCGGTTGGCTGCGCACCAGATGCGAGCCGATCCACAGCAGGTACAGCGCCCCGCAAAGCTCTATCAGCGTAAACAGCCATGCAAACTGGCGCAGCGCGCTCCAGCCGATAATCACCAGAACAATATAAAGCGCGTTACCCGCGGCGATGCCGACGCACAATCCGGCGCTGCCGCGCAGTCGGTAGCGCGCCGCGTAGCCCACCAGCAGGAAGAAGTCCGGCCCCGGGCTCAACAGCGCAACAAAATGCGCCAGCGCCAGGGCGAGAAAAGCAGAAGGGAAGAACAGTTCCATAGCAACCTCGGTTAACAATCTGAGGTCAGGCTACGGTGATACCAGCGTTATTTATTGTCAGATATTGATCGGCCCGTCGCGTACTGGCGCGGCGTGGCGGCGGTATAGCTGACGAAGGTCTTATGAAAATGGCTCTGGTCGGCAAAGCCGCTCTGGTAGCCGACGTCGGCGATGTCGTCCCCGGCACGTAGCCGCGCTTTGGCGAACTCCACGCGGGAGATGTTGAGGAAGCTGCCCGGCGTCAGGCCGGTATCCTGCCGGAAGGTGCGGATCAGCGTCTCCTTGCGCAGCGAGAATCGTTGGGCAAGTTCGTCGAGGGAAGGCGGTGCGGTCAGGTCGGCAAGAAACGCCTGCCGCACGTGCTGACTGGTTGAGCGAAGCGCATCTGCGTTTTCCACGCAGCGGGGCAGGTCTGAAAGCAGCGTATCCACGGATACAGGCGACATCATCTCAACAATATCCAGGTAGCGCTTAAACAGCGTAGGGTCGCGAATCACCTGTAACGCCAGAGGAATATCGGTGTCGATATAGAGCATATGGTAGCTGCGCGGTTGCCCGGCGACGGGGTTGCAGCTGTGCGGCGCAGAGGCCGGGATCACGATGAGGTCCCCGGGGTTAAGGATGTATTCTTTGTCATGACAAATGCAGCAGGTCTGGCCTTCCATAATCGCGCCGATAGAGAGCTGAGGGTGACTGTGGCGTTTGTACGCCTGCTTGCTCTGCCACGTGCTGCGCAGCTCAAGGCCTGAGGCGCGTTGAAAAGTCTGACGGATGTGTCGGGTATCGGTCATAAGCCCTCCTTCTGGACGTTTTTTATACCACGTCAGCGAACCGTCTGGCAGCGCTTCATTAAGAACCTTCCGGATATACCCAACTTTACGTCCACGGCCAGTCATGTTGACTACCCTTAATACCCTAAGCGGTAAAACAAGGAGATTCGACATGGCTTATCAGACAGTAAATCCTGCCACTAACCAGCTCATCAAAGAATACCCCTCGCATACCGACGCGGATATCGAAGCGGCACTGAAGGCGGCCGATGCGCTTTACCATTCGGACTGGGCGAAAGGCGACATCAGCCAGCGCCTGCCGGTGCTGCATAAGCTTGCCGATCTGATCGACGAGCGCACCGAGGATCTGGCGAAAATCGCCAGCCAGGAGATGGGCAAGCTCATCGAACAGAGCCGCGGCGAGGTGAAGCTGTGCGCACAGATCGCCCGCTATTATGCCGACAACGCGAAGCAGTTCCTGGCTCCGGTGAAGTATCAATCCGAACTCGGGGAAGCGTGGGTGGAGCATCATCCCATCGGCGTGCTGATGGCCGTTGAGCCGTGGAACTTCCCGTATTACCAGCTGATGCGCGTCCTGGCACCAAACCTGGCGGCGGGCAACCCGGTGATCGCCAAGCATGCCAGCATCGTGCCGCACTGCGCTGAGACCTTTGCCCATCTGGTCCGCGAGGCGGGCGCGCCGGAAGGGGCATGGACCAACCTGTTTATCTCGTCCGAGCAGGTGGCGAACATCATTGCCGACGATTGCGTGCAGGGTGCCGCATTAACCGGCTCCGAAAAAGCCGGTAGCGTGGTGGCCGCACAGGCGGCGAAGCACATTAAGAAATCCACGCTGGAGCTGGGCGGTAACGACGTCTTCGTAGTGCTGGACGACGCGGACCTGGACAAAGCAGTCAAGACTGGCGTGAATGCGCGCCTCAACAACGCCGGGCAGGTCTGCACCGCGGCGAAGCGCTTTATCCTGCATGAAAAGATCGCCGACGCCTTCCTGAGCAAATTCACCGAGGCGTTTAAGCAGGTGAAGATTGGCGATCCGCTGGACGAAAGCACCACGCTGGGGCCGCTGTCGTCGAAAGATGCGCTTGAAACGTTGACCAAACAGGTTAACGAGGCGGTGAAAAACGGCGCGACGCTGCACTATGGCGGCAAGCCGGTGCAGCGCGACGGGAGCTTTTTTGAACCGACGATCCTGACGAACATCTCGCGCGACAACCCGGCGTACTTTGAAGAGTTCTTCGGCCCGGTAGCGCAGATGTACGTGGTGAAAAACGACGACGAGGCGGTCGCGCTGGCGAACGACTCCCACTACGGCCTGGGCGGCGCGGTATTCAGCCAGGATATCGAGCGTGCGAAGAAAATGGCGTCGCGGATCGAGACCGGGATGGTGTACATCAACTGGCTTACCGATACCGCGCCAGAGCTGCCGTTCGGCGGCGTGAAGCGCTCCGGTTACGGACGCGAGCTGTCGGATCTGGGGATCAAAGAGTTTGTGAACCAGAAGCTGGTGGTGGTGCGTCAGTAAGAGGTCATAAAAAAACCTGCCAGCCGGCAGGTTTACTATGAACAATGTCATCGCCTTTCTTGCCGGGTGGCGCTGCGCTTACCCGGCCTACAATGTGCAACAATTTTAATATATTGCCCCTTTCATTGTAGGCCCGCGCAAGCGTAGCGCCGCCTGGCGAAATGCACAAACAGGCTTAGAAGGACACTCCACCGCCTACATATGCGCCGTCAATCAGCGTGTGGTTCGGACGACCGTCTTTACCATCAACGCTCACGTGGCGGTAGCCCACTTTCAGGGTCACCGGCGCGATCGGCGTCCAGCTTACGCCACCGTTGGCTTCCACGTAGTTTTTCACGCTGTTGTTCAGCCCTTCTGGCGCAACGTAGCCTTCACCGTACACGTGGATGCTGTCGGTCAGGGCAACGTTTACGCCGCCGCCGATCGGGAACGCCACGCCGTTATCGCCTTTTTTCGGGCCGATGTAGATGGCTTTGGCACCCGCATTCAGCATTACCGGGCCTACTTCCAGGTTGTAGCCTGCGCCCACGCCGCCGGTCTGGGTACCGTCATCGGTGTTTTTAAGCCAGTTGCTTTCGGCATACAGGCCGGATGAGGATTTCCCCATTTCCAGGTTGAGGTTGGTAAAGTTTTTACCCTGCTCAATGCTGCCACCCATTGCCAGAGCGGAACCCGAGAGGGCGGTCAGAGCAGAAAGAAGAAGGATATTCAGTTTTTTCATGTTTTATGCCTCGTCATTAAATTCATCTGGGGGCACCTTAACAAGCGATGTTTATGACTGCAAATGTGATGAAGGTCGCTGTTTTATACTGATATTGTTAACTTTTTTATTTGAAATGTTGCATCGATGTTTGATTGTCGAGGTGTCAACGCGTGATGTTCGGACGTTTAGGCACCGTTTAATTTTTTGACTAAACATAAACTGAACGAGGAAGGGATAGTGATTAGAGGCGAATTAATTGAGTTTCTAATAATTTCCAAAAGTATTTCAGATGACACACAATACAACATAACCTTACATTTCCGGGCAATGAATATACGTTCACTCGCCCATGCCGATTGCCTTTCCATGTCATTTTTCTGACACGTTTATTCTTTACGTTGTTGGCTTCACTTACTGGATGCTAACAATATGAAAAGAAAAATTATTCCTGTGCTTATCGGTTGTGCGCTCTCTTTCTCTGGCCTGGCGGCACAGCCTACCGCTGAGCGCTATGTCGTCAGCTTCCCCGAGGGCTCCCATGTGAAATACAGCGGCGCGTTTGCCGATGCGTTCCCGAACGGGCTCCCGGTGGGGATTGGCTCTGGTCTGCTGTTTACGGGCAAGCAGGGCGATGCCCTGACGTTTGCGACCGTGACCGATCGCGGTCCCAACGCCGATGCGCCAAAAATGGGTAAAAACGAAGCCAAAATATTTGTCACGCCAGATTTCGCGCCGCTGCTGATGACCATCCGCGTTCAGAACGGCAAAGCAGAGGCAACGGATGCCCGCCCGCTGCATGACGATAAAGGCGAGATTAACGGTCTGCCGCTGCAAAGCGGCGTGATTGGTTCCACCAATGAAGTGGCGTTCAGCGATACCTTAAAGACGCTCAAGGGTGACAATCGCGGACTGGATACGGAAGGCATCACGCCGGACGGCAAAGGCGGCTACTGGCTGTGCGACGAGTACGGCCCGTTCCTGATTAACGTCGACAGCAAAGGCAAGATCCTCGCGATCCACGGGCCGCAGGCCGCGGAAGGGGAAAAATCCATCGCGGGCGGTCTGCCAAACATCATCAAATGGCGCCAGCCCAACCGGGGCTTTGAAGGCCTGACCCGGATGCCGGACGGACGCATTATCGCCGCCGTGCAAAGCACGCTGGACATCGACGGTAAGAGCAAAAAGCAGGCGCTGTTCACCCGTCTGGTGAGCTTTGACCCGGCGACCGGCAAAACCGCGATGTACGGTTACCCTATCGACAGCGCGGCCTACGACAAAAACAGCGACGCCAAAATCGGCGACATCGTGGCGCTCGATAATCAGCACATCCTGCTGATTGAGCAGGGAAGCGATAAAAACGACGGAATGCGTAACCTGATTTACAAGGTGGATCTCAGCAAGGCGAGCGATCTTTCCGCCTTTGACAAGCCGGGCGAGTACCCAGAGTTTGATGATGAGAAAACCCTGGCGCAGCGCGGCATTACCCTTGCGTCAAAAACGCAGGTGGTCGATCTCCGCGCGCTGGGCTGGCAGCAGGAGAAGGCTGAAGGGCTGGCGCTGATCGACAGCAAAACGCTTGCGGTGGCGAACGATAACGATTTTGGCGTGAAGGTCGCGATGCAAAACCCGGTCGAGGGCAAGAAGCTTAAGGATTACCGGGTGAACGCGGAAGGCAAGCTGACGCTGGATGATAAACCGGTGGAAACCACGCTCAGCGTGAAGCCGCTGAAGAAGCCGGAGTCCGACAGCGAGCTGTGGATTGTGACGCTGCCGGAGGCGATGAAATAATTTTACCGCTCACCCCTCTCCCCACAGGGGAGAGGGGGATTGTTCGGAGCGCATAGTTAAGCGGGGAGGCTATTTCTTCAGCCCCGCAAACGCCGCCCGAATCTCCTCCTCCGGCAGCTGGATGCCTATAAACACCATCACGCTGTGCGGCGCTTCATCGCCCCACGGTCGGTCCCAGTCGGCGCTGTACAGGCGCTGTACGCCCTGGAACAGCAGGCGGTTCGGCTCGCCGTCAATCCACAGCATGCCTTTGTAGCGCAGCAGCCTGTCGGCAAACGACAGCAGCAGGTTCTCCATTACGCGGGAGACCTCGCTGATATCCACCGGGTAATCCAGCTCCACAACAATCGACGCCACGTCGTTTTGCTTGTCGGACATAAAGTGGAAGCGCGGTTTTGCGGTGACGTTCTCTTCCAGCATAAAGCCGCTGGTGTTGAACAGCTGGGACAGGTCGATATCGCCGTGCGTCACCGTATAAATCGGCGCGCGGGAGTTGATGCGCGTCAAGCGCTCGCGAAGCTTAACGCTTTCGCCCGCCACGTCGGTTTTGGTCAGCAGGATGCGGTCTGCGTAGCCCACCTGAGACTGGGCGATGGTGAACTGGTTCATCTGATCGTCGGCGTGGACCGCATCGACCAGCGCGATGACGCCGTCCAGCAGGTAGCGCTGGCAAAGAATATCATGCGAGAAAAAGGTCTGAATAATCGGGCCGGGGTCGGCCATGCCGGTGCACTCAATCACCAGACGGTCAAAGTCGATGTCGCCGCGATCGCGGCTGTCGAGCAGGTCCAGCAGGGCATCTTCCAGCTCGTTAGAGCGGGTGCAGCAGATGCAGCCGTTGGTCAGGGTTTTGATCTGCGTGGCGCGATCGCCAATCAGCTGGTCGTCTACGGAGACTTCGCCAAATTCGTTTTCGATGACGGCGATTTTGAAGCCGTGCTGCTCGTTCAGGATGTGGCGCAGCAGGGTGGTTTTACCGGCGCCGAGGAAACCGGTCAGCAGGGTAACGGCAATCGGGGTCATGGTCTCTCCTTTAGCAGCAGCGGACGCCGCCTTCTCCACTTCCGCCGTAGCGCGCTTCCTGGCGCTCGCGGAAGAATTCGGTGTAGGTCATGTACGGCTTATCCGGATGGTTGGTCTTCATGTGCTCAACGTAGTTGTCATAGTCCGGGATGCCAATCAGCATTTTCGCCGCCTGACCGAGGTATTTTTTTGCTTCGCCTAAGTTACCAAACATAACGTGTCCTGATAAGAAAAAGCCCGGTGGCGTGCAGCGATCCGGGCCTACAGTACCGTTGTAGGGCGGGTCAGCGCAGCGCCACCCGCCATTGTTTTAGTGGTGTGAAGAGGTCTTCACGCCGCCTTCCGGTACCGGCACGTACGGGGTTTCTTTATCCGTGCGGCCATCGATGTTGCGCACTTTCATCCAGGTTTTGATGCCGTAGAAGATGATGCTGTACACCACCACCAGGAACAGAATGCTCAGACCCGCGTTGGTGTAGTTGTTCACCACGATATGGTTCATGTTGGCAATCTGCTGCGCGGTTAAATCCGCGCCGCCTGCGGCAATCTTCTCTTTGTACTGGTTAGCCATGAAGAAGAAGCCTTCCAGCTGCGGGTTGGTGCTGAACAGCTTCAGACCCAGCGCCCAGGTGGTGCAGAGCAGCAGCCACAGCGCAGGCACCACGGTAACCCAGATGTATTTGGTACGTTTCATCTTCACGAGGACTACGGTACCCAGCACCAGGGCCACGGCCGCCAGCATCTGGTTAGAGATACCGAACAGCGGCCACAGGCTCTTCACGCCGCCGAGTGGGTCAACCACGCCCTGATACAGCAGGTAACCCCACAGGCCTACGCAGCCCGCGGTGCCGAGTACGCCCGCCACCAGAGAGTCGGTTTTCTTCAGGAACGGCACGAAGTTACCCAGCAGATCCTGCAGCATGAAGCGGCCCGCACGGGTACCGGCGTCCAGCGCGGTGAGGATGAACAGCGCTTCGAACAGAATACCGAAGTGGTACCAGAAGCCCATGTCCGCCCACGGCAGCACTTTGTGGAACACGTGTGCGATACCTACCGCCAGCGTCGGTGCACCACCTGCGCGGTTCAGCACGGACGGTTCGCCGATGTCTTTCGCGGTCTGCATGATCTGCTCAGGCGAAATCACAAAGCCCCAGGAGCTGACGGTCGCCGCCGCGTGTGCGCTGGCCTCTTTCAGCTGGGCCATGATCAGCGCGGTATTTTCGCCGCCCATCTCATGCAGGTTAGGCATGGTGATGCCCAGACCCGCTGGTGGCGTGTTCATCGCGAAGTACAGGCCAGGCTCGATAATCGACGCCGCAACCAGCGCCATGATCGCCACGAAGGACTCCATCAGCATTGCGCCGTAACCGATGAAGCGCGCGTCGGTTTCATTGGCCATCAGCTTCGGCGTGGTGCCGGAGGAGATCAGCGCGTGGAAGCCAGACACGGCACCGCAGGCGATAGTGATAAACAGGAACGGGAACAGGGCGCCTTTCCACAGCGGGCCGGTGCCGTCAATGTACTGGGTCACCGCAGGCATTTTCAGCTCAGGGTTGATGATCACAATCCCGATTGCCAGCCCGACGATCACGCCGATTTTCAGGAAGGTCGCCAGGTAGTCACGCGGAGCCAGAATCAGCCACACCGGCAGCAGGGCGGAAACGAATGCGTAACCGATCAGCGCGAAGGTAATGGTGGTGTCCTTAAAGGTCAGCGCCGGGCCCCAGTACGGGTCGTGCGCAATCACGCCGCCGAAGTAGATGGAGGCGACCAGCAGCACAATACCGATCACCGACACCTCGCCAACGCGCCCAGGGCGCAGGAAGCGCATGTAGATGCCCATGAACAGCGCAATCGGTACGGTAGAGCAGACGGTAAAGACGCCCCACGGACTTTCGGCCAGCGCTTTCACCACGATCAGCGCCAGCACCGCGAGGATGATGATCATGATCAGGAAGCAGCCAAAGAGGGCGATGGTGCCCGGCACGCGGCCCATCTCTTCTTTGATCATCTCACCCAGCGACGAACCGTTACGGCGCGAGGAGATAAACAGCACCATAAAGTCCTGCACCGCCCCCGCCAGCACCACGCCCGCCAGCAGCCAGAGCGTACCCGGCAGGTAGCCCATCTGCGCGGCCAGTACCGGGCCGACCAGCGGACCAGCGCCTGCGATGGCGGCAAAGTGGTGACCAAACAGCACGTAGCGGTTGGTAGGCACGTAGTTCAGGCCGTCATTGTTAATGACCGCCGGGGTGGCACGCGTCGGGTCGAGCTTCATGACCTTCTGCGCGATGTATAAGCTGTAGTAGCGATAAGCCACAAGGTAGACGGAAACCGACGCGACCACGATCCACAGGGCGCTGACGTGTTCGCCCCGGCGTAATGCGACAACCGCCAGACAGAAAGCACCGAGGATCCCGAGTAAGGCCCAGGGCACGTGCTTCAGTAGTTTTTTAGTATCCATAGTAAGACCTGGTTTTTTATGTAAAGAAAAAAGGGTCAGGGTTCGTTGTGAGGAGGTATTGATTAATGCTGGAGCGATCGTGCCAGATCCCCGCGCGCGTAAAGGACGGTAAATGAATGAGTGGTTGAAAGTGCCGGGTGAGCGGTCAAAGGCGGCGACGAGCGGTTTCGGTGCGCCGCCAGAGGGCGAAATTATGTGATTGAGATCACTTGATTATTCGGGTTGCGCTCCACGGCCAGATAGCTCTCCAGCGTCCTGATGAGTTTCTCCTTCAGCCAGCTCGGTTCCAGGATCTGAATATGGGGGAGCCAGTAGAACAGCAGCGGCAGGATCTGGTTCTCGTGGGCCGCCTGGCAGCGCAGCGTAACGCCGTCCTGCTGCTCCTCCAGCAGCTCCTGTTCCGGCAGAAGATCCCGGCGCAGGAAGTAATGTGAAATATTATCTTTGATGAATATTTTCACCGCGAAAGTATCTTCGGACACCCAGGGATCGAGGCTTTTCTCCAGCAGCTCAAGAACATTTTCTTCGGGAGTGAAGGTCGTTTTCTGAATATCAAACCAGCTAATCTGGCTCAATGAGAAGGATTTCAGCCGGCTATTTTCGGTGGCTTGTAAATACCATATATTTTTTTTGTTAATGAGTTTATAGGGATTAATCAGGCGGGTTTTACCCTTATAAACGATCTGGCAAACATTATGGTTTTTAATCGATTTCTCGATTTTCGTTAAATGACGGCGAATATCGCGTTCTACCGTATGTTCCGCTTCATTGCCAAGAATAAGAATATGGTTTTCGTCTACGCGCGTTTCAAGCTTTTGCCAGAATTCCATATTTCTTTCAGGGAAAAAGCTGTCGGCATTCAGAAAGTTAGCCAGAGTGTGATGCAATCCTTGCCCACCCGGCGATTGTGCGGAATGAATCAGCCGATATAGACCGTTACCGGTATGTTCAACAATGGGCGAGAGGGCATTTAAATCCCGGTAGACGGTGCGTTCGGTAATTTTAAATTTCTCCATTAGCGCACCGCGGTTTACCACACCGTTTAAATGTAGCTCAAGGAGAATATCGACCAGACGTTCAGCCGAGCGGCTCCGCGTCGTTTTAGCCATAAGGTCATCCTGTATATATAGGTATGCGCTGAATGATGCGGGTGCACTGACAGGCGGCGTCAGTATTCAGGCACAGAAAATTTCTCTTATGGGTATATAACGGCGTGATTTAGCGGAAACCTTAGGAGTTTTTGCAGAAAGCGGCGCTGGTCGGAAAAAAGGCCAGCGCGAGGGGGGGTCACACGGCGACTTCCGTCTCCAGCATGACCGGGTGGAAGCGGCGCCTGAAGTAGATCAGGCCGTGGCCCGCGTCACTCAGAATGATGTTTTTAATTTCAACCAGATAAACCAGATGCGTGCCGATGGTTTGCACCTGGTTTATTTCGCCTTCTAGGCTGGCCAGCGCACCCTTGAGTACCGGCTGCGCCAGCGGCCCTTTCTGCCAGCAGGAGAGGGCAAAGCGCTCTTCCATCGTCATACCGGTCATCCCGGCGAAATGGCGCGCCATGATCTCCTGCTCGTGGTTCAGCACGTTAACGCACAGCCTGCCGTTGCCCTGGAATACCGGGTTCATGGCGCTGTTGGCGTTGATGCACACCATGACCGACGGCGGGGTGTCCGTGACCGAGCAGACGGCGGTGGCGGTGATGCCGCAGCGGCCCGCCTCGCCCTCGGTGGTGACCACGTTAACCGCCGCCGACAGGCTACTCATTGCGTCGCGAAAACGCAGGCGTTGTTCATCTGAATGCATTGCAACCTCCCGCTGCGCTATTTCAGCAGCTTGTCCAGCATGTTGATATCGCTGTTGTTGTGCAGGTGTGGCACCGTCCAGCCGTGTTGGTCGTATTCGGACATACAGCGGTCGACCATCGCCATCATCTTGTCCATATTGCCGGAGCTCTGCGCCTGGCGCAGACACTGCAGGCGAATTTCATCCTGACTGCCGGAGTAGTTAATTTCGTACAGCTCGTGACGGCCGCCAAACTCGCTGCCGATGGCGTCCCACATCAGCTTCAAAATCTTGATGCGTTCGACGTGGTCCATGCCGTTGGAGCCGCGCACGTATTTCGCCAGATACTGGTCGATCTGCGGGTTGTTCAGATCCCGGGCGCTGGACGGCAGGTAGATCAGCCCGGAAGTGACGTTACGCTCGATGATGTTCTTGATCTTGGCGTAGGCCATCGGGGCCATCACGCGGTAGGTCTGTAACGCCGCGTGGTCAGGAAGATACGCGCCGTTGACCCACGGGGTGGCTTCGGAACACATGGAGTCGCTCAGCGCCCAGAACATGTTGCGCCAGGCCACCACTTCGCCGAGATCCGCCTGCACGCCGCGGAACTCCAGGGTGCCGGTACACTCCAGGGATTTCTTCAGCAGGGCGGTGATGAAGTCGAGCTTCACCGCCAGACGCACGCAGGCCTGCAGCGGGTACATTCGCGCAAAGCCGCCTTCCATCGTCCAGCGGCGGCAGCGGTCGAAATCGCGGTAGATCAGCACGTTTTCCCACGGGATCAGCACGTGATCCATTACCAGAATGGCGTCGTTCTCGTCAAAGCGGCTGGAGAGCGGGTAGTCGTACGGGGAGCCGGTTGCGCCTGCCACCATCTCGTAGGAGGCGCGGGAGATCAGCTTCACGCCCTCCGCGTCCATCGGCGCGACGAACATCAGCGCGAAGTCCGGGTTTTCGCCCATCACCTGCGCGGAACCGAAGCCGATCATGTTGTAGTGGGTCAGGGCGGAGTTGGTTGCCACCACTTTCGCGCCGCTGACGATAATCCCGGCGTCGGTCTCTTTCTCCAGCTTGATGTAGACGTCTTTCACCTCGTCCGCCGGCTTGTGGCGGTCGATCGGCGGGTTGACGATGGCGTGGTTGAAGTACAGGCCGGTTTCCTGAATGCGGGTGTACCAGTTCCGGGCGTTCTGCTCGAACTGGCCGTAGAAGGCCGGGTTGGCGCCCAGCGCGCAGCCGAACGCGGCTTTGTAGTCCGGCGTGCGGCCCATCCAGCCGTAGCTCAGGCGCGACCACTCGGCGATGGCGTCGCGCTGCTGGCGCAGGTCGTCGGCGCTTTTCGCCACGCGGAAGAACTTGTGGGTATAGCCGCCGCTGCCGGTGTCGGTGCCCCAGCACAGCGTGTCCTGCATGTCCGGCTTGTGCAGCGCGTCGTACATCTGCGCGATGGAGGCCGCCGCATTGCGAAACGCCGGATGGGTGGTGACGTCTTTGACGCGCTCGCCGTAGATGTAAATCTCGCGTCCGTCCTGCAGGCTTTTTAAATACTCTTCACCGGTTAACGGGCGTTTGGCATCAGCGCGGAACTCTTCAGGCTTCATAGGGACCTCATATCGGAATTGTGTTGTTAAATTTATGTTTTGTTTTTGTTGTTTAATTGAAGCCTGAGAGGGGCGTAACGTGAAGGGACGATTGGGACAACGACGGGTACTTTTCGGGTGGGTTGTGGTTTTGTGATCTGTGCGGCTTTTCGGCGGGTGGCGCTGCGCTTACCCGCCCTACGAACCGTGATGCGTTCAGGAAACCGGTACTTTCTGGGCCCGGTATGCGCTCGGCGAGCACCCCACTAAGCGATTAAAAAAGCGGGCGAAATAGGCCGGATCTTTGAACCCCAGCAGCCAGGCAATTTCACTGACGGTGCTGTCGGAGAAGAGCAGCAGGCGCCTGGCCTCCCGCAGCTGGCGGTCGAAGATCAGCCGTTTTGGCGGGCGGTTGGCGAAGCGGCGACAGATATCGGTCAGGCGGGATTCGGTCAGGTGCAGCTCGCTGGCGTATTCTGGCACCGTCCAGTGCTGGTGGTAGTGGGTGTCGATCAGCTGGGTAAACCGCTGGAACAGCTTCAGCTCGCCGCGCATGCCGCCTGACGCGTGGTCGTCTAGCTTCGCGTTGCGCAGCAGCAGGGTAAACACCGCCTGGGCCAGCAGGACCAGCGTATGCTCGCGCCCGGGCAGCTGCTCCGTGGATTCCCGGGCAATCAGCTGCCAGTAGTGCTTTAGCGCCGCCAGCTCGTCCGGTCTGTCGGCAAGCGAAAGGCAGATCCCCGGCAGGCCAAACGCCTCCCGCGTGCCGGGGTAGAGCACCTCAAGCAGCGGCCAGATCAGATCCTCGCGCACCGTCAGCACGTGTCCGTCGCTGTCGGATTCGGTGATAAACGCGTGCGGCACCGACGGCGGCGTGAGGACGAACAGCGGGGCCTGCACCGAATAGCGGTGATCGTCGAGCTGGAGCTCAATCTGCCCGGTATCGAGAAAGTGCATCTGAAAATACTGGTCGTGACGATGCGCCTGCATGTCGCGGCCAAAAAAGGCCGCCATGCGGGCGAACGACTGGTAGTGCACATCGTCGGTGCCCAGACTTTCGTCGTACTCCTTGCTGATATCAATGTTGGCGATAGGGCTCTGGCACATGATCGTTCCTCTGTTGATCCCGCTGCGTCATCGGAATGCGCGTCAGCACCAGCGCGCCGACCACCAGCAGACCCGCCACGAACCACAGTCCCGAGCTGAAGCTGCCGGTCGCGTCGCGCAGGATCCCAATCAGCAATGGGCTAACGGCGGAGCCGACGTTGCCGATGGCGTTGATCACCGCCAGCGCCACCGCGCGGGACTGCAGGCTAATCACCCGATCCGGCGTGGTCCAGAATATCGCCATGGCGGTAAACGATCCGGTTGAGGCCATGATGATGCCAAGCAGCTGGATCAGGCTGTGATCGGTCGCGGAGGCCAGCATCCATCCCGCCGCGGCGAACAGGTACGGCAGGATGGTGTGCTTTTTTCGCTCTTTCAGCCTGTCGGAGCGGCGGCTCCACCAGATCATCCCGAGGATGGTGCAGAACTGCGGGATCGCCGCCAGCAGGCCGATGACGATGTTGCTGCTCCCCGTGTTAAAGCTTTGCAGGATTTGCGGGGTCCAGATGTTGATCGCGCTCAGCGTATTGGTCAGGCAGAAGTAGGCCAGCGTGTAGAGCAGCACCGCCGGGGTCAGCACCTCGCGCAGCGTCGAGCGCGGCGTGACGGATTGGGCAATGGCAACCTCCTGCTCGCGGGCGATCATCGTTTTGAGCGCCAGCTTTTCGTCCTCATCCAGCCAGGTGGCCTGATCCGGGGTGTCGTTGAGGTAAAACCAGGTCACCACGCCGAGCACCACCGATGGCAGACCCTCCAGCAGGAACAGCCACTGCCAGCCCTTGAGGTTCCACAGCCCGTCCATCGCCAGAATGTACCCGGAGAGGATTGAGCCGAGCATCATGGTGACCGGCATGGCAATCATAAACAGCGCGTTGGCGCGGGCGCGGTGATAGGCCGGGAACCACCAGGTGAGGTAGACCAGAATCCCCGGCAGGAAGCCCGCTTCGGCAATGCCCACCAGCATGCGCAGGACGTAGAGGGTTTCGGGGCTGGTGGCGAACATGGTGCAGGTGGAGGCAATACCCCACACTACCATGATCCCGGCGATCCAGCGGCGCGCGCCGATCTTCGCCAGCATGATGTTGCTCGGGATCCCGCACAGCACGTAGGTGACGTAAAAGAGCGTCGCGGCCAGGCCAAACATGGTTGAGGTGAGGCCCAGATCTTTGCCCATCGTCAGCCCGGCGAAGCCGATGTTGATGCGATCGAGAAACGAGAAAACAAACAGGATAAAGAGAAAGACGATCAGGCGTCGGAACAGCTTGTGAATGACGCGGTGTTCAACGTCTTTATTATCATGGGCTTGCAGGGTAGAGGTCGTCATGGTGCGCTCCAGATCTTACGTTTAGTAGACGGATTTATTGTTATTAACTGACGTAACCGGTTTTTCGATAAAGCGTGCCGCCAGCGCTTCCGCGCCGCGGGCGAGCAGGGTCGTGTCGACCCCGACGGCGACAAACCGCGCGCCGAGTTCAAGATAGCGTTTTGCCAGCTGCTCGTTCGCCATCAGGATGCCGGGGGCTTTACCCGCAGCGCGTATCTGTGCGATCGCCTGTTCAATGGCGGCCTGCACCTCCGGGTGCTGCGGATTGCCGGCAAAGCCCATGTCGGCGCTGAGATCCGCCGGGCCGATAAACACGCCGTCGACGCCTTCCACGTCCAGGATCTGCGGCAGGTTTTTCAGCGCCTCGCGGGTTTCGATCTGCACCAGCACGCACATGGCGTCGTTGGCCTGCTGCAGGTAATCCGGAATGCGGTTCCAGCGCGAGGCGCGCGCCAGGGCGCTGCCCACCCCGCGAATGCCCGCGGGCGGGTAGCGGGTGGCACGTACCGCCTGCCGCGCTTCGTCGGCGTTTTGCACCATCGGCACCAGCAGAGTTTGTGCGCCCACGTCCAGCAGCTGTTTGATCTGCACCGGGTCGTTCCACGCCGGGCGGACCACCGGCTGGCTGGGATAAGGGGCGATGGCCTGCAGCTGGGTCAGGACGGTCTGCACGCTGTTTGGCGCGTGCTCGCCGTCGATCAGCAGCCAGTCGAAGCCTGCCCCGGCCAGCAGCTCGGCGCTGTAGCTGCTGGTCAGCCCCAGCCATAGCCCAATTTGCGGACGGCCCGCCTGCAGCGCCGCTTTGAATGCGTTTTGCATGGTTATCTCCTAGACAAAGCGGCAGCTGATGGAGCCCATGTTGCCGTAGTCGACGTGGAAGGTGTCGCCTCTGCTGGCGGGCACCGGGCGGGTAAACGAGCCGCCGAGAACGATCTGGCCAGGCTCAAGCTGCACGTCGTACGGCGCAAGCTTGTTAGCCAGCCACGCCACGCCGTTGGCCGGGTGGTTAAGCACGCCTGCGGCGACGCCGGTCTCTTCGATCACGCCGTTGCGGTAGAGCAGGGCGGAGATCCAGCGCAGGTCGAGCTCGTCGGGCTTAATCGGACGGCCGCCGAGGATCACGCCCGCGTTGGCGGCGTTATCGGAGATGGTGTCGAACACCTTGCGCGGGCGCTGGGTGTCCGGGTCGACGTTGTGGCAGCGGGCGTCGATCAGCTCCAGCGCGGGGATCACGTAGTCCGTGGCGTTGTAGACGTCGAAGATCGTGCAGTTCGGGCCGCGCAGCGGTTTTGCCAGCACGAACGCCAGCTCCACTTCAATGCGCGGGACGATAAAGCGATCCACGGGAATGTCGCTGCCGTCGTGGAAGAACATGTCGTCCAGCAGCGCGCCGTAGTCCGGCTCGCTAATCTGCGAGCTGGCCTGCATCGCTTTGGACGTCAGGCCGATCTTGTGGCCCTTCAGCACGCGGCCTTCGGCGATCTTCAGGCTGACCCATTCGCGCTGGACGGCGTAGGCGTCGTCGATAGTGATCGTCGGGTAGTCGAGGGAGATCTGGCGGATCTGCTCCCGGGACTGCTCCGCCTGATGCAGACGATGGGCGATCAGGGTATGGGTGTGTTTATCGAGCATGGCGATATCCTGTTGTTGCCGGGTGGCGCTGCGCTTACCCGGCCTACGTTCGGGGCCGTTGTAGGCCCGGTAAGCGAAGCGCCACCGGGCAAGCAGACGGCTACTTAAACAACGCGTGCACGTTGTTTTGTTTGTAATTGAGCGTCGGATGTAGCTCGTCGAGCTCAAACGACAGCGCCAGGTAGCGGCTCGCCATCAGTTCCGCAAAGTGCGCTTTGATCAGCCCAAACAGCATCTCCCCCACGGCTTCCCGGCTCTCCAGACTGCGCCCCGCGCCAATCTTCAGCGTCATATGGACAAAGGCGTAATCATGCTTGCCGTCGGCCATCTGCCAGGTGTCCAGCCAGTGGGCGCGGCTGCGGATACCGCCGAGCGGGAAGATGCCCGTGGCGGCGAGCGCCTCGTTCACTTTGGCGAACAGCCCCGGCAGGTCGGCCTGCTCGCGGATGTTGTCGGTACATTCAGCAATAAAGTGCGGCATAGTGGCTCCTTATGCGGGCAGCGGGAAAACGGCGTTGACCTGGCCGGTGCCGGAGCTGGCGAACAGCTCGGTGAGAAACTCCACCTTGCCGTCGTATTTGTCCCAGCCGAGCATGCCCAGCAGCATCACCGTGTCGTGCATGTTGCCCTCGCCGTAGCAGTAGTCGGCGTACTCCGGCAGCATGCTGCAAAACTCCTTAAACTGGCCCTCGCGCCACAGCTTCACCACGCGCTCGTCCATCTGGCGGTCGAACTCACGGGTGTAGCTGTTCATCCCTTCTTCCGCGCGCTGGTCGTCGATAAAGCGGTGCGACAGCGAGCCGCTGGCGAGCACCGCCACGGTGCCGTCGTATTTTTCAATGGCGCTGACGATGGCCTCGCCCAGCCTGCGGCTGTCGGCGAAGTCGTGAACCGTGCAGAACGCCGAAATAGAGACCACTTTGAAGTGCTTATCCGCGTTCATGTAGCGCATCGGCACCAGCGTGCCGTACTCGAGCTTCAGGCTTGGAATGTTGTGCGCTTTGGCGCGCACGCCACGCTTCACCGCCTCGTCGGCAATCAGCTGGCCGAGTTCCGGGTTGCCGTCGTAGTCGTAAGTCATGTCGCGAATAAAGTGCGGCAGCTCGTTGCTGGTGTAGACGCCCGAAAAATGGTCCGCACAGTTGATGTGGTAGGCGCTGTTCACCAGCCAGTGGGTGTCGAAGACGATAATGGTATCGACGCCCAGCTCCCGGCAGCGCTTGCTGATCTCTTTGTGTCCGTCGATGGCGCCCTGGCGGCAGCCGTGGTTTTTGCCCGGCAGTTCGGAGAGATACATCGACGGCACGTGGGTGATTTTTGCCGCTAACGCTAATTTGCCCATTTTCAGATCCCCCACTTTGGAATCGGATGGTCGCCCATGGAGATGCAGACGTTCTTCATCTCCGCGAATACCTCGAAGCTGTACTCGCCGCCCTCGCGGCCGGTGCCGGAGGCCTTCACGCCGCCAAACGGCTGGCGCAGGTCGCGCACGTTCTGGGTGTTGACGAACACCATGCCCGCTTCAATGTTGCGCGCCAGGCGCAGCACTTTGCTGACGTCCTGGGTCCAGATGTATGACGCCAGGCCGTACTCCACGTCGTTGGCCAGGCGCAGCCCTTCCGCTTCGTCCTTGAACGGCAGCAGGCAGGCCACCGGCCCGAAGATCTCCTCCTGCGCCACGCGCATGCGGTTGTCGACGTCCGCCAGCACGGTCGGACGCAGGAAGTTGCCGCCCTTCAGGTGCGCAGGCAGATCGGTCGGTTTGTCCGGGCCGCCCGTCAGCAGGGTTGCGCCTTCCTCGATGCCGAGGCGGATATAGCCGGAGACTTTCTCCCAGTGCTGCTGGCTAATCAGCGCGCCAATCTGGGTGTTCGGATCGGTCGGGTCGCCCACGCGCAGGCGGCTGGCGCGCTCGGCAAAGCGCTTGACGAATTCCGGGTAGATGCTCTGCTGGATAAAGATGCGCGAGCCCGCGGTGCAGCGCTCGCCGTTGATGGAGAAGATGGTGAACAGGGCGGCGTCCAGCGCGCGCTCGATATCCGCGTCTTCAAAAATCAGTACCGGGGATTTGCCGCCCAGCTCCATGGAGTACTTCTTCAGCCCGGCGTTTTTCATGATGTTGCGCCCGGTGGCGGTGCCGCCGGTGAAGGAGACGGCGCGCACGTCGTGATGCCGCACCAGCGCATCGCCTGCCGTCGCGCCGTAGCCCTGCACCACGTTGAGCACGCCCGCCGGAATACCCGCCTCCAGGGCGAGCTCGCCCAGACGGTCGGCGGTGAGAGGGGAGAGCTCGGACATCTTCAGCACCGCGGTATTGCCTAAGGCCAGACAGGGCGCGACCTTCCAGGTGGCGGTCATAAACGGCACGTTCCACGGCGACACCAGCGCGCAGACGCCCACCGGCTGCACCAGGGTGTAGTTGAGCATCTTGTCGTCGACCGGGTAGGTCTTGCCGTTCATCTGCTGGCACACCTCGGCGAAGAATTCGAAGTTGTGCGAGGCGCGCGGAATGAGCACGTTTTTGGTCTGGTGGATCGGCAGGCCGGTGTCGGCGGTTTCCATGGCGGCGAGCTCCGGCACGTTCTGGTCGATCAGATCGCCCAGACGACGCATCAGGCGCGCGCGCTCCTTCATCGGCAGGTTGGCCCACTTCGGAAACGCCTCTTTGGCGGCGGCAACGGCCTGATGGATTTCGGCTTCGCCGCCGGAGGCCACTTCTGCCAGGACCTCGCCGGAGGCCGGGTTAGTGGTGTGGAAGTAGTCGCTGCCCGCGACGTTTTTACCGTTGATCCAATGGTTTATCTTTTTCATTTTGCCGTCTCCTCACTCACAATTCGGTTCACCAGGCGTCCCACGCCTTCCACTTCCACCACCACCTCATCGCCCGGCACCACGTCGGACAGCCCCTTCGGCGTGCCGGTGGCAATCATGTCGCCCGGCTGCAGGGTCATAAAGTCGCTCAGGTAGGCGATCAGGTACGGGATGCTGAAGATCAGATCCGCCGTGGTGCCTTCCTGGCGCAGCTCGCCGTTGACGAAGGTGCGCAGGGCGAGGTTGTGCGGGTCGGGAATGGCCTCTTTTGGCACGATGTTGGGGGAAATGGGGGTCAGCCCGTCGCGGCTTTTCACCCGCAGGTTCGGGCGGTAGTAGTTTTCCAGGTAGTCGCGGATGGCGTAGTCGTTGCAGACCGTGTAGCCCGTAACATAGTCCATCGCCTCGGCTTCGCTCACCTTGCGGGCGGTTTTGCCGATGACCACCACCAGCTCCGCTTCATAGTGCATGTACTCGACGTTGTTCGGGCGCACCGAGGTCTGGTTGTCGCCGTTGAAGGTGTTCGGCGCTTTGATAAAGACCAGCGGCTCGGTGGGCGGCTTGAAGTCCAGCTCGCTGGCGTGATCGGCATAGTTCAGGCCGAGGGCAAACAGCGTGGCGTGCGGCGGCGTGCTGTGCGCAATAGTGACGTCGCGCTCGTCCACCACCGGGTTTTCCAGCGGCGGAAACCCTTCTGCCAGAATACGCACGCGATCGCCCGGGCGGATCTCAACGCGGCTGTGCGGGGTACCGAGCAGGATCGCATCGCCGGGATTAAGGGTGGCGAACTCGCTCAGGGCGCTCAGCAGTTCGGCAGCGTTACGCTGCAGATCGGCGGTGTTCCAGTGGTCCGCTTCGCGGCCGTTGATCTCCGTGATGATGGTCAGGCTATCCACGTTATCAACGGCGACCGGTTCGCCGAGCGGGCAGAATCCGTCCCGGCATTTGGCCTTGATGGCCGGGCGGTAGAAGCTCTCTTCCGGCAGGCTCACCTCGTTGGCCAGCGCATATCCGGCGATGTACGCCGCGGCGTCCTCCACGCGCACCTTGCTGGCGGTTTTACCGACCACCAGCGCTACCGTGGCGCCGCTCAGCACCGTTTCCCCCTGCGGGTACGGAATGGGGTCGCCCGCGCGAATCACGGTGTTATGCGGTTTGATAAACCACACCGCCGTTTTCGGCGGCGTGTTGTAGGGGGCTTTTTCAAACGCCTCTCGCCAGGCTTCGCGCTGGCTCTGATGGTTGAGGGCGACGGCAAAGACGGTACCTTTCATTCACATACTCCTCAGGCCGGAGGTCCGGTTTGGATTTCATTAATATATTAATGATCTGGTTTTATGCTTTTGCTGATTATTTCGCAATCAGAAGTGAAAGATTTGTGATACGAATAACAATAAATTTACATGTTGGTGTTTATTGATATTAAAATCAGAGAGTTAATAAACTTAATGGGTTTCTGTTAGACTTTTTGACGGAAAACGTGTTGTTTATAAAAGCATCTTTTATGAATTGTTTACGTGTTAATGATGTGAAGGGGAGAGGCTATGCATGATTCATTAACCATCGCGCTGCTGCAGGCGCGGGAAGCGGCGATGTCCTACTTCCGACCGATTGTGAAGCGCCATAACCTGACCGAGCAGCAGTGGCGCATTGTGCGCGTGCTGGCTGAACATCCGTCGATGGATTTTCACGATCTGGCGTTTCGCACCTGTATTTTGCGCCCGAGCCTGACCGGCATTCTGACGCGAATGGAGCGCGACGGCCTGGTGCTGCGCTTAAAGCCGCTGAACGACCAGCGCAAGCTGTACGTCTCGCTGACCAAAGAGGGCAATGCGCTGTATGAGCACGCCCAGGCGCAGGTGGAGGAGGCGTATCAGCAGATTGAGGCGGAATTTACGCCGGAGAAGATGAAACAGCTGACGGCGCTGCTGGAAGAGTTTATTGAACTCGGAAACCGACATAACGCAGCGCGGGAAGAAGAGTAAAAACCACAAATTTCAGGATGAATTTCGTAAAGTTTTCCCTTTCCAGGCCGAAAATTCTGTATCTGTCTGAGGAAAGAGAAAACATGTTAAACCGTATCAAGATTGTCACCAGCTTAATGCTGGTTTTAGCGATATTTGGCCTTTTACAACTCACATCCGGTGGTCTTTTCTTTAATGCTCTGAAGAATGACAAAGAGAATTTCACCGTCCTGCAAACCATTCGCCAGCAACAGTCCACGCTGAACGGCAGCTGGGTAGCGTTGCTGCAAACCCGTAATACCCTGAACCGCGCGGGTATCCGCTACATGATGGATCAGAGCAATATCGGCAGCGGCGCGACCGTGAACGATTTGATGCAAATCGCGTCTGCGTCTCTGAAACAGGCGGAAAAAAACTGGGCTGCCTACGAAGCCCTGCCGCGCGATCCGCGTCAAAGCGATGCGGATGCCATGGAGATCAAGCGTAACTATGATATTTACCACGGCGCGCTGGCGGAGCTGATCCAGCTGCTGGGCGCGGGCAAAATCAACGCCTTCTTCGACCAGCCGACCCAGAGTTACCAGGACGGTTTTGAGAAGCAGTACGTGAGCTACCTGCAGCAGAACGACAAGCTGTACCAGATGGCGGTCGAAGACAGCAACAGCTCCTACAGCCAGGCTATCTGGGTGCTGATCAGCGTCCTGATTGCCGTGCTGGTGGTGATCGTGGCCGTCTGGCTGAACATCAAGCAGACGCTGATCTCCCCGCTGAATCGTCTGATCGACAACATTCGCCATATCGCCAGCGGCGACCTGGTGAAGCGCATTGAGGTTCAGGGCACCAACGAGATGGGTGAACTGGCCGACTCGCTGCGTCATATGCAGGGCGAACTGGTGCGTACCGTTGGCGACGTGCGTAACGGCGCGAATGCGATCTACAGCGGCGCGAGTGAAATCGCGATGGGCAACAACGACCTCTCCTCCCGTACTGAACAGCAGGCCGCTTCCCTGGAAGAGACCGCTGCCAGCATGGAGCAGCTGACGGCGACTGTTAAGCAGAACGCCGAGAACGCCCGTCAGGCGAGCCATCTTGCGCTGAGCGCCTCTGAAACCGCGCAGAAAGGCGGCAAAGTGGTGGACAACGTGGTGCAGACCATGCGCGATATCGCGGGCAGTTCGCAGAAAATCGCCGACATTATCAGCGTGATCGACGGTATTGCTTTCCAGACCAACATCCTGGCACTGAACGCGGCGGTAGAAGCGGCGCGTGCGGGCGAGCAGGGCCGTGGTTTTGCGGTGGTGGCAGGTGAAGTGCGTAACCTGGCCCAGCGCAGCGCCCAGGCGGCACGCGAGATCAAGAGCCTGATCGAAGACTCCGTGGGTCGCGTGGAAGTGGGTTCAACGCTGGTCGAAAGCGCCGGTGAAACCATGGGTGAGATCGTGAATGCGGTCACCCGCGTCACGGACATCATGGGTGAAATCGCCTCTGCGTCTGACGAGCAGAGCCGCGGTATCGACCAGGTCGGCCTGGCGGTGGCAGAGATGGATCGCGTGACCCAGCAGAACGCCTCGCTGGTGGAAGAGTCTGCCGCAGCGGCAGCCGCACTGGAAGAACAGGCAAGCCGTCTGACCCAGGCCGTGGCGGTGTTCCGCATTCAGCAGGAGCAGATGAAAGCGCGTGAGTTCGCTTCTGCGAAAACCGTTGCAGCACCGGCGATGGCGCGTAAAACGGTTACCGCTGATGCTGGTGATAACTGGGAAACGTTCTAACCCGTATGTTGTGCCGGGTGGCGGCTGCGCCTTACCCGGCCTACGGTTCAGGGTTTTGTAGGCCCGGTAAGCGCAGCGCCACCGGGCGATATTACAGAGGCAGGTGCATGGCGCAGCGCGTTTGATACGCGAAACCGTGCGCTGTCTCTTCTTCCCTTTTCCGACGCAGTTCAGGCGTCAGCGTCGTCATTTTTTCAAACCCCAGCCGCGCATAGAATGGTGCATTCCACGGGACGTTCCTGAACGTCGTCAACGTCAGCGCTGTCATCCCCCTGTTACGGGCATGGTCTGCCACGCAGGCGATGAGCTGCCTGCCGATCCCTTTTCCCTGCCAGTCCAGATCAACCGAGAGTTCGACAATAAACAGTGAAGACGGATGGGCTTCGGCAAGGATAAACCCGACGGGCTGGTCGTTTGCCAGCGCCAGCCAGCTTAACCCGCGTTCGACATAGTCGAGGTGTTGCTCAGCGGAAATGACCTCGCCATCGGCAAGCCAGGCGAGTGCCGGGAAGTCACGGAAGCGCCCGGCCGCCGCGCGTTCAATGGCGGGCAGGGCGGCAATGTCGTTGAGGGTGGTGGGGCGAATGCGAAGAGTCATGGCGGCAAGTATAGCCTGACCCGTCGACATTATTCCGAGCAGATCAGCACCGGCGAATAGAAATTGCTGATCACCAGCGCGTCTTCCGGCGTGCGCTCGATCGTCAGAAGCCTTTTATTGCCCAGCGTCAGGCCGGCAACGTATTTTTCAAAGACCCCGGGCGGCATAGCATCATGGCTAAAACGCTCCACTTTTTGAATAGCGATCTCATACAGTTCGCCCTCCACGTGACGCCATTTAAACATCTCCTGCCGAGAAACCTCCCAGCTGCGTGGGGCATTCACCACGCTGCCGTTAACCGTGATGTACCCGGTTTTGTCGGGATGAAAACGCATAATGATCTCACCGTCAAAGGTGAAATCGTGGTTGTCGCGCCGGTCGGAAAAGGTCAGGTTTCCGTCGCAGGCCACCGACAGCGGGGGCGTGTGAAAGTACCACGCCAGCACGGTGCCCAGCAGCAGCAGGTTGAGGATCAGGATTAGCCAAACTTTTTTGTGTCTCATCATCACCACTCGTAATAGTAAAGCGTACGACAGGCGCTGGCTTTACCCTGCGTGAGGGAACATTGGGAGAGCACCAGCCGCCCTTCGTGGCCGTAGAAAAGTGTTCTCTGAATGTGCATGTAGAAAATTGAATTTTTCAGGCACGGAAGATGGCCGTCCTTCTGAAGCGTTTGCGCCAGCGTTATTGCCTTCCCGTGAAATACGTCCGCCAGCGGCGTAAAGGTGTAGACCGGGCAGGTGCCGATATGCGTCAGCAGATGGATCTCCCTTTGTGAATTTTCTGGCTTGATCAGCGCGATCCAGAGGCATAGCGCAACGACGACCAGCGTGAGCGCGCCGCAGAACAGCCATTCCGGGCGAACGCGCCATGCAGGTTTCGCCGTTTCGGCGGTCGGTGGAGCCTCCTCCAGCGGAGTGACCGTAACGTCCGCGCTGAGCATAAAGCCCGTTTTCGGTACGGTAACGATAAGCAGCGCGTCGGGAAGCAGGGCCGCCAGCATCTTGCGCAAAATGCTGATGTACTGGTTTAAGGAGTTGTTAGATCCCTGAAGCCCTCGCCGATCCCAGACTTCCTGGAGAAAGGTTTCCCGTTCAACCACGTTCCCATGATGCTGTACCAGCAGCTTCATGATGGTATTGGCCGTACAGGTGAGGAGCTGCGCATCCTCATCCGGCGCATTGATAAGAGAAACAGAACCGTCCTCGTCGTTATAGACGATGGCGTCAGCAAGCAGGTATTTCATAAGTTGTTGTAATAAAAACAGAGATAAAAAATAAAAAGAGAAGGTCTACGCCTTCCGGGCTGCATTGCTGGCTATTTTAACGCCACTGTTACCGATAACATTGATCCAGACAGGTTTTTGGGTGATTTAATAAGTCAGCGTGATAATCACGTCATCAATAAATTCCCCGGTACCGGTTAGCGGCTGTGCCGGGACCTCGCCGTAAACGGTGTAGTTCTGGGTGCCGCCAGCGGGATTGGTGACCTGCAGCGCATCGCCGCTGCTTTGATCTCCCCAGCGTTGCGTGGCCGCCTCATCCTGCCAGAGCCCGTAGCGCAGGCACTGGCCCTCGCTGTTGCAGAGCTGCCGCTGATTACCGCTGGCATGGTTGCCTTTGCCCATGGCAAGGGTGAATGCGGTTCCAGCCGGGCAGCGCGTGGTCAGGGTGGCGGTGGAACGCGTCGGACGCAGGGTCGCGGTGCTGGTCAGGGTGCCGAAGTTAAGGGGCGTCACGCGCTCGATGTAGCATCCCTGGCTGATTTCGGCCTGCGCGCTGGTGCCGCCCTGCACTTGCTCTCCCTCTGCGGAACCGTCCGAGCAGTTTTGCAGGGCATCCTGACGCAGGGCGCTGTGCCAGGCGATGCGCAGATTCATGTTGTAGTTGTAATAGTGGTAGGCCGGAAGCTGGCTTTGCCCGGCCGGAATGGTAGCGATAAGCGGAAAGGTACCGCTGACGTTGGCATTGCTTTGCGCGGCCAGAGTCTGCTGAATCAGGTTCCCGCTGCTGGCAGGCCCCAACTCCTGAGAGCGTGCTGCGCCGTTCAGCAGGCGGAAGAGGAGGGTGTACTGTTTTCCCTCCTGGTCCCCCGGCGAGATCATCTCAAAGGGCGGGGCGTCTACGCTGCTCAGGCAGACGTTGAGATATTCCGTCCTGCCCTCGTTGTCGGCCTGGCAGCTAAACTTGACCTCGGTGTTGACGGAGGTGGTATTGCCCGCCACGACGTTGCCAAAGTTAATGGCGGGCATGGAGGTTATCCAGCAGGCTGCTGCCATCGCCTTTACGGACAGGACGAGCAGCAATAATAACGGCGCTCTTAATGACACAGTTGTTCTCCCATATTCTGTATAGATGACGCGGTACGGGGCGCCGGAAGCGCGACCCGGCACTCTCCCTCACCGGTCTTCACCACCAGTTCACCCGGCAGGGGCGGATCTTCAAGCCAGATAAAGCCATCGCGGCCCACGATGGTGGCACCCTGCGGCGTTGACACGACGCTGCCCAGCGGGAGCGGCCTGCGGCGGCTGTCGACCAGCCGGGCCTGAACCGTGACGGCGTGATGGACGTTAAAATCGACTTTGACCGCGCTGTTGTTGCCCGGCCTGGCATGCATGTCGGTGACGGGGGCGATCACATCGGCAGGCAGATCGAGCGGGTTAATGCTGACTTTGCTGTTGTGGTAGCGCGGCAGGTCGGTTAGCAGAAGATAACCGTCCTCATCCGTTTCACCGGCCGGGCGGTTTTCCAGCATCACCGGTACGTGCCCAATGCCGTGCGTGGAGACCAGCGCCATGCCCTGCTGGATGTAGCGCAGCGCGTGCAGGCTGCCGTCCAGCAGCGTCAGGCTCCCTTCGGCTGAGGCGTACTGGTTGCGCTGGCTGGCACCTTGCTGCAGCCCAACGTGCCATTCGCCCGCGCGGCCCAGATAGCCTGCGTCTGCATATCTTTCACGTCGTTCGCCAAAGCCCTGGCCCAGCTCCCATGACCAGCCGCCGGCCTCATCGTCCGGCTGGTGGCGGTAATCCATGCGTGGTTTATCCCGGCTGGCCTGAACGGAGAGCGTGTCCTCGCGACCCAATGGGACGGAAAGCAGTAGCTGAACCTGACTCGACGCATCCGTAAACGAGCGGGTATAGCTCAGCGTGGTGGAGATGTGTGCCGGTAGCGACACCGACCAGGAGGCATTGAGGTAGCGCTGCGTGCTGCCCTGAATGTTCTGCTGTACCCAGCCCGCGCCCACGGTGCCGAAGTGGGGGACGGACTGGCTTACCCAAACGCTGTCGCTGCGTCTGACGGGGGCGGCACCGCTCATGCGGGCGTTGTCGGCGAAATCCGCCTCGGTGCGGACGGTGCTGGCAGAAATGCCCGTTCCTCTGCCGTTCCACTGCCAGCCGAGGCCCCACTGAACGCCCTGACCGTAAGGGCTGTCGCTCACGGCAACGTGCTGGCTAACCACCCCTACGGCGGGAGAGACCAGCCAGTCTGCGCCCGTGCCCACGTTGTGCAGCCTGCGCTGCTGCTCCGTATGCAGCGCCAGCGTCAGGTGATTATTCACCCCATAGCGCCAGCCCGCGTCCAGCAGCGGCGAGGCGGCATAGTCGTCGGAGTGCAGGGCGTAGTTTTCCCGCATCCAGCCGATGTCCAGCGAACCGCTGCTGAGCCCTTCCGCCAGCATGCCCGGCGCGCCGTAGAGATCGAGCTGTACGGTGCGACGCTGGCCGTTGATATCGGTAATCACCACCTCCGCCTGCCCGCTTCCGGTGAAGGAGGGCAGGGTATCCAGCAGAAAGTCACCCGGCGTGACGCGCTGGCTGCTCTGCTTAAGGCCGTCGATATACAAATCGACCGTGGAAGGCAGTACGGCCGTGTCGCTGTAGCGGCTGCGCGGTTCAGTATTGAGTTGCGGATTGAGCTCAAAATTACGTGCCCAGTGCAGCCCGCCAAAGCGCACCTGTCGGCTCCAGCGGGTGCCGGTGGTGATGCTGTCTCCCAGCGCCAGCGTGGTCAGCGAGTCGGTGTTGTCCCACTGCCAGCGGGTTTCGAGACGCGTGTGGGTCGGTCGACCAGCGCTGTTTTCTTCCCCGGCATGGCTTGAGAAACTGCTGCTGAACGTTCCGGGTAATCCTCCGGATGCGGTCAGCATGGTCTGGGCGTTGAGCTGGCGCTTCCCTTGCGCATCGCTGGCGTAGAGCGCGTATCCGAGCGTATAGGCGCTGACGGGTTGCGCATCAGGGTAGCGATACATCGGCGCGGGCTTTGAGGCGGTGAGATGCTGCTGGCCCTCGAGCGCCTCTGCCTCAGCGGTAATCGACACCTGCTGGGACAGCACGTCGAGATTAACCTTCAGGCCCGGCAGGGACGTCAGCTCAACCCATTCGGCGCGATCGTCCGGGGCGTGAAGCCCCAGCTTTTTCATGTCGCTGCGGCTTATCCATAACGCATTATCCACCACCCGGCAGGCCCAGAGCTCGCCTCGCGGGGCGTGGTTCACGGTAATGGCCAGCCATTGTACGGTGTCGGCGGGTTCAGTCCGGGCTGACAGCATGAGCGGTAGCCAAAACAGGAGCGCGAGAAGCGAGCGGGCGCAGGGGTATCTGGCTGGCATGGTGGTCATCATTGAGATAGACGCGCAGCGTGCTGAGCGCGTGACGTGAAGCGTGTTTAAGCGGCAAAAGGGCGGTTTGTCCCGGGAGCACATAGCCCGCCAGGCCTTTAATCGACCCTACAACCTGCCCATCGGCCGTCAGGGCCTCAAGGTGGCTGAGACGGATGTGGCGGTTTCCGGCATTAAAGCAGCGAAGGGTGACCGGTATTTCAGACTGCTCACAGCTCAGGGCATCGTGGCTGACGGGCGCGCTCTGGTTCCCGGCAATAAACACCGGAATCGAGTAGCGCAGCAGGAAGTGCACCGCGGTGGGATTGGCGGCACGGGACGTGGCGTCCGGCAGCTCGTCGATAACCAGCCGGTAACTTTGCTCCTGTGCACGGATGCCGGGCTGCATGACGATAATACGCACCAGCTGCTGCTGGCCCGGCGCCAGTGATGTCATCGCCGGGCTGCTGACCACCTCCCCGGTGGCCACCAGAACATCTTTACCGTTTTTTTGCGTCCATTCGTACACCCGAATCTGCGCATGGATGGCCGCTTTCCCACTGTTAGTGAGATAGATAGCCGCTGCCCGCTGGTCGCTCTGCAGATCGAGCGTTACCGGGGCCACCTGAAGCGTGGCGGCCAGCGCGTAGCGTGACAGCAGCGCCAGCATCATGAGCCACAGAATGAAGCAGGAAAGATAGCGACGCACGATCAGTACTCCAGTTTTAACGTGATATCGTCGCTGTAGGTACCTGCCTGGGCGGTTGTCAGCGCCCCGGCGTCAATCACGCCATACAGCGTTTCTTCCTGTTCCGCGCCGTTGCCGGTATCGTCCAGGCCATTCGTGCCGGTGATTTGCGTCTGTTTGCCTTCGTCAGCAAAGAGTTTCCACGCAATCTTCTGCGCGCCCGTGTCGCCGTTTTCCGGCTTCAGCCAGAAGGTTCCATTTTCGCCGTCGTTGCTGGTGGCGGTCAGAGTGAACGGCGTGCCGTTGGTACAGACGATATCGACCTGCGTTTTGGCCTGGATTTCGCTCGACTCATCGGAGCCGTGACGCGAGAAGTTGAGGTCGTTGGCTTTGAGGGTGCACGACTTCACGACCTCAAGTGATACGTGCATCGTCGCGCTTGCGGTGCTGTCTGCGGCGATCGCAGCAGCAGGAAGCAGGAGAACGGAACAACATACAGCGGTGGGAATAATTTTCATGATCTTATTTCCTGACGTGAGTAACAGTGCAATTACAAAGCGAATGACTGAGCGTCCAGCAGGCAGCGTTTTTGATGGAATGCCGCCAGGTTGTGGCAGCAACAAGTGGGGCAAGGCCATAAGCAGGCATTGCCGCGCAGAACGATGACCTTATCGCCAGCATTCGGAATGAGAGGGGTCATTTTCTGCCCCACAGATAGCCCTGGCCGTAATCGGCCGCGCTGGCGCGGGCCAGCGCGAAATCACCCGCGGTTTCAATGCCTTCGATCAGCACCTTGCTGGCGACGCGCTTGCACTGGCGGGTGAGATGCAGAAACTTCGCCTGCTCGGTCCGTCCGTTCCAGAAGGTATGTTTGTCAATTTTGATGCCGCAGAAGCGGATCTGGCTGGTCAGAAGTTCGGGAAGAAGGTCTTCGCAAACATCGTCTGCCCACACTTCTATCCCCCACTCATGGAGCGTTGCGATGCATTTCCGCAGCGCCCGGCTTTGCGTATCGTCGAGTTGTACCATCGAATGGAGATCGGTGACCTCGATAGCAAGTCTCTCCGGGCAGGGTGTTTCTTCTTTGAGCCTGTCGAGGAAGTCCGTGTCCAGCAGTAAATCCGATGTCGCATTGAGGTAATACTTGTCGCCATCCTTGCAAAACATGGCGTGACGAAGCTGCGCAAAGAAGTGCGCTTTACGCTGCGTCGCGGTCATCGAGCCAAAGTAATCTTCAAGATTGACGTGGGGCTTTGCCGTGGACAATACCTCCCAGGCAATCACATTTTCACTGCGCAGTGCCCGGATGGATTCGAACTTATAGCCGGTTAGCATGATAAAAGTGCGTAACGCTCCGTGGTGATTTCAGGAGCTGCACATTTTATGGATTTGGATTTTGACAGGATATTTATAGATAAAAATGGCTTATATAAAGTGTTTTTATCTATTTTATAAGATTTATAAAGGATTATTTATTTTCATAAGCGCCCGGCAGAACGCCGGGCGCGACGTGCATTAGCCCGCTTTGCTGATGATTTTGATTTCGACCATGCCAATTCCGATCTCGCGCGGCGAATGCCCAAGGATATTTCCCTCATTCGTGGACTGCGGGTCCGGCGGTACAATCACCAGGGTATTGCTGCGTGAAGGATTCTCAAAATGCAGCGTTTGTGTGCTCACGTCGTTTCCAAGCGTTAACGTCTGCTCCCGATCGCCCACGCGCACGGGTACGGGCTTGTTAGCATTAGGCCCATAGGCCCTGGCGGTGATCACCAGATCAAATTGTTCCGGCAGGGGATGGGTGTACTCAATTTTCACCTCATTGCCCAGTTGCGCGTTGGACCAGCGTCCCCAGGACTCCGGCCGCGAGATGCCGCTAAACTGTTTCACTTCCTCCGGCGCGCCGGCCACGTTAAAGATAAAGCTGTCCGCTTTGTAGCGAATATCGTTGTCGACGATTTTCAGCATGTCGACGTTACGCTGATAGCGCGCGGTATCTATCACCGTATCTTTAAAGGCGGTTTTGCCCTTCCACTGCGCCTTATCCACGTGCTGCACGGTTTGTTCTCCGCCAAGCTGGCCCTGCGAGACGCACCAGTCGGTCGAGAGCGCCAGCGGCTGCGACCAGAGCTGGCCCATTTTGTAGCACCGGTCGACCCAGACGAAGTTATCGCGTGGCGCAAAATCGGCCAGCTGGTAGCGCAGCGGCGCGGAATACTCGCTTTCCGGCAACGGCTCAACGCGTCCTTCCGAGACGCGCAGCAGCAGCGGCAGACGGAAGTTGCTGCCCGAGAAGGCAATGGTGTTTTTATCCCGATCGACGGTGAAGTCTTTCATCTCTTTCGGGAAGTTCCACAGGCGGATGATGTCTGGCTTCCAGGCGAGAATTTTTTCCTTCATGTTGAGGAACACTTCCGACAGGGATTGCCCCGACAGCGTGCTGCGGCCCAGGCCAATAAAGTTGTCGCCGCCCAGAATGTCCAGCACGGTGGCGCCGTTATCCATGGAGTTGCGTTTGGTGGCGATCTCCTCCTGCTGCGGCTGGTCGCCGCGCAGGACGAAGAACAGGTTGCTGCGATCCTGCTTGTTGAGCTGATCCCACGCGCTGTTTTTCATCGCCAGATGGTCAGATGAGACGACAATGACGGTATTTTTAAACCAGGGCGAGGCTTTGATTTTCTCGACCAGTGCGGCGATGTGCTCCTGACTGCAGGTGACGGCGCTGAACGATTTGTTGTTTTTGCCATCAATCTCATAGCTTTTGCGCTTGCAGGTGCGCGAGACAAACCCGTCCGGATGGTGGGTGTCCACCGTCAGCGCAAAGAGAGAGAAACGCTTGCCCGCGCGGGACAGCTCCTCGAATTTCTTCCAGGTTTCGTCGAGTACCGTATCGTCATAGAAGCCCCAGTCGTTGCGGTAGCTTGGATCGGCAACCGTCGTTTTTAACTCTTCTGAGCCGTACAGGTGGTCAAAACCGTGGGATTTCAGGAACACATCTTTTCCGGCGAAGCGCAGGTTTGCTCCCTGCATAAAATAATTTTCGTAGCCGGAGTTTTTCAGGATATCGCCGAGGCAAATATTCTGCGGGAAGAAGGTCGACATGGAGGCTGAGGCGTTACCTTCAAAAGGCGCGAACAGCGGGATACCACACTGGGAGGCAACCATCCCGGCAATCGTATAATCCGTGCCGGGCAACTGCATGGTGTGGCTGAAATCGAGACCTTCATTTTTCAGCGCGCCCAAATCTGGCGTCAGGTCCGGGAAGGCATCGTTATCAAAGTAGGTGCGCTCCAGGCTTTCACCGTAGATATAGACGAGATTGAGCGTCGGGTTGGCGATCGTTTTCGACGGCTCTTTGTAGTAAGCCGCGAAATCCGGATCGCCATCGCGCGACTGGGATTTCACCAGCTCGGTGATCTGATGGAACGCCGGGCTGGCGTCGACGGAGGCCAGCGCCAGGAATAACGCCAGCAGGCTGTAGCCATGATGGTGTGGATGATGGCGACGGCGACGCAGCACCCAGGCCAGCGCGCCAAAAATCATCACCAGCGCGACGATAAGGCCGAGCCCCGGAAGTATGTACTTACCCACACCTGCGCCCGTCAGGCTGTTCGTCAGGGTGTAGAGCACCGCATCGTTAATACCGTCACCGGTAAAGTAATCGCTGGCGTATAAGGTAATGTTTAAAATAATAAAAATGCCGAGCACCACCAGCGTGGCGATAAACCACCAGGTGTGACGGCCGGCTTTCCAGGCGTAAACGCCGACAGAAGCCAGAAAAAGGATAAGAGACAAGAATTCTGACAACAGCATATCCTCATGACGCCAGGTGCTTCGCTGGCTAACTGTTTATTTTTTGGGTGATACAATGTAATTGCGATGTCGTTAAGCTGCAATTTTAGTGTCACGAAAGTGTGCTGTTGTTAGGATTTGGTTTAGAAAATCGTTTTTATGAAGATGTGCACATCCTGACAAACGGACGCTGAGACGGTGGCAGGCAGGAAAAACGCTCATTTAGCGCCGCGCTGCAAGACTATCCCACTAAACGCGGCGTGTTGTGGCAGAAAATGGGGTGGATCAGGAGATGAAATTAACGCCTTGTTTCAGCACCAGATCGCAGGCTTTGGTTTTCACCTGTTTGGCCAGAGAAGAGTTGCCGAGGGTGCTCAGGTTAAGCTGCTGACCGTTCTGCGCGTTAAGCAGACCCTGAATGCCGTCCATGTAGTTGGTGTCCGCTTTTTGCTCCTGAGTATCCAGACCCAGTTTACCCAGCACCTGGTTTTTTACATTTTGCGCGTCGGTCACGGAGGCCAGCTTTTGCTTCGCGCAATATTCCAGAATCCCCGCCGCGTTGTTCATCGTCCCCGCGCTGAGGCTCTGGGAGCTGTTGCCCAGCAGGCTGGTGAGGGAAGAGGCGGAGAGTCCGCCCTGCGTGCTGCTGCTCTCTTTGGTCAGCTCATTTGCTGCGCTTGACAGGGATTCCTGCCAGGACGCCGCCTGCGCTGCGCCGGTTACCAGCAGCGCGCCTAAAAAGGTGCTGATTAGAATCTGTTTTTTCATCATGGCTCTCTCAAAAAGGTCCGTTTTGGGCCGAAGGGGTTCCAGTATATACCTGCGACCTGTCGGCGATTCCTGGAACTGTCTTAATACTCTTTCCCGGTGACGCGGCTGCGGTAACTGTCCCAGTCGAAGATGACATACAGGCTGTTACCCAGCTTCATGCGGTCCATGACGCGTTCCCCCAGCAAGCGGGTCATCTCGTCGATGTTGTGGTTTGTCAGCATGCCGGTGGGGCGCTTGGACGAGGAGCGGCGATCGACAATCTGGTTGATGATCACTTTTTCATAGCGGGATTCCGTCTGAACGCCAATCTCATCGATGACCAGCAGGTCGACGTTACTCAGATCGTTAAGCAGCTGTTCTTCGCTGGTTTCACGGTTGCTGAAGGTGTCTTTCATCGCGGACATGATATCGGCCACGGTGATGATGAGGACCGATTTACCGCGCAGAAGCAGCTCGTTGCAGATGGCGGCAGCAAGGTGGTTTTTGCCGGTGCCCGGCTTGCCGCTAAAGATGAAGCTGGCGATATTGCCGTCGAATTCATCCACGTACTGACGCGCGGCGGCGAGCGCGTTCATCTGCCCGGTGGTCTCAATTTTATAGTTATCGAACGAGCAGTTCTGGTGCAGGGGACGAATACCGGAACGGTTAAAGGTGCGCTGCATTTTCATCGCCCGATTTTCGCGGGCGAGCGCGGCGGCGCGGATCTTGCCTTGCTCTTTTTGCCACGCCAGCAGCTCTTCACCGGTGGTGAAAGCAGGCTTCACGTTGGCAGGCATCATTTTTTGCAGACGTTTCATCAGGTCGCCGACGTTCTTCATTTCGCACCTCGGAATCCGCTGGGGATCTGTTTATCCGGTTCTGAAAAGGCATTGATATCACGTTTTGGCTGGCCGTTGTTGCCGGCGCGGGTAATCTGGAGATGACGCGCGAGCTTTTGCTGCCACTGAATATGGGTGAACACTTTACCCTCCGCCTGCCACCAGGCGGTAAACGCGGCAAGCTCTTCCGCTGTGGCGGGTTGGGTTAACGCAATGCCCCACAGCGCGGCCTGCCGCTGAAAATCTGCATCCGGCTGCCAGCCCGCATAGAGGGCAAACTTACCCATCGGAACGGTCACGGGAACGTTAACCGGTTCATCAAAGAACTGGGTATCCAGCGTGACATCGCTTGCCGGGCGTGCCAATTGCGCTTCGATCTCCAGAAGCTGTGCCAGACGTTCCGGTGTGATTGCGTAAAACGCTGGCGCGTTGTCGGCAAAAACCGCAACCGTGCCGCCTTCGGCGTGGGTCAACACACCGCGTGGGTCGCGCATAAAGGCATCAATACCAGCAATGCTGGTGGTCAGAATTCTGGAGGACATAACGCTTACTCTACTGATTACTACGGGCGTGATACGGGCTTATGGTAGCACAGAGAGGGGAAAGGAAAGGAGGGGATTTCCCCGGTGGCGCTGCGCTTACCGGGGCTACAGTCGTAGGCCGAATAAGCGCAGCGCCATCAGGCAGTTATCACGCAATGATGTTCAGCGTGACGTCGATGTTGCCGCGGGTCGCGTTAGAGTACGGGCAAACAATGTGTGCCGCATCGACCAGCTTTTTAGCTTCCGCAGGATCCATACCTTCAACGTGGATGTTCAGTTTTGCTTCGATACCAAAACCGGTAGGCAGCGGGCCAATACCCACTTCGCCTTCAATAAAGGCATCTTTTGGCAGGGTAAATTTGTCGCGTGCGGCCACGAACTTCATCGCGCCCAGGAAGCAGGCAGAGTAGCCCGCGGCAAACAGCTGCTCAGGGTTGGTCACGTCTCCCCCCATGCCGCCCATCTCTTTTGGCACACCCAGTTTGACGTCCAGTACGCCATCGGAGGAGGTGGCACGACCGTCACGGCCACCGGTGGCTTTTGCTTTGGCGGTATAAACAACTTTTTCTAAAGACATGGCAGGTTCCTCATTTTGTTTAGATGCGTGCTATTAAATAGCGTGCGATATATATAGGTAAATAATGACGCGTAAAGTATAGCGTTACGCGCGGTGTAGCTGTTGTCGCAAAAGTTCGAGCTGCTGTTTGAGTGCCAGCAAGGTGTCTGTATCACACTGCGCTGCGCAACCTACCGCATGGGGGATACCCAATGCCTGCTGCTGGAGTTCACGTCCCGCTTCACTCAGGGTGACGGCGACCTGACGCTCGTCTTTGCGCGAACGGTGGCGGTTGATGAGCCCGGCGCTTTCCAGACGTTTCAACAGCGGCGTCAGGGTCGCAGAGTCAAGGAACAGCCGTTCACCGATGTCCGACACCGTCATATCATCCTGCTCCCACAGCACCAGCATCACCAGATATTGCGGGTAGGTCAGGTTCAGCGGTGCCAGCAGCTGCCGGTACAGCTTGTTAAGCGCCAGGTTTGCCGAATAGAGGGCAAAGCAGAGCTGGTTATCCAGCTTGAGCGCAGCGGTTGCATCGTTCGTTTTCGCGTTCATGAGATGAATATAGATAGTGTACGATTTAATTGCAAGCAATTTTATGGGCAGGTGTAACGGAGCGCCACCTGAACGGCCATTTTACGGTAGTGCTGGCGCTGCGCCTGCTCGTCTGCGCCTTCTTCAAACAGCAGCGTAAAGGTGTAGCTGTTGGCAACGTAGTGAAAGCTGAAGCTGCTTATCAGACGATGAAGGTCGCGGGCGTCAACCGTCTCACTGAAGAGCTGTTTTTCTTTCCCCCGGCGCAGGATCTCCTCCAGCAGGTCGAGCGCGCTGCGGTTGACCTGGCGGAGATAGCTCGACTGCTGCATAAAGCGGCCGCGCTGCATGTTTTCCATGCAGATAATCCGGATGTAGTCAGGGTGGTCGGCATGATAGTCAAAGGTGGCTTCAACCAGATTGACCAGCGCTTCGACCGGGGGCATTCCCGTCAGGCTTAGCGCTTTTTCACTGGCGCGAATCTGGGTGTAAACATGTTCAAGTACGAGGAGATAGAGGTTCTCTTTATTCTTGAAATGGTAAACCACCATGCGTTTGGTGGTGCCCGCTTTCTCTGCGATCTGCTCCATCCTTGCACCGTTCAATCCATACTCGGCAAAAAGCGCGATGGCGCTCTGAAAGATTTTCTCTTTCAGGCTGGATTCTTCACTGTGCTCGGGGTGTTCGCTGCCAGGGTTAGCCACATCCTTTCCTTATTTTCACCAAACGGACCAGACGGATTATCTCCACGGCAGCGAAATAACACAAATATCAAACGCGTGGGCGTTTACGGTACAGCCACAGGCCGGGGATCGACAGCCCGATGGAGAGCGCGCCGACGATGGATGACGCCTTAAGAAAGTTGCTGAGAAGAAGGATCATCTGAGGCTCGGTATAGCCGAAATGGCTGATTTTCACCGCGGAAATCATCGCGGTATAGGCCGATATCCCCGGAAACATGGGGATCACGGCCGCAACGGTGAATACTTTGGGATGCGCCAGATACCAGCGCGACCACTGGATGCCGATACTGCCGACCAGCATGGATGCCATAAATGTTGACCATTCGATGTTAAAACCCGCCGTCATCATCACCATTCGCGAGCCATGGCCAATCGCGCCCAGCAGCGCACACCACGGCAGCGCGCGTTGCGGTACGTTAAATACCATCGCGAAGCCGACGGCAGGAATGGCGGCCAGAAGCATGTCCTGCGCCAGCGCCAGCAGAAAATCGATCACGCCCATCCGCGTAACCCCCAAAGTGTCATGGCCATGACCACGCCGATGCAGGTCGCCAGCGTCAGCAGGCTGGCGATAGCCCAGCGAGCCAGGCCGGTATTGATGTGCCCTTTAAACATGTCGGCGACAGCGTTGATCAACGGAAAGCCCGGGACCAGCAGAAGCACGCTGGCGGCCATGGCAACGGTCGGCGTGTTGGCAAACTGCGGCAGGCGCAGCAGCAGACCGGAAACCGTGGTGGCGACAAACGCGGTAATGCAGAAGTTAATTTGCGGATGCAGCTGCCGATGCGTCAGCAGCTGGCGAACATACATGGCGATACTGCTGGCGAAAAAGGTGATGATTGCACCGTCCCATCCCCCTTTGTTGAGCTTACAAAAGCAGGCGCACGAGAGCCCTACCATCACCACGACGAGCCAGCGCGGATAACGTAATGGCTTGATCTGGTTGAACCGTTTTTCAATGTCACTGAGATCGAGAAGCTTATGTTCTGCAAGGATGACAATGTGCTGCACTTCGGTCACGACGTGCATGTTGATGCCGCGGTCATGGTTTTTGCGCGTGGAGGTCAGGCACTGACCGTCCTTGATTGTGGTCAGCACAATGGCGTTGGATGAGATTGCGCTTTCGACGCTGTCCATCCCTAGCGCCAGCCCCAGCCGGGTGGAAAGCTCCTCAACCAGCGCGCTTTCCGCGCCGTGCTGGAGCAGAAAAAGACCGCACTGAATACATAGCCGCGTGATAGCACGCTGCGTTGACCGCTCTGCCTGCATGTATTGTCCTGAAAAAAGATGGATAGCTATCTGTTAACCCATAGTGGGTACTTTTAGCACAGAGTGCAGTCCCTCTTGCTGTGGGCCAGATCAAGGTTTGTGCAAACAGTTGCAGTCCGTTTCGTGGAAGGGGGAAGGGATTAATTTATCAATACCATGAATTATAAATACCAAAATATAAAATATTTGTATTTAGTTATTCTAATTTTATATTGTCGTTATTTTAATGTCTCCACAATTAATTTTTGTTTCGCTTTGTGAGATATTACTGCTGTTTAGGCATTTCTTAAACTAAGCATACATCTCATCTTCTGCTTGTATTAACCAGTCTTACACTCAGGGACGAAAATACTCATACGTTGATGCGTTTTAACGTTACTCATCAAATGAAAAATGGACACGGAGGGTCTATGTTGTCATTGCATGGTAAGCATGGCGTTGTCATTAGCCGGATGCCCGTGATGCAAAACGGGTTAGGGGGCCTGATGGCACGTCATTTCCCCGAATTTGAATTGAGCTATTGCCGCTCATTGCAGGAATTAACGCTGCTCCAGTTGCGTCGCGCGGACGTCATTATTGCCGATATTTCAGGCGAATACAGAAACCCTCGGGGTGCGCTTGAAGAGTATTACGGTTTATTGAATCAATACCGGGATATTCACTGGATCTTTTTAGTCTCGCGGCCGCTTTACCCTATTGCGGTTGAGTTACTTATGCGCCCGGAAAGCACGTTGCTTTCTGACATGGAGCCTATTGAAGGCGTGGTTAACGCTATTCGGGCCGGTAGTGAGCGGGCAGAGCGGATTAGCCAGACGTTATTAACTCCGGAACCTCAGAGTACGGAGAATGAAAATGAACACGTTATCGCGCTCACGCACTCCGAACGTAAGGTCCTGCGTCTGTTAGGGAAAGGATGGGGGATTAACCAAATCGCCACATTGCTCAAGAAGAGCAATAAAACCATCAGTGCGCAGAAAAACAGTGCGATGCGACGGCTGTCATTACGAAGTAATGCGGATATGTATGCCTGGATCAACAGTACACAGGGAATGAGAGAGCTGAGTTTGCTATCAGCCTATGGAGAGTTCGAGGAATGGAAAAAACCGATTCAACAAGACATATCGCCATCATCGAAAATTGCGCGATGAGTGCCGTAGGGCTACAGCATCTTTTTGCGATGCCCGGCCTGAGCCATTATCAGCTACACCTGTTTAGTGAATTTGACAGTTTTAAGAATGCACTTCATCACGTTAATTTTTTCTCGCTGATCTACTCCCTTTCCGATGCGCGAGAGGAGCGCCGTAACTGCCTGGCGCACCTGCGGGATCTGGCGTTTACGCACGGTCATATCCAGCGCATCATTTTGGTTTCTGACGAGATGGAAGCACGGTTAATTAGCCATCTTTCGCCATCGCGCCTGCACGGAGTAGTCAGTAAATCGGTGACGCTTGAGCATCTGCAGAAGGAACTTGTGGAGTTGCTCAGCGAAACGCTGCGCATCAATGACAATATGCTGAATCACTGGTACCGGAGTCAGAACAGGATGCTAAGCCCCACAGAACGGGCAATATTGCGTTATATGTCCTGCGGGTATTCCATCCCTGAAATCGCGGCACAGCTTGAACGGAATATTAAGACTATTCGGGCACATAAGTTTAATGCGATGGTGAAACTGGGTGTGAATTCAGACGTAGGGTTGCTCGATGCGGCGGATATTATTACGCATCTTCCTGCAAGAGAGCCGCAATGTTTGGCTCTCCTCACGCCCACATTTTTATAACCCGTCTTTTGCGCGCCAGATATACTCTGGCGCGTCAATCAGATACAGACATCCACCCATTTTGCGGAAGTCAGTTCTGCCATTCTGTCAGGTGAAATGCGCACAGCGCTGTGAATTGCGCCTGCGGCGGGCAGCACTTCGGCGTACTGCTTCAAAGAGATATCGCAATATACCGCGAGCGGGTTTTCCAGTCCGAACGGGCATACACCGCCAACGGGATGACCGGTAATGGTCACCACTTCATCACTGCTGAGCATGCGCGCTTTCGCACCGAACGTGTCTTTGAGCTTTTTGTTATCCAGACGCGCGTCGCCTTTCGCCACCACCAGGATCACCTCATTTTTAACCTTGAGTGACAGGGTCTTGGCGATTTGTCCCGGCTCGACACGATGGGCGGCAGCAGCCAACGCAACGGTAGCAGTACTTTGACTAAGCTCAATAACGTCTATATCCGGCGCGTTGTCGGCAAAAAACTGCTGTACAGACTGCAAACTCATTGTTTCCTCCTGACAAATATCCTGCGTAATCTGTCATAAGAATTTATGCTCTGTAAATATCTCTTAAGTAACAAATACCCCAAACGGCTGATTTCTGGATCCTCTTCACAATCACGGAAACCGGTTACAGTAACCGGTTGCAGAGCGCGGAGCGTAGATTAATACTGAGTACGTAACGTCCCCTGTATCCAATAATAAGAGCCAAATATGAAACCATTTCGTCTGAGCAGTACCGCTGGTTGGCAAGCCAGCAAGGTTGTGAAGCTGATGTATGGAACAACGTGCGGCGCGTATGTGCCCGTAACAAACGTCTGACAGGAGATCTGCCATGTCTGCCAACCATGCTGCGTTTAATCTGATATTCCGTTTCGTCGAAAATTACGTCAGCCCGATAGCCGGGCGGATCTCTTCCCAGCGTCACGTTATGGCGATTCGTGACGGGTTCATCTCCGCGATGCCGTTTATGATTGTGGGTTCGTTTTTGTTAGTCTTTGCTTACCCACCTTTTTCGCCTGATACCACCTGGGGTTTCGCCCGCGCCTGGCTGGATATGGCGAAGCAGTTTGAAGGCCAAATCCTGACGCCGTTTGATATGACGATGGGCATCATGTCCATTTATATCTGTGCCGCCATTGCCTATAACCTTGGCAAACACTACGTCAAATCTCACCAGCTGGACCCCTTTATGTGCGCCATGCTGTCGCTGATGGCGTTTCTGCTGGTCGCGGCACCGAAAACCAAAGGCACGCTCCCTGTCGACAGCCTGGGGGGAACGGGCATTTTTACCGCGATTCTGGTAGCGATTTATTGCGTTGAGATGATGCGTTTCCTCAAAGCGCATAACATCGGCATTCGTCTGCCGGACCAGGTCCCGCCGATGATCAAAAACTCTTTTGATCTGCTGATCCCGGTGCTGGTGGTGGTGGTGACCCTTTATCCTCTGAGCCTGGTGATTCAGTCTCAGTTTGGCATGCTGATCCCGCAGGCCATTATGTCGGTCTTTAAACCTCTGGTTTCCGCGGCAGATTCCCTGCCTGCGATCCTGCTGGCCGTGTTGATTGGTCATCTGCTCTGGTTCGCCGGGATCCACGGCGCCGCCATCGTCTCCGGAATGTTGCAGATGTTCTGGCTGACGAACCTGGGCGCTAACCAGACCGCGCTGGCCGCCGGTCAGCCTCTGCCGCATATCTTCATGGAGGCGTTCTGGACGTTCTTTATCGTAATTGGCGGGTCGGGCGCCACGATGGGATTGGTGATTTGCTATCTGCGTAGCCGTTCAGCGCATTTACGCTCTATCGGGCGTTTGAGCGTGGTACCCAGCTTCTTTAACATCAACGAGCCGGTCATTTTCGGTACGCCAATCGTGATGAACCCGGTGTTCTTTATCCCGTTCCTGCTGGCACCGATGGTTAACGCCGTGCTGGCGTGGGCGGCGATGACGTTTGATTTGATTGGGCGCGTCATCTCCGTGGTTCCCTGGACGGCACCGGCGCCGATAGGCGCAGCGTGGGCCCTGGGCTGGGATTTCCGCGCGGCGATTCTGGTTGTGGTTCTGGCCTGCGTATCGGCGATCATCTACTTCCCGTTCTTCAAAGTGTATGAGAAGCAGCTGCTGGAGCAGGAAGCGGAAGAAGCGCAGCGTAGCGCGGAAGAGGACAATCAGCAGGTGGCCTAGGTAAAAGCAAAACGGCAACTCAGGTTGCCGTTTTTGTTTTTGTCGGCCCGGTAAGCGAAGCTCCACCGGGCAATTCACTGCTCTACTTGAGCGTGCAATCCCCACACTGCTTAACGTCCGGCAGGCGATAGCGCTGGCAGCAGGTGCGGCGAACCAGAAGCCCATCACGGAGCACGACGGTACGGAATAGCGGGTTGTCACGGCCATCGGAAAGCTGCTTTGCAAAGAAACAGGACTGACGCAGGGCCTCAACGTTCTCATCACCGAGAAGCGGCTTCATTTCCGTTAAATACCAGTGGATTAAATAGCCCGTATTGCTCCAGATAAGCTTCCCGTTAATCTCTCCCGTCGCTTCCAGCGCTTCCACCACCGGGATCAGGGCCTGCGTGATGAGCCGCTCCATACGTTCCTGAGCAGTGAGGCGTTCAGCGCTGTGGTCTTCGTGGAGATCAATCCAGAAGCAGGCAGCACGTCCGGTTTCGTGAAACTCGACGTGGAAATTATCCGGCGAGAGTTCAAGCATGCTCCTCTGTGTTAACAGCGCCAGCATGAGCGGAGGCACCATCAGCCCGATATACCACTGCGCCCAGAGGGAGAGCAGGGGTTTATTTTCCCGCGTAAGGGTAGGCTGATTGCGATAAATATGGTCGGAATAGGTGGCCAGCAGTGATTGTAGCTTAGACGGTTGGCGCCACTCTGAGAGCGTCATCGCGTGGGACGGGGGCGCTTCATCAAGCCGGATAAAGTCCAGCAGGTGGGCACGCGTTTCCGCAATCTTTTCCCGTATCGCATCTGCAAGCGAAGCATTCCCGCTGGTGAGCGGCGCTCGCCAGAGGAGAGGTTCGACGATCTGTGCGGTATGCGTGGCCATAGTATAGATAGAAATCTAAATGATAATGATTGCCAATCCTAACTATTGCTCATACCAATGGCAAGACTTTTGTCCTGGTGACCTCGTCGGTAGGGTTATGCCGTCTGAATCTCTTCGCTTAGCAGAATGTTATTGCGTCCCATATGCTTTGCTTCATAGAGGGCTTTGTCCGCTTTTTCCAGCGCGCCTTCCACGTCTTCATCCTCGAAAATGGCGATGCCAATGCTGATAGTGACGTTTGTCGCGACGCTTTCGTTAAACAGATGCGGGATTTTCAAATCATACACTTTCTGACGGATCCGCTCGGCCGTCTGGCGAGCGTGTTCGAGTGAAATGTTGGTCAGCAGCACCATAAACTCTTCCCCACCAAAACGCGCCACAATATCGCGAGAACGTACGGCGTCACGGATTGCCGCAGAGACGCGCTTCAGCGCCTGGTCGCCCATCATATGGCCGTAATGGTCGTTATAGGCTTTGAAGTGGTCGATATCCATCAGCAGGACAAAGTGTTCGCCATTTTCTACCGTGGGCAGATTCTCCAGACGGCTTTGCAGACCGCGACGATTATAGAGCCCGGTAAGCGGGTCCATCATGCTGAGGTCGGTAAGGGTTTCTCGTTCTTCCAGAAGGCGAGAGAGCAGTTCCTGAGCGAAACGGTCGTTGCGTCTTTGCAAAATGTTATGAATAGCAATTGCCACCACAGGAAGTGCGAAAGAATAGGTCATTCGCAGCCATATATCGTGATCGCTTAACCACAGGCAGACAATAAAGGTGGGCAATGAATGCAGCGTAAACGCTTTGATATTACTGGCGAACGCCAGCGTGCCGATAAAAAGTACCGTTAAAAGAGCAATTAGCAAATATGTCGCATGGTCCTGAGTAATTAAGGCGAATTTGGAGACAATTTGCCAGGCCCATAAAATACCGAAGATCGCTGAAACGACAGGAATATTTATCTTCCGCGCGCGCTTTCTCCAGTGCCAGACGAACAGGCCAGTACTGATGGCGAAAATAGCAATCAGAGGGGCAGAAAACAGGCGTACAGAATTGAGCGGATTTGTTACCGAGAACACTGCCGAGGTTGCGTTCAGAAATAAAAATAAACGTAACGATAATTGATATTTTCTGTGAACCAAAGACCGCCAGGATTGTGATGTCATAGTCGCGTGTTTTTATTAAAATTTAATTAAAACAGATAAATAGGTGTTATTTCGCAATAAAATATGCAAAAAACTCAAAGAGTAATTATCAGAAAATCTTTAGACGTTGTTAACAGGTGCGCAATTTATCACCTTAGACAATTCCTGTCATTACGGGAAAGGTAAAGGTCGATGGATTTTGATTCATTCAGCTGGCAAATGATAATTTTTGTTATATGATATTGGTTATCATTATCGTTGATAGAGGGAAAAGCATGTTGAACAGAGCGCTGGGCAGTGGTTGGGGGGTACTGCTACCGGGAGCCATTCTCGGCGGTTTGACGTTTGCCGATCTCTCTCTCGATACCTGGAAAGTCATCATCGCGTCAGGACTGCTAGTCACGTCAGGCATGATCTGGCATAAGCAGCTACGTCACTTTGTTTTACTGCCATCCTGTGTCGCGCTGGTCAGCGGAATTCTGGTGATACTGATGAGTTTGAAATAACAGGGAAAAAGAAGAAATTCAGAGGGGTTGTAAGATAATTGGTGCGAGGGGGGGGACTCGAACCCCCACATCCGTAAGGACACTAACACCTGAAGCTAGCGCGTCTACCAATTCCGCCACCTTCGCATACCATCGATACTGTAAAAGTATCGTAACCACGGAGGCGCATTCTAGATGTTTTCAGCTTTACGTCAACAGAAAAGTGCGCGTGATGCCTTGATTGATGCAAAAATGGCCGATGGACGCGCCGTGTATAGCCGGATGGCGCTTTCGCTTATCCGGCCTACAGGGGAGGCGATTACTTTTTGGCCTGACGCGTCATCACGGTGCGGTAGACCTTAAAGCGGCCGGTCTGGGCGATAACTTCGTGGAAGCCAAAAGTTTCATCCAGCACTTTCGGGTATGCCAGGAAGGCGTTCGCGACGATACGCAGCTCACCGCCGCTGTTGAGGTGACGAACTGCGCCACGGATCAGCGCTTGTGCCGCTTCCAGGCTGGTCTCCATACCGTCGTGGAACGGCGGGTTAGAGATGATCATGTCGAAGCGACCGGTGATGTCGGAGAAGACGTTGCTGGCAATGACTTCGCCTTCAATGCCGTTTGCGGCAAGCGTTGCGCGGCTGGCTTCAACCGCCGGGGCGCTCACGTCACACAGGGTTAAGCGCACTTTTGGCGAATGGCTGGCGAGCACGGTAGAGAGCACGCCCGCGCCGCAGCCTACGTCCAGCACTTTGCCTTTGGTGTGCGGCGTCAGGGTGGAAAGCAGCAGCTTGCTGCCCGTATCCAGCGCATCGCGGCTGAACACGCCCGGCAGGGTTTTGATGGTCAGGCCCTCAAGCTGGTACTCGTCCCAGTATGCCTGCGCATCAAACGTTGTCTGTTTTTCCAGACGGCCATGGTACAGACCACAGCGGCGAGCGCTGTCGACTTTATTCAGCGGCGCGTAGCCTTCCAGCAGCTGTTCCGCGCTACGCACGCCGCTGCGGTTTTCACCGACCACGAAAATATCGCAGCCGACCGGTAGCAGGGAGAGCAGGTTCATCAGCTGGAACTGGGCTTCCGGTTTATTCTTCGGCCAGTAGTAGATCAGCGTATCGCAGTCGGCGATATCGCTCTGCTCTGCCACCAGGCTAAAGCGCGCGCGCTCGCCCATCTGGCGGCTCAGCACCTGCCAGTGGTGGTAGTATTGGGTGTGGGCACGGCTTTCAGCACAGTCGAAACGCGCGGGCAGGTCATCCTGCATATCTCCGGCAAACAGAATACGGCTTTCTTCGAAATCATCACTGTGACGCAGCAAGACTTCACTTGCCGGGGTAAATGCAGACATGAATTGTTCCTCAATAAACTCAGGCGGGGATTATAGTAGGTAGATGGCGCACTTTCGACACATTTGCTATATTTGCGCGCCTGAGAGACAGGAGTTTTCCCTATGACATCCCGACGAGACTGGCAGTTGCAGCAGCTGGGCATTACCCAGTGGGCTTTACGTCGCCCGACGGCGTTGCAGGGCGAAATCGCCATCTCCATACCGGCGCACGTTCGCCTGGTGATGGTGGCGGAAGAACTGCCTGCCCTGAATGACCCCCTGATCGATGATGTCCTTCGCAGCCTGAAGCTGACGGCCGACCAGGTTTTACCGCTGACGCCAGAGCGTGTCGCGATGCTGCCTCCTGATAGCCGCTGTAACAGCTGGCGTATCGGAGAGGCAAATGAGATCTCTCTTCAGGGGAGCCAGATCTGCACGCCAGCGCTGGACGAACTGAAAGCCAACCCAAAAGCGCGCAGCGCGCTATGGCAACAAATCTGCGAATATGAACACGATTTCTTCCCTCACGACGCCTGACCTGTCCACCGCGTTCGCGATTGAAACACGCGCCCACGCGTTTCCGTGGAGCGAAAAAACCTTCGCCAGCAATCAGGGCGAACGGTATCTGAACTACCGCCTGGACGTTGACGGCACCATGGCCGCTTTCGCGATCACGCAGGTTGTTCTTGATGAAGCGACGCTGTTTAATATCGCGGTTGATCCCGCGTTTCAGCGCCGCGGGCTGGGAAGAGAACTGCTTGAGCATCTCATCCGTGAGCTCGAAACCCGTGACGTTTTCACCCTGTGGCTGGAGGTGCGCGCGTCGAATGTCGCCGCCATCGCGCTCTATGAAAGCTTAGGCTTTAACGAGGCGACAATCCGCCGTAACTACTACCCCACCGCAGAGGGACGTGAAGACGCCATCATAATGGCTCTGCCGATTGGATAATAAAAAATAAGGTTGTAACGATGAAATGGGACTGGATTTTCTTTGATGCCGACGAAACGCTGTTTACGTTCGACTCGTTCGGCGGCCTGCAGCGGATGTTTCTCGACTATAGCGTAACCTTCACCGCTGAAGATTTTCAGGACTATCAGGCGGTCAACAAACCGCTGTGGGTGGATTACCAGAACGGTGCCATCACCGCGTTACAGCTTCAGCACCAGCGCTTTGACGTCTGGGCGGAACGCTTAAAGGTCAGTCCGGGAACGCTGAACGAGGCTTTTCTCAACGCCATGGCCGATATTTGTGCGCCCCTGCCGGGCGCGGTTTCCCTGCTGAATGCGTTGAAAGGTAAGGTGAAACTGGGGATCATCACCAACGGTTTTACCGCCCTGCAGCAGATCCGCCTTGAGCGCACCGGCCTGCGCGATCATTTTGACGCGCTGGTGATCTCGGAAGAGGTTGGCGTGCCGAAGCCGGATCCGCGAATTTTCGACTACGCGCTGGCGCAGGCCGGCAATCCCGACCGCGATCGTGTCCTGATGGTGGGGGATACCGCAGAGTCAGATATTCTGGGCGGCATGAAGGCTGGTCTGTCGACCGTCTGGCTCAATGCACATGGCCGCGTGAAGCCTGAAGGCATCGAGCCGACCTGGACCGTGACGTCGTTGAACGAACTGGAGCAACTCCTGTGTAAACAATGATTGCCTGCCCCCCGTTGATGGGTAAAATAGCCGCAATTTTGTATTCCATGATGCGTGGCGTGCTGCCGCGCTTATAAAAGAAGATTTAATTATGACGTTGTCTCCTTATCTGCAAGAGGTGGCCAAGCGCCGCACTTTTGCCATTATCTCGCACCCGGATGCCGGTAAAACGACCATCACTGAGAAGGTGTTGCTGTTCGGACAGGCGATCCAGACTGCGGGTACCGTTAAAGGCCGTGGCTCCAGCCAGCATGCAAAATCCGACTGGATGGAGATGGAAAAACAGCGTGGTATTTCGATTACCACCTCCGTGATGCAGTTCCCGTATCACGACTGCCTGGTGAACCTGCTGGACACCCCGGGTCACGAAGACTTCTCCGAAGATACCTACCGTACCCTGACGGCGGTGGACTGCTGTCTGATGGTGATCGACGCCGCGAAAGGTGTAGAAGATCGTACCCGTAAGCTGATGGAAGTCACCCGTCTGCGCGATACGCCGATCCTCACCTTTATGAACAAACTCGACCGTGACATCCGCGATCCGATGGAGCTGATGGATGAAGTGGAAAACGAGCTGAAGATCGCCTGTGCGCCAATCACCTGGCCAATTGGCTGCGGTAAGCTGTTCAAAGGCGTTTACCACCTCTATAAAGACGAAACCTACCTGTATCAGACCGGTAAAGGCCACACCATTCAGGAAGTGCGCATCGTGAAAGGTCTGGACAACCCGGATCTGGACGCGGCGGTCGGCGAAGAGCTGGCCGCGCAGCTGCGCGACGAGCTGGAGCTGGTCAAGGGCGCGTCTCACGAATTCGACAAAGAGCTGTTCTTGAGCGGCGAAATTACCCCGGTCTTCTTCGGTACCGCACTGGGTAACTTCGGCGTTGACCACATGCTCGACGGGCTGGTGGAGTGGGCGCCGCAGCCGATGCCGCGCAAAACCGACACCCGTGAAGTGGAAGCGAAAGAAGAGAAGTTCACCGGCTTCGTGTTTAAGATTCAGGCCAACATGGACCCGAAACACCGTGACCGCGTGGCCTTTATGCGCGTGGTGTCCGGTAAATATGAAAAGGGCATGAAGCTGCGCCAGGTGCGTATCGGGAAAGACGTTGTCATCTCCGACGCGCTGACCTTTATGGCGGGTGACCGTTCGCACGTTGAAGAGGCCTATCCGGGCGACATCATCGGGCTGCACAACCACGGCACCATCCAGATCGGTGATACCTTCACCCAGGGTGAAATGATGAAGTTCACCGGTATTCCGAACTTCGCGCCGGAGCTGTTCCGTCGCATTCGTCTGCGCGATCCGCTTAAGCAGAAACAGCTGCTGAAAGGCCTGGTTCAGCTCTCCGAAGAGGGCGCCGTGCAGGTGTTCCGCCCGATTGCGAACAACGATCTGATCGTGGGTGCGGTCGGCGTGCTGCAGTTTGACGTGGTCGTTGCGCGCCTGAAGAGCGAATACAACGTAGAAGCGATTTACGAATCGGTGAACGTCGCGACCGCGCGCTGGGTTGAGTGTTCTGACGTGAAGAAATTCGAAGAATTTAAGCGTAAGAATGAAGTTCAGCTGGCGCTGGATGGCGGCGATAACCTGACCTATATCGCGCCAACGATGGTCAACCTGAACCTGACGCAGGAACGTTATCCGGACGTTCAGTTCCGTAAAACCCGCGAGCATTAATCCCCTCTCAGAGCACGGCATTCGCCGTGCTCTTCTTTATTTCCAGTCTTATTAATCCCTTGCGGAATGTTCTTAATTCAACGCAATTTCACGCTATTCGCCCATTTTTTACCCAATTCTGAAAGCGGCTCTGTGAGAGTGATCTATATTTAACTCAGTGTTTAACACCGGGCGTGGATAAATTAACTGTTCAATGCATGGCTTTAGGTTATCCAATTTGCCCGTGTGTTTATTCGCAATATATATCACTACTAAGGAAGTATGTAGCCCGAATAACGGGTCAACACAGGAATAGATCGATGAATATGACAAGACTGAAGATTTCTAAAACTCTGCTGGCTGTAACACTGGGTAGCGTTCTGGTGAGCGGCTCCGCCCTGGCGGAAAGCAGCACCATGGATAAAGCACAATCCACGGCCGATAGCGCAGGGCAAAAAATCGATAGCTCTATGAATAAAGTCGGCAATTTCATGGATGACAGCTCTATCACAGCAAAAGTGAAGGCCGCACTGGTGGATGATGAAGCCATCAAGAGCACCGATATTTCCGTTAAGACCGACAAGAAAGTGGTCACGCTGAGCGGCTTTGTTGAAAGCCAGGCTCAGGCTGAACAGGCGGTGAAAGTGGCGAAAGGCGTCGAAGGCGTCGCCTCCGTCAGCGATAAGCTGCACGTGCGTGATGGCAAAAACGCGTCGGTGAAAGGTTATGCCGGTGATGCAGCCACCACCAGCGAAATCAAAGCTAAACTTTTAGCAGATGACATCGTGCCGTCCCGTAAGGTGAAAGTGGAAACCACCGATGGCGTGGTTCAGCTTTCCGGTACGGTAGATTCGCAGGCGCAAAGTGAACGTGCCGAGTCCATCGCGAAGGCGATTGATGGTGTGAAAAGCGTTAAAAACGATCTGAAAACGAAGTAAATCTCGACCATTCGCCCGTCTGGCTAAACCCTGCGGGCGAAATAAGAACGACTCTGGAAAAACGCCGGTGAGTGACCTGAGCGCTCACGTTTAGCGGCCGACATTAACTATGGTAAAGGAGAAGCTTATGTTTCGTTGGGGCATTATATTTCTGGTTATCGCGTTAATTGCCGCCGCATTGGGCTTTGGTGGACTGGCAGGTACAGCGGCATGGGCAGCTAAAATTGTCTTCGTTGTGGGTATTATTCTGTTCCTGGTCAGCCTGTTTACAGGGCGTCGACGTCCATAGCAAACGCAATATTCCGTCAACAAAATAAAGCCAGTCACTGTGACTGGCTTTTTCTTATTTGCGTAACAGGTCGGGTGCGTTACTGTGGTGTTATAAAATAATCAAAACAGGAAAGCAGAGGTGGGGCAACGAATTCCCGTTACGCTCGGCAATATTGCGCCGCTGACGTTAAAACCGTTTCGCGCGGGTCAACTCGCGCTGGTCTGCGAGGGTGGCGGACAGCGCGGCATTTTCACCGCTGGCGTGCTGGACGAATTTATGCGCGCGCAGTTCAACCCCTTTGATCTTTACTTCGGCACCTCTGCCGGGGCGCAGAACCTCTCTGCCTATGTCTGTAACCAGCCCGGCTACGCGCGAAAGGTCATCATGCGCTACACCACGGCGAAAGAATTTTTTAACCCGGTGCGGTTTGTGCGCGGCGGCAACCTGATCGATCTCGACTGGCTGCTGGAGTCAACCTCCAGCCAGATGCCGCTGGCCATGGATACTGCCGCCCGTCTGTTTGATAGCGGTAAAGAATTCTGGATGTGCGCCAGCCGGGGCGATGATTATTCGCCGGGCTATTTTTCGCCTCAGAAAGAGAACTGGCTGGACATTATCCGCGCCTCCAGCGCGATCCCCGGCTTTTATCGTACCGGCGCCCTGCTGGACGGTATTAGCTATCTGGACGGGGGGATCAGTGACGCGGTGCCGGTGCAGGAAGCCGCCCGTCGCGGGGCGAAAACCATTGTGGTGATCCGTACCGTACCGTCGCAAATGTATTACACCCCGCAGTGGTTTAAGCGGATGGAGCGCTGGCTGGGCGACAGCAGCCTGCAGCCGCTGGTGAACATCGCGAAGCAGCATGAAACCACCTACGGCGCGATGCAGCGCTTCATTGAGAAACCGCCGGGCAAGCTGCGTATTTTTGAAATTTATCCGCCTAAGCCGCTGCTGAGCATGGCGCTGGGCAGCCGCGTTCCTGCGCTGCGCATGGATTACAAAACGGGGCGGCTGTGTGGGCGCTACTTCCTGGCGACGGTGGGGAAAATGCTGGCGGAGCAGCCGCCGCTTCATCGCCATAAAAGCATTATTACGCCGCCTGCGATTGTCGCCAACGACGCCCTGACGGTGCCGCTGGTGGACATTCCGCAGGCGAATGACGCTTTACTGGATAACGAGGATCTGGCGTGATGCACCGCTTTGTCGATACCCATTGCCACTTTGATTTCCCGCCGTTTACGGGAGATGAAGAGCGAAGCATTGCGAAAGCGGCCGAGGCAGGCGTTCAGGCCATTATTGTGCCTTCAGTGGAAGCGGCTTACTTTTCCCGGGTGCTGGATCTTGCTGCACAGCACCCCGCGCTCTATGCGGCGCTTGGCCTGCATCCGATCGTGATTGAGCGGCATCGGGATGAGGACATTGAGCGACTTGATGAGATAGTGCAGACCGCAGGCGACAAGCTTGTCGCCATCGGTGAGATCGGCCTCGATCTTTATCGCGAGCATCCGCATTTTGAGCGCCAGCAGACGATCCTCGACGCGCAGCTCAGGCTGGCGAAGCGTCACGATCTGCCGGTGATCCTCCACTCCAGACGCACGCACGATAAGCTGGCAATGCACCTGAAGCGTATCGATCTGCCGCGCAGGGGGGTCGTGCACGGTTTCTCCGGCAGCCTGCAGCAGGCGCAGCGTTTTATCGAGCTGGGCTACAAAATCGGCGTTGGGGGCACCATCACCTATCCGCGCGCCAGCAAAACCCGGGACGTGATGGCACAGCTGCCGCTGTCGGCGCTTCTGCTGGAAACCGACGCGCCGGACATGCCGCTGAACGGTTTTCAGGGCCAGCCGAATCGTCCGGAACAGGCGGCGCGCGTGTTTGCCACCCTGTGCGAACTGCGAAAAGAGACTGAAGAGGCCATAGCCGGTGCGCTGCTGGAAAATACGCGTTCGGTATTTGGCATCACGCTATAGATAAAGCGCCGGACGGATCACCGTTATCTTCTGTTTTTCCAGCGCCCGCGCCAGCGGTTCAACGTCTTCCGGCGTGGCGCTGCGCCATGACGCCGCCTCGCCGTACACGCCATGCGCATGAAACGCGTTGAGGCGGACCGGCACATTCCCAAGCCCGTGGATAAAGGTTGTCAGCGGCTTCAGGTGCTCCAGATAATCACACTGCCCCGGAATCACCAACAGGCGGAGCTCTGTCAAACGGTGGCGTTCTGCCAGCCAGCGGATACTCTGCTTGATCTGCGGGTTTTCGCGCCCGGTCAGGAAGCGGTGGTGTTCGTTCCCCCATGCTTTCAGGTCCAGCATCGCGCCATCCAGTACCGGCAGCAGCTTTTGCCAGCCGGTTTCGCTTAACAAACCGTTGCTGTCGACCAGGCAGGTCAGATGATTCAGGTCGGGATCGGCTTTGATCGTGGTGAACAGCGTCACTAAAAACGGTAATTGCGTTGTGGCCTCACCGCCGCTCACGGTGATCCCCTCGATAAACGGTGCGGATTTGCGGATCTGTGAAAGGATCTCCTCCACGCTCAGGCGGTGCGCCATAGGCGTTGCCTGCTGCTGGCACAGGTGCAGGCAGGTGTCGCACTGCTGGCAGTCACTCTCCTGCCACCAGACGCGTCCCGCCTGTATGGTCAGCGCGTCGTGCGGGCAGTGGGGCACGCAGTCCCCGCAGTCGTTGCAGCGGCCGATCGTCCACGGGTTGTGGCAGGTTTTACAGCGCAGGTTGCAGCCCTGCAGGAACAGGGCCAGGCGGCTGCCCGGCCCGTCCACGCAGGAAAAAGGGATGACCTGACTAACTAAAGCGCATCTGCTGTTCATGGCTTATCACGCGCGGCTGACGTTCCAGAATACGGGTATTGCGCGCGGCTTCTTCACCCAGCCAGGTGGTATTGGTGCGCGATCCGGCTTCCCGGTACTTCTCCAGATCCGACAACCGCACCATATAACCGGTAACGCGCACCAGATCGTTACCCGCGACGTTGGCGGTAAACTCGCGCATCCCCGCCCTGAACGCGCCGAGACAGAGCTGGACCACCGCCTGCGGGTTACGTTTTACCGTCTCATCCAGCGTCAGGATATCGCTGATCCCGGAAGCGTAGTGCTTGTGGTGCGGCGCCACCGCCAGCAGGTGGCTGATGGGATCCGGCTCGTCGCCGTAGGGCAGGCGCGCGCCCGGCGTGGTGCCCGAGTCAGAGCTGATCCCCGACTGCGCATGCAGCATCGCGCGCTGCTTCCAGCCGTGTTTCACCGGCGTGTTTTCGACAAACGCCGCAAGCTGTTCGCTGATGCGATAGCCCAGCGCGTTGGCCTGCTCGTCTTTGCCGTAACGCCCAGTCATCCCGGCTTTCTCACAGAGCACGTTTACCGCTTCTGCCAGGCCGTACATGCCAAACATCGGCACAAACCGATCGGCATCAATCAGCCCCTCTTTCACCAGGAAGCTATTCTCAAAGAAGCCGGATTGTTGATACAGGAAATCGCAGCGGGCATCGATGATGGCCATTTGCTGCTGGCAGTAATGCGGGAGGGCGCGGCTGAAGAAGTCTTCCATTGACGTACTGTGTTCGGCGATGGCCTTGAGGTTGAGGCGCACCAGGGTGCTGCCACCGCCTGCCAGAGGCAGGGAGTTGTAACAGCTCACTACGCCGTAATGGCCTTTTGTGAAAATTTTATCATTCACCGGGCCATTAGAAATATGCGGTTTACTGCATTCACATATGTTTTTCGCCACCTCAAGCAGCAAATCGTCCGGGGTGATCGCTGGATCATAAATAAAGGTCAGGTTCGGCGCGACCTGCTTCAGCTCTGCATCGGCACGCAGAATGGCGCGCGTGACGGGGGTATCTTCCGGCCCGATATTGGCATGCATAAAGGCATCGGGCAGCGTACGGTCGAGATAGCGCCAGAAACGTTTTATTCGGCTATTGATTTCTTCTTGTGTTAGAATTCTAACATAAGGTTGCAGCAACACATCAAGCTGACCGAGATAGACCGGCATCGATGTGACGGACGGAACATGGTGGTAGAGGATGGTTAACAGTGAGAGGGCGTCGTCGAGATCTTTTGCCCCTTCCAGCTCCAGCCATTCTGAACCATTAGCCAGAAATTTTGCGTAATCCGGCAGAACGTAACGGGGTTTGTAAGGCGCATGGCCTTCGAACATGTCGCAGATGAACCCCTCGTCCAGCGCGGCGCGCGCAGCTTCAGGAAGTGCCGGATACGGCAGGTTGTTTTCCGCTTCCAGCGCCAGAAAATGACGTTTTTGTTCCGGGGTTAACGCCGGGCTTGTCACAATGTGCTGGCAACGTTGCTGCAGGGCGTCGGGGCTGGAGTGGGACATGTTCGCTTCCTTGAGTGTTCTGCGGATGATGAACGGATTGTAGAAAGCCTGCCTGTCGGCACTTTTGATCCGACAGGGGGTATCGCTGCTTTAGTCCGCAATATGCGCGCTAAAGTTTGAAGAAGATCGCATTACAGTAATGCAAATTTGCATGCAGTTTTCATTAACTGTGATGAATGTCGAAGTGTGGATGCGGGTGGATGTTAGAATACTCACAGACCCGCAAGGTAAAATTTATACGGCACTGCCGTTGGAGAATGTTATGACCGATTTAACTGCAAGCAGCCTGCGCGCGTTGAAACTGATGGACCTGACTACCCTGAACGATGACGACACCAATGAGAAAGTCATCGCTCTGTGCCATCAGGCGAAAACGCCGGTGGGCAACACCGCAGCCGTCTGTATCTACCCGCGCTTTATCCCGATTGCCCGTAAGACGCTGAAAGAGCAGGGCACCCCGGACGTGCGCATTGCAACCGTCACTAACTTCCCGCATGGCAACGATGATATCGAGATTGCGCTGGCAGAAACCCGCGCGGCGATTGCCTACGGCGCAGACGAAGTGGACGTGGTGTTCCCGTACCGCGCGCTGATCGCCGGCAACGAGAAGGTCGGTTTTGACCTGGTGAAGGCCTGTAAAGACGCGTGTGCGGCGGCAAACGTGCTGCTGAAAGTGATCATCGAAACCGGCGAGCTGAAAGAAGAGGCGCTGATTCGCAAAGCCTCTGAAATCTCCATCAAAGCCGGTGCGGATTTCATTAAAACCTCTACCGGTAAAGTACCGGTAAATGCGACCCCGGAAAGCGCGCGCATCATGATGGAAGTGATCCGCGACATGGGCGTGTCCAAAACCGTGGGCTTCAAACCTGCGGGCGGCGTGCGTACCGCGGAAGACGCGCAGCAGTTCCTGGCGATTGCCGACGAGCTGTTCGGCGCCGACTGGGCCGATTCCCGTCACTACCGCTTCGGCGCCTCCAGCCTGCTGGCCAGCCTGCTGAAAGCGCTGGGTCACGGCGACGGTAAGAGCGCAAGCAGCTACTAAGTTTGAATTGCCGGGTGGCGCTACGCTTACCCGGCCTACCCGGATCGTGGTCGGGTAAACCGTACCCGCCACCATTCACCCGATTCCTCATGGGGGTTACCGTGTTTCTCGCACAAGAAATTATTCGTAAAAAACGTGATGGTCATGCATTAAGCGACGAAGAGATCCGCTTCTTCATCAACGGCATTCGTGATAACACCGTCTCTGAAGGGCAGATTGCGGCTCTGGCGATGACCATTTTCTTCCACGATATGTCGATGCCTGAGCGCGTGTCGCTGACCATGGCGATGCGAGATTCAGGAACCGTTCTGGACTGGAAAAGCCTCAACCTTAACGGCCCGATTGTGGATAAACACTCCACCGGCGGCGTGGGCGACGTGACCTCCCTGATGCTTGGCCCCATGGTGGCAGCCTGTGGCGGTTATATCCCGATGATCTCCGGGCGCGGCCTGGGCCACACCGGCGGTACGCTCGACAAGCTGGAAGCCATTCCGGGCTTCGATATCTTCCCGGATGACAACCGCTTCCGCGACATTATTAAAGACGTTGGTGTGGCGATTATCGGCCAGACCAGCTCTCTTGCTCCGGCAGACAAGCGTTTCTACGCGACCCGCGACATCACCGCGACCGTTGACTCCATCCCGCTGATCACCGCCTCTATCCTGGCGAAGAAGCTGGCAGAAGGGCTGGACGCGCTGGTGATGGACGTGAAGGTAGGCAGCGGCGCGTTTATGCCAACCTATGAACTCTCTGAGGCGCTGGCCGAAGCGATCGTTGGCGTCTCCAACGGCGCGGGCGTGCGCACTACCGCACTGCTCACCGACATGAACCAGGTGCTGGCTTCCAGCGCCGGTAACGCCGTCGAAGTGCGTGAAGCCGTCCAGTTCCTGACAGGCGAATACCGCAACCCGCGTCTGTTCGACGTCACCATGGCGCTGTGCGTGGAGATGTTAATCTCCGGCAAGCTTGCCAAAGACGACGCCGACGCCCGCGCGAAGCTACAGGCGGTACTGGACAACGGCAAAGCGGCGGAGATCTTTGGCCGCATGGTTGCGGCGCAGAAAGGCCCAACCGACTTCGTCGAAAACTATGCGAAGTACCTGCCGACCGCGACGCTCAGCAAAGCGGTGTATGCCGACAGCGAAGGGTTTGTCTCGGCAATGGACACCCGCGCGCTGGGTATGGCGGTGGTGTCTATGGGCGGCGGCCGTCGTCAGGCGTCAGATACCATTGATTACAGCGTCGGCTTCACCGATATGGCCCGTCTGGGCGACAGCGTTGACGGCCAACGTCCGCTGGCGGTGATCCACGCCAAAGATGAAGCCAGCTGGCAGGAAGCGGCGAAAGCGGTGAAGGCGGCTATTACGCTTGACAATAAAGCGCCGGAAACCACACCGACTGTCTATCGCCGTATCACCGAATAGCGGTATACTGATCTGATCGATAATTTTTGAAGCACTACGTACGGAGAACAATTATGAAACGTGCATTTATTATGGTGCTGGACTCATTCGGCATCGGCGCAACCGAAGATGCGGAACGTTTTGGTGACGTGGGTTCCGATACCATGGGTCACATCGCGGAAGCCTGTGCGAAAGGCGAAGCGGATAACGGTCGTAAAGGCCCTCTGACTCTACCCAACCTGACCCGCCTCGGGCTGGTGAAAGCACATGAAGGTTCTACCGGTAAAATCGCAGCCGGTATGGATGCTAACGCGGAAGTGGTGGGCGCTTACGCCTGGGCGCACGAGCTCTCCTCCGGTAAAGACACCCCGTCTGGCCACTGGGAAATCGCCGGTGTGCCTGTGCTGTTCGACTGGGGTTACTTCTCCGATCACGAGAACAGCTTCCCGCAGGAGCTGCTCGATAAGCTGGTGAAGCGTGCCAACCTGCCGGGCTATCTCGGCAACTGCCACTCCTCCGGTACCGTGATTCTGGACCAGCTCGGCGAAGAGCACATGAAAACCGGCAAGCCGATTTTCTACACCTCTGCTGACTCCGTGTTCCAGATTGCCTGCCACGAAGAGACCTTTGGCCTGGATAAACTCTACGAGCTGTGCGAAATCGCCCGTGAAGAGCTGACCGAAGGCGGCTACAACATTGGCCGCGTGATCGCGCGTCCGTTTATCGGCGACAAAGCGGGTAACTTCCAGCGTACCGGTAACCGTCACGATCTGGCCGTTGAGCCGCCGGCACCGACCGTACTGCAGAAGCTGGTTGATGAGAAAGGCGGTCACGTGGTTTCTGTAGGTAAAATCGCGGATATCTACGCTAACTGCGGCATCACCAAAAAGGTCAAAGCGACCGGACTCGATGCGCTGTTCGATGCCACCATCAAAGAGATGAAAGAAGCGGGCGACAAGACCATTGTCTTCACCAACTTCGTCGACTTCGATTCCTCCTGGGGTCACCGTCGCGACGTAGCGGGTTATGCTGCGGGTCTTGAGCTGTTCGACCGCCGCCTGCCGGAGCTGATGGAGCTGGTGGGTGAAGATGACATTCTGATCCTGACCGCGGACCACGGCTGCGATCCGACCTGGACCGGTACCGACCACACCCGTGAGCACATTCCGGTGCTGGTGTACGGCCCGAAAGTGAAGCCGGGTTCGCTGGGTCACCGTGAAACCTTCGCGGACATCGGCCAGACCCTGGCGAAATACTTTGGTACGTCTGACATGGAATATGGCAAGGCCATGTTCTGATGTCATTGCCCGGTGGCGCTTCGCTTACCGGGCCTACGGTTTTGTAGGCCGGGTAAGGCGTAGCCGCCACCCGGCAAAAACAACAAGTTAAAAGGAACTGAAGATGGCAACTCCTCACATTAATGCAGAAATGGGTGATTTCGCTGACGTCGTATTGATGCCGGGCGACCCGCTGCGCGCGAAGCACATTGCAGAAACCTTCCTGGAAGACGTGCGTGAAGTGAACAACGTTCGCGGCATGCTGGGCTTCACGGGTACTTATAAAGGCCGCAAAATCTCCGTTATGGGCCACGGCATGGGTATCCCATCCTGCTCCATCTACACCAAAGAGCTGATCACCGATTTCGGTGTGAAGAAAATCATCCGCGTAGGCTCCTGCGGTGCGGTGCGTATGGACGTTAAGCTGCGTGACGTGGTGATCGGCATGGGCGCGTGTACCGACTCTAAAGTCAACCGCATCCGCTTTAAGGATCATGACTTTGCGGCCATCGCTGACTTTGACATGGTGCGTAACGCGGTTGACGCGGCAAAAGCGCTGGGCGTTGACGCGCGCGTGGGCAACCTGTTCTCTGCCGATCTGTTCTACTCGCCAGAAGGCGACATGTTCGACGTGATGGAAAAATACGGCATCCTGGGCGTGGAAATGGAAGCGGCCGGTATCTACGGCGTAGCGGCTGAATTCGGTGCGAAAGCGCTGACCATCTGCACCGTATCTGACCATATCCGTACCCACGAGCAGACTACCGCTGCCGAGCGTCAGACCACCTTCAACGACATGATCAAAATCGCGCTGGAATCCGTTCTGCTGGGCGATAAAGAGTAATTCTGTCTCTTCCCTCCCTCTCCCTGTGGGAGAGGGCTGGGGTGAGGACACCAGCTAGCGCACGGCCTGCGCAATCCACGCTGACAGCTCCCGCAGCTCATTTTCCTGCTCCGGGAAATCCCCAATTAACGCGTCACATTCCTGCTGCAGCATATCCGCCCGGTACAAACAGCCCTGCAAGCGTGCCGCAAGGGCTTCCAGTGGCCCCGGATTCAGACTGTCCGTAAACACCTGCGTGCGGGTGATATGACCTTTCTCGACGTCAAAATGCAGCTCCACGCCGCCCCAGGTAAAACGCTCATCCAGCAGATGGGAAAATGCAGGTGCCTGACCGAAGTTCCACTCCCAGCTGCTCTGGCGGGCGAAGGTTTCCGCGAAGTTTGGCAGGTCCGGGGTTTTGTCCGGTGAAATCACTTCTGCTTCCACGCGCTCGCCGTAATGCGCAAAGAACGCCTCGCGCACGGCCTCACAGATTTGCTCGTGTGTAACGCCCGGCAGCAGTTCGACCAGATTTGCCACGCGGCCGCGCACGGAGGTAATCCCTTTGGCCTGGAGTTTTTTCTTGTCGGGATTCAGGTAGTTCGCCAGGCGGCTCAGATCGGCGTTAAGAAGCAGGGTGCCGTGGTGGAACCCGCGATCCATCGTTTCGCGATAGGCGGAGCCGGACACTTTGCGATCTCCGTCGGGTGTTTTGACCACCAGATCGTTACGTCCGGAGGCTTCAGCCGTCACGCCGAGCGAATTGAGCGCGTTGAGGACGATGGACGTTGAGATGGTTTTGTCGTATTCCGGTTTGCCCGCCATAAAGGTAAAGCAGGTATTGCCCAGATCGTGGAATACCGCGCCGCCGCCGCTGCTGCGGCGCGCCAGACGGACGTTGTCCTCTTCCATACGGCGGGTGTTGCACTCTTTCCACGGGTTTTGCGCACGACCAATAACCACCGTATCGGCATTGCGCCAGAGAAACAGTACGCGCTGGGTGGCAGGCATCTGGCGGAAGATGCACTCCTCCACTGCCAGGTTAAACCAGGGATCGTAAGAGTCAGAGATAAGCAGGCGTAACGTCGACATGGCAGAGTTCCTTTTCCGAATCATCCGCCTACTTTATCACTATTCTTTCTTCTCGCTCTCTTCGTCTTCGGGGACTGACCGGCTGGCGGTCAGCAGGAACGGGGATTGCTGCCAGCGCGTGCGCTTGCCGCGAAGCAGGGTACGCGCCAGCACAACGCCGATGGCGAGTGAAAGCAGCAGCATCAGGCGCAGAATATTGGTGGTATTATCGACCTGTTTGGCTTCAGTGGGCAGGGTGTGGGTATCAAGGGTGAGGCGCAGATAACCCAGCGGGCCATTCTTCCCCTGAATAGGTTCAACAAGCTGTTGGTTGAAGTAGCCGCCGGCTTTTTTGCCGTCCAGCGCCAGCCTGTCTCGCACGTCGACGTGCTCACCCGCACGGGCAATGAGGTTGCCTTGCTCATCATAGACACCGGCATCAAGAATGCGGCTGTTCTCCGTGAGCAGGCGTAAAACCTGGCCTATCCGCTTCTCGTCAGGCGTTTCGTTACGCATGGACGGCGCGACGTTGAGCGTGACCTGGCGTGCCAGCGTGCGGGCCAGCTCTTCAAACTGCGGGTTGCGTTGCCGTTGATGGTTCTGGCTAAACCACGATGCCCCTTGCATCAGCACCACTAAGAGTGCGAGACAGGAAAGGACAATCACGGCGCGATGGAGCCGGAATTTCAGTTTTGCGCGAGCCATATTCCACCTGCTGAAAATTTACGGCTTAATGTTGCCAGAAGTGATGGTTACAGGGTAGCCTCATGCGTTATTTTCCCTCTGCAACCTTCCGGCGCGAACGAAATTACAGGAGCTTTAATGCCGAACATTACCTGGTGTGACCTGCCAACGGATGTCTCTTTATGGCCAGGATTGCCGCTCTCTTTAAGTGGCGATGAGGTGATGCCTCTGGATTACCACGCCGGTCGTAGCGGCTGGCTGCTGTATGGACGCGGTCTGGATAAGCAACGCCTGACCCAGTATCAAACCAAACTGGGAGCCGCGATGGTCATCGTCGCCGCCTGGTGCGTGGAAGACTACCAGGTCATTCGCCTGGCGGGATCTCTGACCCAGCGCGCCACGCGCCTGGCGCATGACGCCGGGCTGGATGTCGCACCGCTGGGCAAAATTCCGCACCTGAAAACGCCTGGCCTGCTGGTCATGGACATGGACTCTACCGCCATTCAGATCGAGTGTATCGACGAAATTGCGAAGCTGGCGGGCAGCGGCGAGCTGGTGGCGGAAGTCACCGAGCGTGCGATGCGCGGCGAGCTGGATTTCACCGCCAGCCTGAGACAGCGCGTGGCGACCCTGAAAGGGGCCGATGCCAACATTCTGCGCCAGGTGCGCGACGTGCTGCCGCTGATGCCAGGACTGACGCAGCTGGTGCTGAAGCTGCAGTCCCTCGGCTGGAAGGTGGCGATCGCCTCCGGTGGCTTCACCTTCTTCGCGGATTATCTGCGGGAAAAACTGCATCTGACCACCGTGGTGGCCAACGAGCTGGAGATCATGGACGGCAAGCTGACCGGTCAGGTGATCGGCGATATTGTGGATGCTCAGTACAAAGCCAATACGCTGACGCGCCTCGCGGAAAAATATGAAATTCCGGTTGTCCAGACCGTCGCCATCGGTGACGGCGCGAATGACCTGCCGATGATCAAAGCGGCCGGCCTGGGCATTGCCTACCATGCCAAGCCAAAAGTGAATGAAAAGACGGAAGTGACTATCCGTCACGCTGACCTGATGGGGGTGTTCTGCATTCTCTCCGGCAGCCTTAATCAGAAATAACGGTCTGCTTTGTAGGCCGGGTAAGCGTAAGCGCCACCCGGCTCGCAGGCCGCAGAGAAATAACGAGGTAAACCGTGGCGAAAGCTCCAAAACGCGCATTTGTCTGTAATGAATGTGGTGCGGATTATCCGCGCTGGCAGGGGCAATGCAGCGCCTGCCATGCCTGGAACACCATCACCGAAGTGCGTGGTGTGGCGGCTTCGCCGAGCGTGGCGCGCAATGAACGCCTGAGTGGCTATGCGGGCAATGCAGGCGTGTCGAAGGTACAAAAACTTTCAGACATCAGCCTGGAGGCGCTGCCGCGCTTCTCCACCGGCTTTAAGGAATTTGACCGCGTGCTCGGCGGCGGCGTGGTGCCGGGCAGCGCGATCCTGATCGGCGGTAACCCGGGCGCGGGTAAATCGACTCTGCTGCTGCAAACGCTTTGCAAGCTCGCCGAACAGATGAAAACCCTGTACGTCACGGGCGAAGAATCACTCCAGCAGGTGGCGATGCGCGCGCACCGCCTGGGCCTGCCGACCGGCAACCTGAATATGCTGTCGGAAACCAGCATCGAGCAGATCTGCATGATCGCCGAAGAAGAGCAGCCGAAGCTGATGGTGATCGACTCCATCCAGGTGATGCACATGGCGGACATCCAGTCCTCGCCGGGCAGCGTCGCGCAGGTGCGTGAAACGGCGGCCTACCTGACGCGCTTTGCCAAAACGCGCGGCGTGGCGATTGTGATGGTGGGTCACGTGACCAAAGACGGCTCGCTGGCGGGACCGAAGGTGCTCGAACACTGTATCGACTGCTCGGTGATGCTCGACGGCGACGCGGACTCTCGCTTCCGTACCCTGCGCAGCCATAAAAACCGCTTTGGGGCGGTGAATGAGCTAGGCGTCTTTGCCATGACCGAACAGGGGCTGCGCGAAGTCAGCAACCCGTCGGCCATCTTCCTGAGCCGGGGAGATGAGATCACCTCCGGCAGCTCGGTGATGGTGCTGTGGGAAGGGACGCGCCCGCTGCTCGTCGAAATTCAGGCACTGGTGGATCACTCGATGATGGGCAACCCGCGGCGCGTGGCGGTCGGTCTGGAACAGAACCGCCTGGCAATCCTGCTGGCGGTGCTGCACCGTCACGGCGGGCTGCAGATGGCGGATCAGGACGTCTTCGTGAACGTGGTCGGCGGCGTCAAAGTCACCGAGACCAGCGCAGACCTGGCGCTGCTGCTGGCGATGGTCTCCAGCCTGCGCGACAGACCGCTGCCGCAGGATCTGGTCGTCTTTGGCGAAGTGGGCCTTGCCGGGGAAATCCGTCCGGTGCCGAGCGGGCAGGAGCGTATCTCCGAGGCGGCAAAACACGGTTTCCGTCGCGCGATCGTTCCCGCTGCCAACGTGCCGAAAAAAATCCCGGAAGGGATGCAGGTTTTTGGCGTGAAGAAACTCGCAGATGCGTTAAATGTCTTTGACGACTTATAATTACGTATTCGATTTTGCAGGAGGCACCGTAATTTATGTCATCATTTGACTACATCAAGACCGCTATCCGCCAAAAAGGCTGCACGTTGCAGCAGGTGGCAGACGCCAGCGGTATGACCAAAGGCTACCTGAGCCAACTGCTGAACGCCAAAATCAAAAGCCCCAGCGCGCAGAAGCTGGAAGCGCTGCACCGCTTTCTGGGGCTGGAATTCCCGCGTATGCAAAAGAACATCGGCGTGGTGTTCGGCAAGTTTTACCCGCTGCATACCGGGCATATCTATCTGATCCAGCGCGCCTGTAGCCAGGTGGACGAGCTGCACATCATCATGGGGTACGACGAAACCCGCGATCGTCAGCTGTTTGAAGACAGCGCCATGTCGCAGCAGCCGACCGTGCCGGACCGTCTGCGCTGGCTGCTTCAGACCTTCAAGTACCAGAAAAACATTCGCATTCATGCCTTTAACGAAGAGGGTATGGAGCCGTACCCGCACGGCTGGGACGTGTGGAGCAACGGCATCAAAGCGTTTATGGAAGAGAAGGGCATTGCGCCTAACTGGATCTACACCTCTGAAGAGTCCGACGCGCCGCAGTTCCGCGAGCATCTGGGCATCGAGACGGTGCTGATCGATCCGAAACGCACCTTTATGAACATCAGCGGGGCGCAGATCCGCGAAAACCCGTTCCGCTACTGGGATTACATTCCGACCGAAGTGAAGCCGTTCTTCGTGCGCACGGTAGCTATTCTGGGCGGCGAGTCGAGCGGTAAATCAACGCTGGTCAACAAGCTCGCTAACATCTTCAACACCACCAGCGCGTGGGAGTACGGCCGTGACTATGTCTTCTCGCACCTGGGCGGCGACGAGATGGCGCTGCAGTATTCGGACTACGACAAAATCGCGCTCGGTCACGCTCAGTACATTGATTTCGCGGTGAAATACGCCAACAAGGTGGCGTTCATCGATACCGATTTTGTCACCACCCAGGCGTTCTGCAAAAAATACGAAGGGCGCGAGCACCCGTTCGTGCAGGCGCTGATTGACGAATACCGCTTTGACCTGGTGATCCTGCTGGAAAACAACACCCCGTGGGTGGCCGACGGCATGCGCAGCCTCGGCAGTTCGGTGGACAGGCGGGAATTCCAGTCCATGCTGGTGGAGATGCTCAACGAAAACAACGTTGAGTTTGTGCACGTTGAAGAGTCAGACTACGACTCCCGTTTCCTGCGCTGCGTCGAACTGGTGAAGGAGATGATGGGGGAGCAGGGGTAAGCGTTAACCGCCCTCTCCCTTTGGGAGAGGGCCGGAGTGAGGGAATCAGTCCACTCAGAACTCAACCACCACTTTCCCACGCATATGCCCGTCCAGCACCTTGCGGTGCGCCTCGGTAATGCTTTCCACGCTCAGCCCGTGCAGCGTTTCACTCAGTGAGCTTTCCACCACGCCGTTATCCACCAGCTTCGCCACCTCATTGAGGATCTCACCCTGACGCGCCATATCAGCGGTCTGATACATGCTGCGGGTGTACATAAATTCCCAGTGCAGGGCGGCGGATTTGGACTTCAGCTTGTCCTGGTTCAGCGGATGTTCATTCTCCACGATAGAACAGATATGCCCCTGCGGTGCAATCAGGTCGCTGACCGCATCCCAGTGCCCGTCGGTGTCGTTGAGGATGAAAATGTAATCCACAAAGGTCAGCCCGTGCTTCGCCAGTTCGCCTTTCAGATCGCGGTAGTTCACCACCACATCTGCACCGCGATCGCGGCACCACTGGGCGGAATCTTCACGGGACGCCGTTGCGATAATCTTTACCTTGCTGTTGTGCTTCGCAAACGGGATCGCCAGCGATCCCACCCCGCCCGCACCGCCGACGATCAGCAGGGTTTTGTCCGTACCGGCATCCTGAATATTCAGCCGTTCAAACAGGCCTTCCCACGCGGTGAGCGCGGTCAACGGCAGCGCGGCGGCAGCCGCCCAGCCGAGGCTTGACGGTTTGTGCCCGACAATGCGCGCATCGATCAGCTGATGCGTAGCGTTGCTGCCCGGACGGGTGATGTCGCCTGCGTACCACACTTCATCTCCCGGTTTGAATCCGGTCACGCCAGCCCCAACGTCTTTGACGATCCCGCTGGCATCCCATCCGAGAATACGCGGCTCGTTCAGCCCGTTCTTAGCAATGCCCGCGTGGACTTTGGTATCGACCGGGTTAACGGAGACGGCCTTTACCTCCACCAGCAGATCGTGCTCGCCGGGCAGCGGCATCGGTGGAGTGATTTCAATGAAGGTGGCGGGGTTTTCAGGGTTAACGGCGATGGCTTTAACTGACATGGTGTGCTCCTCAATGGCATGCGTTTTGTTGAGGCTAGTCTATTAAGTGGCCATCTGCGTGATAAGATGGACAATTAAGAACTCAGCGTTCGTACAGGATGAACAATCATGTTTAAACAGCTGCAGGATATGGCACTATTCGCGCTGGTGGCCGAGATGGGCAGCTTTACCGCGGCAGCCCAGAAGGCGGAGCTGCCAAAATCCAGCGTGAGCCAGCGGATTAGCCAGCTGGAGCAGCAGGTGGGCATTCGCCTGCTTAACCGCACCACGCGCAGGCTGAACCTGACGTTTGCGGGCGAGCACTATCTGGTGCACTGTCGCGAGATGCTGGCAGCCAGCGAGCGGGCGGAGTACGCCATCCAGCGCCTGCGCGAAAACCCCAGCGGGCGGCTGCGCATCACCTGCCCGGCGGGGATTGGCGCGACGCTGCTGGCGCATATGAATGCCGAGTTCCAGCTTCGCTATCCCGAGGTTTCGCTGGACGTGTCGATCTCTGATGACGTGGTGGATCTGGTTGAGGCCGGCTTTGACGTGGCGCTGCGTACCGGCAAGCCGCAGGACTCCTCCCTGATTGGCCGCATGATCGGGCACTGCCCGCGCTACATGCTGGCCTCGCCGGACTATCTGGCGCGCCGTGGGCCGCTAACGCATCCCCGTCAGCTGGTGGAGCACCGCAGCATTACGCATCGGGCGTGGTCAGAGTGGCTTCTGCGAAGCGAGAGCGAGGATTACCGCTACCTGCCGGATAACGCGCACATGACCGATAACCTGGTATACGCCCGCGAATGTGCGATTGCCGGTGCGGGGATTACGCTCCTTCCGGCTTTTTTGCTGGAAGATAAGGTCGAGAAAGGGGCGCTGGTGCAGGTACTGCCGGAGTGGAACGTTGAAGGAAACGACCTGTGGCTGGCCTATCCGAGCCGTAAGCTCAACTCACCCGCGCTGATGAGCTATATCGACTTTGCAATGCAGTTTGACGAGGTGAAGCGGTATTACGTGGGTAAATAAAAAAGCCGGGTGGCGGCTTCGCCTTACCCGGCCTACAAACAGCGCAGAACCGTAGGCCGGGTAAGCGTGAGCGCCACCCGGCTTTTGGGCACTTACTTAGAAATACGCTTGTACTTAATACGCTTCGGCTCCAGCGCGTCGGCGCCCAGCGTGCGTTTCTTGTACTCTTCGTATTCGGTGAAGTTACCTTCGAAGAACTCCACTTTACCTTCGTCCTGGTAGTCCAGGATGTGGGTCGCGATACGGTCAAGGAACCAGCGGTCGTGCGAGATAACCATCGCGCAGCCCGGGAACTCCAGCAGGGCGTTTTCCAGCGCGCGCAGGGTTTCGATATCCAGGTCGTTTGTTGGTTCATCGAGCAGCAGAACGTTACCGCCCACCTGCAGCAGCTTCGCCAGGTGCAGACGTCCGCGCTCACCGCCGGACAGCTCGCCCACGCGTTTGCCCTGGTCGGTGCCTTTGAAGTTAAAGCGGCCAACGTAGGCGCGGCTTGGCATCTCGGTGTTGCCGATACGCATGATATCCAGACCGCCGGAGACTTCTTCCCACACGGTTTTGCTGTTATCCATCGCGTCGCGGAACTGGTCAACGGAGGCCAGCTTCACGGTCTCACCCAGGGTGATAGAGCCGCTGTCTGGCTGTTCCTGACCGGACATCATGCGGAACAGGGTCGATTTACCCGCGCCGTTCGGACCGATGATGCCCACGATAGCGCCTTTTGGTACGGAGAAGGTCAGATCGTCGATCAGCACGCGGTCGCCGTAGGACTTACGCAGGTTGGTCACTTCAACCACTTTATCCCCCAGACGCGCTCCAGGTGGAATAAACAGTTCGTTGGTTTCGTTACGTTTCTGGTATTCGGTATTGTTCAGCTCTTCGAAGCGTGCCAGACGGGCTTTGCCCTTAGACTGACGGCCTTTCGCGCCCTGACGCACCCACTCCAGCTCTTTCTCGATAGACTTACGGCGCGCCGCTTCCTGAGACGCTTCCTGAGCCAGACGCTGATCTTTCTGCTCCAGCCAGGAGGAGTAGTTGCCTTCCCACGGAATGCCTTCACCGCGGTCCAGCTCCAGGATCCAGCCGGCGACGTTGTCGAGGAAGTAACGGTCGTGGGTAATCGCCACAACGGTGCCTTCGAAGTCGTGCAGGAAGCGCTCCAGCCACGCCACGGATTCCGCATCCAGGTGGTTAGTCGGTTCGTCGAGCAGCAGCATGTCTGGTTTTTCCAGCAGCAGGCGGCACAGCGCCACGCGGCGGCGTTCACCCCCGGAGAGGTTCGCGATTTTTGCATCCCAGTCCGGCAGACGCAGGGCATCCGCCGCGCGCTCCAGCTGCACGTTCAGGTTGTGACCGTCGTGCGCCTGGATGATCTCTTCATACTTGCCCTGCTGTGCGGCCAGCTTGTCGAAGTCCGCATCCGGTTCGGCATATTTGGCATACACTTCATCCAGACCTTTCAGAGCGTTAACCACTTCGGACACCGCTTCTTCAACGGATTCGCGAACGGTGTGTTCCGGGTTCAGCTGAGGTTCCTGCGGCAGGTAGCCAATCTTGATGCCAGGCTGCGGACGGGCTTCACCTTCGATGTCTGTATCAATGCCGGCCATGATGCGCAGCAGGGTGGACTTACCGGCACCGTTGAGACCCAGAACACCGATTTTTGCGCCCGGGAAGAAGCTCAGCGAGATATTTTTAAGAATATGACGTTTCGGCGGGACAACTTTGCCGACACGATGCATGGTATAAACGAATTGAGCCACGTTGGACTTCGCCTCTTTTATCGTAATGAGAAGGAATTTCAGCCTCGAAGTGTAGCCTTTTTCCCGCCCTAATCCCAGCCAGGAACGTCGGGAGTGTTAAAACGCGCAAGAAAGGTAAAAAAGTGTCCATGACGTGGCGCGTTGCAGGATGCCTGGTTAGCATAAGTTAATGAGACTTTGACGTGGCAAGACGCTGCAATTGACGAAAAAACAATGAGGAAGAGCTTGTGGAAAAAGCCAAACGGGTGGTCTGGCGTCTGCTGGCTGCCAGCGTATGCGTAATGGCGGTAAGCCAGGCGGTGCATGCCGATTCACTGGATGAACAACGTAGCCGGTATGCCCAGATTAAGCAGGCATGGGACAACAAGCAGATGGATACCGTGCAGGCGCTGATGCCGACGCTAAAGGATTATCCGCTGTATCCGTATCTGGAGTATCGTCAAATTACGGACGATCTCATGAACCAGCCCACCGTTACTGTGAATAACTTCATTCAGGCGAACCCGACCCTGCCGCCTGCCCGAAATCTCCAGTCTCGATTTGTGAACGAACTGGCGCGACGCGAAGACTGGCGCGGGCTGCTGGCGTTTAGCCCTGAAAAGCCGAATACCACCGAAGCGCAGTGTAACTACTACTACGCAAAATGGGCGACCGGCCAGCAGGAAGAGGCCTGGGCCGGGGCGAAAGAGCTCTGGCTGACCGGGAAAAACCAGCCGAACGCCTGTGATTCCCTGTTTGGCGCGTGGCGTGCTTCCGGCAAGCAGGATCCGCTGTCCTACCTCGAGCGTATCCGCCTGGCGATGAAAGCCGGTAATACGCGTCTGGTGACTGCGCTGGCGGGGCAGATGCCGTCCGATTACCAGACTATCTCCACGGCAGTTATCTCGCTGGCAAACGATCCCAACAGCGTCCTGACCTTTGCCCGCAGTACGGGCGCGACCGATTTTACCCGCCAGATGGCGGCGGTGGCTTTTGCCAGCGTGGCGCGTGACGATGTGGAAAACGCGCGGCTGATGATCCCGCAGCTGGTGCAGGCGCAGCAGCTTAATGAGGAGCAAACGCAGGAGCTGCGCGATATCGTGGCGTGGCGACTGATGGGCACCGATGTGACCGACGAGCAGGCGCGCTGGCGAGACGATGCGATTATGCGTTCGAACTCCACGTCGCTGGTGGAACGCCGCGTGCGCATGGCGCTGGGCACGGGCGATCGCCGTGGACTGAATACCTGGCTTGCGCGGTTGCCTATGGAAGCCAAAGAGAAGGACGAATGGCGCTACTGGCAGGCCGATCTGCTGCTGGAGCGCGGTCGTGATGACGAGGCCAAAGAAATTCTCCATACGCTGATGCAGCAGCGCGGGTTCTACCCGATGGCGGCCGCGCAGCGCCTGGGCGAGGAGTACACCTTCCGCATTGATAAAGCGCCCGCTAACGCGAATCCGGCGCTGACCCAGGGGCCAGAAATGGCGCGCGTTCGCGAGCTGATGTACTGGAATATGGACAACACCGCGCGCAGCGAGTGGGCGAATCTGGTGACCAGCCGCACCACCGATGAAAAAGCTCAGCTTGCCCGCTATGCGTTTGATAACCACTGGTGGGATCTGAGCGTGCAGGCGACGATCGCCGGTAAGCTGTGGGATCATCTCGAAGAGCGTTTCCCGCTGGCTTACAAGGATCTGTTCGATCGTTACACCAGCGGCAAAGATATCCCGCAAAGTTACGCGATGGCGATTGCCCGTCAGGAAAGCGCCTGGAACCCGAAAGTCCGTTCCCCGGTGGGCGCCAGCGGCCTGATGCAGATTATGCCGGGCACGGCGACGCACACGGTGAAGATGTTTAACATCCCTGGATACAGTAGCCCGTCACAGCTTCTCGATCCGGATACCAACATCAACATCGGTACCAGCTACCTGCAGTATGTGTACCAGCAGTTCGGCAATAACCGCATCTTCTCGTCGGCGGCATACAACGCGGGACCGGGTCGCGTGCGCACCTGGCTCGGCAACAGCGCCGGACGCATCGACGCCGTTGCGTTTGTCGAGAGCATCCCGTTCTCGGAAACGCGCGGCTACGTGAAGAACGTGCTGGCTTATGACGCCTACTATCGCTACTTCATGGGGCAGAAAGATACCCTGATGAGCGATGCCGAGTGGCAGAGACGTTACTGATCGGCGTGGGTTGTGTTATGCTGTACTCGCTAAAGAGTACAAGAGGCAGCATAACATGACCCAGCATTCCCCGTATTCCTCGGCAATGGCCGAACAACGTCATCAGGAGTGGCTTCGTTTTGTGGAGCTGCTTCGCCAGTCTTACGAGCAGGATTTGCATTTACCCCTGATGCAGCTGATGCTCACGCCGGACGAGCGTGAGGCGCTGGGCACGCGCGTGCGCATCATTGAAGAGCTGCTGCGCGGCGAGATGAGCCAGCGCGAGCTGAAAAATGAGCTCGGCGCGGGCATCGCAACGATTACCCGCGGATCGAACAGCCTGAAGTCGGCGCCCGTTGAGCTGCGCCAGTGGCTGGAAGCGGTGCTGTTGAAAAACGCCTAACGATAGATCGCGTTATGGAACGGGCTTAACGCCAGGATCACCGCCTGGTGATAAACGCCTGAACGCGTCAGCGCACCGGCGGTAAAGACGCCAATCGCTCCTTCTTTACGGCCAATCTCATCAATGCCGGTGTACTGCGACATCACCGGCCCAAGCGCTTCACCCGCACGCACTTTTTCCAGAATGATCTCCGGCAGGGGCAGGGTGGCCGAACGCGCCTCGCCGCGCTGCTCGCGGCTTTCGATCACCACCCAGCTAAAGGTTGCGCCTTCGTCGATACCGGCTTCAATCGCCACCCAAAAGTCCGCATCCGGGGCCGCAGCCCTGGCATTTGCCACGCGATTTCGTGCGCCAGCGCGCGTTTCCTCGCTGCCAAACGGCTGTTCAGGAACGCCACTCTCGACGCCGATGGCCTCAATATGGCAGGATCCTGCGCCGAAGATCTCGTCAAATGCCCTTAGAATTGCCTGAATTTTGGCAGGATTAGTGGTAGCAGAGACAACATGGTGCATAATTAAGCTCGATTCAAAAAAAACTCATCGCAGTATAACGGAAAAAAAGCATGTTACAGGTATACCTTGTTCGCCACGGTGAAACGCAGTGGAACGCCGAGCGACGTATTCAAGGCCAGTCAGACAGTCCTCTCACTGAGAAGGGTGTGCAGCAAGCGTGGCAGGTGGCGGAACGCGCCAGAACGCTGGGCATTACCCACGTGATTACCAGCGATTTAGGTCGCACACAGCAGACGGCGCGCATCATCGCGGACGCCTGCGGCTGTGACGTCATGCTTGAGCCGCGCCTGCGCGAGCTGGATATGGGCGTGCTGGAAAAACGCCATATCGATACGCTGACGGAAACGGAAGAGGGCTGGCGTCGCACGCTGGTGAACGGTACCGAAGATGGCCGTATTCCTGAGGGCGAATCCATGCAGGAGCTCAGCGTACGTATGCATGCCGCCCTGGCGGAATGCCTGAAGCTCCCGGCGGGAAGCCGTCCGCTGCTGGTGAGTCATGGGATTGCGTTGGGATGCCTGGTGAGCACCATTCTGGGACTACCGGCTTACGCTGAGCGCCGTTTGCGTCTGCGCAACTGCTCTATTTCCCGAATTGATTATCAGGAAAGCGCGTGGCTGGCGTCAGGTTGGGTGGTGGAGATGGCAGGGGACATTTCGCATCTTGATGCCCCTGCGCTTGACGAACTGCAGCGTTAACGACGTATCGGAATCAAGAATTCCATACGCAGATTGATTGGGCCTTCTTCCGGTTTGGCATCCTGCGCCGGGTAGTAGCGCTCAATGTCCTGACCTTTACGGCGATTCAGATTCAGCATCGGCATGCAGGTTCCGTAAACGGTCAGGATGAACTCCTGAACGCCCGTTCCCAGCCCTTCATAGGCGAACATCACGTATTCACCGCCTTCCAGCACGACAGGTTTTGAACCCTGAATGTAGCCATTGGCCATCTCTGGCGTCAGCGCGGTGGTGTAGAACACCTCCTGCTCGTCGTCCTTTTCCTGGCTTGGGTGCGTTTCGTTGAGACCATACAGAATAGGCGGGATCGCCGGTGCGTGGCTCAGGAAGTCGCGCCAGAACTGGACGCGCATCTGATGACGGAACTCGGAAATCTGCTCCAGCGAACAGGAGTAGCTCTGCGTCGTGCCGATCAGATGGGTTTCCGGCAGGGTAATAATTTCATACTTCGGCATTGCGAACTCGCCCAGACGCAGCGGCGGACGCATGCCAAACGAGCTCCAGTCAGGCGAGCGACGATACAGCGCTGGCGTCAACGAGAACTGTTTTTTAAAGGCGCGGGTGAAGGTCTGCTGCGAATCGAAACGATATTGCAGGGCAATATCCAGAATCGGGCGCGCGGTCAGGCGCAGAGCCACAGCAGATTTCGATAAACGACGTGCGCGAATATAGGCCCCGATAGCATGACCGGTGACATCCTTGAACATCCTTTGCAGATGCCACTTGGAATAGCCTGCTTTAGCCGCCACATTATCCAGTGACAAAGGCTGGTCGAGATGACCTTCCAGCCAGGTGAGCAGGTCGCGAATAATTCCAGCCTGATCCATATACTATCCTCATCCTTAAAACAGCAGGTGCCTGATAACAGGTTAGCGGATAATAGCATTTTTTGATGTTTTAGCATTCAGTGTTTTTTTTGCGCTTTCATGCTTTTTGTAGGGCATTATGGGCAAAAATATTCTAATCCTGTGATCTTGCTACATTTTTGTCTAAAGTGTTGAATAATCGCTCAGTGTAATTTTAAAGAATGGTAACAATATGAAATACAAGACTTTGCTCTTCACCGCGCTGATGTTGATGGCCGGGCGCGTCGCACAGGCGGAACAGATTGGTTCTGTCGACACCGTGTTCAAAATGTTTGGCCCGGACCACAAAATCGTGGTGGAGGCGTTTGACGATCCGGACGTGAAAAACGTCACCTGCTATGTCAGCCGTGCGAAAACGGGCGGTATCAAGGGCGGTCTGGGGCTCGCGGAAGACACTTCCGATGCGGCGATCTCCTGTCAGCAGGTGGGCCCGGTTGAATTGAGCGATAAAATTAAAAACGGCAAAGCGCAGGGCGACGTGGTATTCCAGAAACGAACCTCGCTGGTGTTCAAAAAGCTGCAGGTTGTGCGTTTCTACGATGCCAAACGCAATACGCTGGCTTACCTGGCCTATTCCGACAAAGTGGTGGAAGGTTCACCGAAAAACGCGATCAGCGCGGTGCCGATTATGCCGTGGCGGGAATAAAAAAAACGGCGCAAATGCGCCGTTTTTTATTGCGTTAACTGCGGGATTACTCCTGCAGGTCACCGCAGAAACGGTACCCTTCGCCGTGGATCGTGGCGATGATTTCCGGCGTATCTGGCGTAGATTCGAAGTGCTTACGAATACGACGGATGGTGACGTCTACGGTACGGTCGTGCGGCTTCAGCTCACGGCCGGTCATTTTCTTCAGCAGCTCTGCACGGGACTGGATCTTGCCCGGGTTTTCGCAGAAGTGCAGCATCGCGCGGAATTCACTGCGCGGCAGTTTATACTGCTCGCCGTTCGGGCTAATCAGCGAACGGCTATTGATATCAAGTTCCCAGCCGTTGAATTTGTAGCTATCGACGCTACGACGCTCTTCGCTGACCGTGCCCAGGTTCATGGTGCGGGACAGCAGGTTGCGTGCACGAATGGTTAACTCGCGAGGGTTGAACGGCTTGGTGATGTAATCATCCGCACCGATTTCCAGGCCAAGAATTTTATCAACTTCGTTGTCACGGCCCGTCAGGAACATTAACGCGACGTTCGCCTGCTCGCGCAGTTCGCGCGCCAGAAGAAGACCGTTTTTGCCCGGCAGGTTAATATCCATGATCACCAGGTTGATATCATTTTCAGAAAGGATCTGATGCATCTCTGCGCCATCGGTCGCTTCAAAGACATCGTAGCCTTCTGCTTCGAAAATGCTCTTTAACGTGTTGCGTGTTACCAACTCGTCTTCAACGATAAGAATGTGCGGGGTCTGCATGTTTGCTACCTAAATTGCCAACTAAATCGAAACAGGAAGTACAAAAGTCCCTGACCTGCCTGATGCATGTCGCAAATTAACATGATCGGCTTAACGTGACTAAAGTACGTAATTGCGTTCTTGATGCACTTTCCATCAACGTCAACAACATCATTAGCTTGGTCTTGGGTACTTTCCCTTTGGACCCGACAGTGTCAAAAACGGCTGTCATCCTAACCATTTTAACAGCAACATAACAGGCTAAGTGACACCAGACACCCAATAAAACTACGCTTCGTTGACATATATCAAGTTCAATTGTAGCACGTTAACAGTTTGATGAAATCATCGTAGCCGAATGCTAGCCTTTGTCACAATTTTTCAATAAACCAACTAGTTGCGGACATTGATTTATAAACGAAGCGAATCCAATCAGAATAGAGTATTCATGTTACTATTATCATTATAAAACATAGGGATAATAGTGTTCTGTTAACATTCTAACTGATTGTTCAGACACAGAATAGTTTAGCGTTTTTAATTTGTTATGAAACGCTATTTCGGTGATTTGTGTTGCAATTTTGTAAATTCGCGCTGCGTAATATGTTGAAGTGCATCACATTTTTACCGGCTAACTGATTAAAAAGAGAGCATAAATGCATCTGTCGATTGTACTGGTTGCACCAGCCAGAGCAGAAAATATAGGCGCAGCGGCGCGTGCGATGAAGACCATGGGTTTTACCGATTTACGTATTGTGGACAGCACGGCCCATCTGGAGCCAGCCGCCCGGTGGGTGGCGCACGGTTCGGGAGATATTCTCGATAATATAACCACTTACGCTACGCTTGCCGACGCGCTGCATGACATTTCGTTTACCGTTGCAACCACCGCGCGCAGCCGGGCGAAGTTCCACTATTACGCCACGCCTGCTGAACTGGTACCCATGCTCGAAGAGAAAAGCCAGTGGCTGGAGAAAGCCGCGCTGGTATTTGGACGTGAAGATTCCGGATTAACCAACGAAGAGCTGGAATTGGCGGACGTTCTTACCGGTGCGCCGATGGTGGCCGATTATCCTTCCCTGAATTTGGGCCAGGCGGTCATGGTCTATTGCTATCAATTAGCCTCCCTAATGCAAATCCCTCAACCTCAGCCAGAAGCGGCAAATGAAAATCAGCTGGCCGCGCTGCGAACTCGCGTGCAGGGGCTGTTATCGAGCCTTGGCGTCGCGGACGATCAGAAAATGGCCGACTGGCTGCAGCAGCGTCTTGGTCGTCTTGAGCAGCGGGACACCGCCATGTTGCACCGTTTGCTGCACGATATTGAAAAAAAATTGACCGAGTAAAATTCTGTTATAAGTTTTTATTATGGCGAATAAGTCTGTCTGACCGGGTTGCGTTTGGGGTAATCGGATGAAAATAAATCGGTACGCAGCGGGACGTGAGAGTCTTCCGAAATGTGATCAAATTAAAAATCCATTGACTTAAGGGGCCCGATCCTTTAACCCTAAAAGAATACAGCACAGACAGATAATAATGACAGAGTACACAACATCCATGAAACGCATCAGCATCACCACCATTACCACAACCATCATCATTACCACAGGTAACGATGCGGGCTGACGCGTACAGGAAAAACAGAAAAAAGCCCGCACCTGAACAGTGCGGGCTTTTTTTTCGGCTAAAGGAAACGAGGTAGAACCATGCGAGTGTTGAAGTTCGGCGGTACATCAGTGGCAAATGCAGAACGTTTTCTGCGTGTTGCCGATATCCTGGAAAGCAACGCCAGGCAGGGGCAGGTTGCGACCGTGCTCTCTGCCCCGGCAAAAATCACGAACCATCTGGTGGCGATGATTGAAAAAACCATCGGTGGCCAGGATGCACTTCCGAACATCAGCGACGCAGAGCGTATCTTCGCTGACTTACTGCAAGGCCTGGCAGAAGCGCTGCCTGGCTTCCCGCATGCGCAGCTGAAGTCTTTTGTTGAACAAGAATTCGCGCAAATTAAACATGTCCTGCACGGCATCAGCCTTCTCGGCCAATGCCCGGACAGCATCAATGCAGCGCTGATTTGTCGCGGTGAAAAACTCTCTATCGCCATCATGGCCGGCGTGCTGGAAGCGCGCGGCCATAGCGTGACCGTGATCGATCCCGTTGAAAAACTGCTGGCGGTGGGCCACTACCTCGAATCCACCGTTGATATTGCCGAATCAACCCGCCGTATCGCCGCCAGCAAAATTCCCGCTGACCACATGATCCTGATGGCAGGCTTCACCGCCGGTAACGAGAAGGGCGAGCTGGTGGTGCTGGGCCGTAACGGTTCCGACTACTCCGCCGCCGTGCTGGCCGCCTGTTTACGCGCGGACTGTTGTGAGATCTGGACTGATGTTGACGGCGTCTATACCTGCGATCCGCGCCAGGTACCGGACGCCAGGCTGCTGAAGTCGATGTCGTACCAGGAAGCGATGGAGCTTTCCTACTTCGGCGCCAAAGTACTTCACCCGCGTACCATCTCCCCGATTGCCCAGTTCCAGATCCCTTGCCTGATTAAAAACACCGGTAACCCGCAAGCGCCGGGTACGCTGATTGGCGCGAGTACCGATGAGGACGGACTGCCGGTGAAAGGCATCTCCAACCTGAACAACATGGCGATGTTCAGCGTCTCAGGTCCGGGGATGAAAGGGATGGTCGGCATGGCGGCACGCGTGTTTGCGGCCATGTCCCGCAACGGTATTTCGGTGGTGCTGATCACCCAGTCTTCTTCAGAGTACAGCATCAGCTTCTGCGTGCCGCAGGCTGACTGCCTTCGCGCCCGCCGCGCGCTGGAGGAAGAGTTCTATCTGGAGCTGAAAGAAGAATTGCTGGAGCCGCTCGCGATTCAGGAGCGTCTGGCGATCATCTCCGTGGTGGGCGACGGTATGCGCACCCTGCGCGGTATCTCCGCCAAATTCTTTGCCGCGCTGGCGCGCGCCAATATCAATATCGTGGCGATTGCCCAGGGCTCGTCAGAGCGTTCAATTTCTGTTGTTGTGGATAACGACGATGCCACCACCGGCGTTCGTGTGGTTCACCAGATGCTGTTCAACACCGATCAGGTTATCGAGCTGTTCCTGATTGGCGTGGGCGGCGTCGGCGGCGCGCTGCTGGAGCAGGTGAAGCGTCAGCAGGAATGGCTTAAGAAGAAACACATCGATCTGCGCGTCTGCGGGATCGCGAATTCCAGAGCGCTGCTGACCAACGTCCACGGCCTGAACCTGGAAAACTGGCAGGCCGAGATGAATGAGGCAAAAGAGCCGTTCAACCTGGGGCGCCTGATCCGTCTGGTAAAAGAGTATCATCTGCTTAACCCGGTCATCGTCGACTGTACCTCGAACCAGGCGGTGGCCGACCAGTACGCGGACTTCCTGCGCGAAGGTTTCCACGTGGTGACGCCGAACAAAAAGGCCAACACCTCGTCGATGGATTACTATCACCAGCTGCGCCTGGCGGCGAGCAAGTCGCGCCGCAAGTTCCTCTACGACACCAACGTGGGGGCAGGCCTGCCGGTTATCGAGAACCTGCAGAACCTGCTTAACGCGGGCGATGAGCTGCAGCGTTTCTCCGGCATTCTCTCCGGATCGCTGTCGTTTATCTTCGGCAAGCTGGACGAAGGAATGAGCCTCTCGGAGGCCACCCGCGCCGCGCGCGAGCTGGGCTATACCGAGCCGGATCCGCGTGACGATCTTTCCGGCATGGACGTGGCGCGCAAGCTGCTGATCCTCGCGCGCGAAACGGGCCGTGAGCTTGAGCTTTCCGATATTGTGATTGAACCTGTTCTGCCGGCAGAATTTGACAGCAGCGGCGATGTCGGCGCCTTTATGGCCAGGCTGCCGCAGCTTGACGACGCGTTTGCCGCCCGCGTGGCGAAAGCCCGTGATGAAGGTAAGGTATTGCGCTATGTTGGCAACATTGAAGAAGATGGCGTGTGCCGGGTGAAGATTGCCGAAGTGGATGGCAACGATCCGCTGTACAAAGTCAAAAACGGCGAAAACGCCCTCGCGTTTTACAGCCACTATTATCAGCCACTGCCGCTGGTGCTTCGCGGCTATGGCGCAGGGAACGACGTTACGGCGGCGGGTGTCTTTGCCGATCTGCTGCGTACCCTGTCATGGAAGTTAGGAGTTTAACATGGTCAAAGTTTATGCCCCGGCTTCCAGCGCGAATATGAGCGTCGGATTTGACGTGCTGGGTGCGGCGGTAACGCCGGTGGACGGTTCGCTGCTGGGCGATACGGTGACGGTGGAAGCGGCAGACAGCTTCAGCCTGAATAACGTGGGTCGCTTCGCCAGCAAACTGCCGTCTGAGCCACGCGAGAATATCGTCTATCAGTGCTGGGAGCGTTTCTGTCAGGAGATCGGTAAAAACGTGCCGGTTGCCATGACGCTGGAAAAAAGTATGCCGATTGGCTCCGGGCTGGGTTCCAGCGCCTGCTCGGTGGTCGCCGCGCTGGTGGCGATGAACGAGCACTGCGGCAAGCCGCTGAACAACAACCGCCTGCTTGCCTTAATGGGCGAGCTGGAAGGGCGTATCTCCGGCAGCATTCATTATGACAACGTTGCGCCATGCTTCCTCGGCGGCATGCAGCTGATGATCGAAGAAAATGGCATCATCAGCCAGCAGGTGCCAGGGTTTGATGAGTGGCTGTGGGTGCTGGCCTATCCGGGTATCAAGGTATCAACCGCGGAAGCGCGTGCGATCCTGCCCGCGCAGTATCGCCGTCAGGACTGTATCGCCCACGGGCGTCATCTGGCGGGCTTTATCCACGCCTGCTACACCCGTCAGCCGCAGCTGGCGGCCAAACTGATGAAGGACGTCATTGCCGAGCCGTACCGCACGAAGCTGCTGCCCGGCTTTAACGAGGCGCGACAGGCGTCCATGGATATCGGCGCGCAGGCGTGTGGCATCTCCGGCTCCGGCCCGACGCTGTTCGCCCTGTGCGACAAGCCTGACACTGCGCAGCGCGTGGCGGACTGGCTCTCTAAACACTACCTGCAAAATCAGGAAGGCTTTGTTCATATTTGCCGTCTGGACACGGCTGGCGCACGAGTATTGGGATAATTAATGAAACTCTACAACCTTAAAGATCATAACGAGCAGGTCAGCTTCGCGCAGGCGGTAACGCAGGGACTGGGCAAAAATCAGGGGCTGTTTTTCCCGCATGACCTGCCGGAATTCCAGCTGACCGAGATTGATGACCTGCTGAAGCAGGATTTTGTGACCCGCAGCACCAAAATTCTGTCCGCGTTTATCGGCGATGAAATTCCGCAGGAGCTGCTGGAAGAGCGCGTACGCGCGGCATTCGCCTTCCCGGCGCCGGTTCAGCAGGTTGAGCCTGATGTTGGCTGCCTGGAGCTGTTCCACGGTCCGACGCTGGCGTTCAAAGACTTCGGCGGCCGCTTTATGGCGCAGATGCTGACCCACATCAGTGGCGACAAGCCGGTGACCATCCTGACCGCGACCTCCGGGGATACCGGCGCGGCGGTCGCCCACGCGTTCTACGGCCTGAAAAACGTCCGCGTGGTGATCCTCTATCCGAAAGGTAAAATCAGCCCGCTGCAGGAGAAACTGTTCTGCACCCTCGGCGGCAACATTGAAACCGTGGCAATTGACGGCGATTTCGATGCCTGTCAGGCGCTGGTCAAGCAGGCCTTCGACGACGAAGAGCTGAAGGTGGCGCTGGGTCTGAACTCCGCCAACTCCATCAACATCAGCCGTCTGCTGGCGCAGATTTGCTACTACTTCGAAGCGGTGGCGCAGCTGCCGCAGGACGCGCGCAATCAGCTGGTGATCTCCGTGCCGAGCGGTAACTTCGGCGATCTGACGGCAGGCCTGCTGGCGAAATCCCTGGGTCTGCCGGTGAAACGCTTTATCGCCGCCACCAACGCCAATGACACCGTGCCGCGCTTCCTGAAAGACGGGAAGTGGGCGCCGAACGCCACGCAGGCGACCCTCTCCAATGCGATGGATGTCTCTCAGCCGAACAACTGGCCGCGCGTGGAAGAGCTGTTCCGCCGTAAGATCTGGCGCCTGGGTGACCTGGGCTATGCTGCGGTGACGGATGAGACCACCAAATCCACCATGCGCGAGCTGAAGGCGGTGGGGTATACCTCTGAACCGCACGCGGCAATTGCTTACCGCGCGCTGCGCGACCAGCTTAACCCGGGTGAATACGGCCTGTTCCTGGGAACCGCACATCCGGCGAAGTTCAAAGAGAGCGTGGAGGCGATCCTGGGCGAAACGCTGCCGCTGCCGAAAGAACTGGCCGAGCGTGCCGACCTGCCGCTGCTGTCCCATGAGCTGCCGGCGGACTTTGCGGCGCTGCGTAAGCTGATGATGACCCGTGCGTGATTTTTGTCGGGTGCGGCTACGCCTTACCCGACCTACAACGGCTCAGAACGTAGGCCGGGTAAGGCGAAGTCGCCACCCGGCTTTTTTGTGAAGAAATTAAGGAGAAAAATAGCAGGGAAAAAGCAGAAATTCCCAATAAATGCGGTCACTTAGCGTTTAGGATTGCAGAGAATAACATCCCCCGTTCCCCTCGCGTACTCTCCTTACAACGGCCCACGTTGGGCAACGATAATAAGGAGTCACCGATGTCTACACTGAAACCTGTGCTGATTGCGCTTTCACTGATGCTGGTCGCTCCCATGGCGGTACAGGCATCTGAAATCACCCTTGTGCCTGCGGTCAAACTGCAGATTGGCGACCAGGATAATAACGGTCACTACTGGGACGGCGGCCGCTGGCGCGACCATGACTGGTGGAAGGCGCATTATGACTGGCGCGATAACCGCTGGCGTCCTCACGATGAGCATAGCGAGCGTGACCATCATCATGACGATCATCGTCCAGGTCCGGACTGGAAACACCACTAATGCAAAACCCCGCCAGCCGGCGGGGTTTGTTTTTACTGCTCGTGGCGCTTAAACACCAGTTCGCCTTTCCCTGACGACGCCTCGTCAAAGAAATAGCCTTCGCTGTTGAAGGCGGTTAGCTGCTCCGGCTTCGTCAGGCGGTTCTGAATGATGTAGCGGCTCATCAGACCGCGCGCTTTCTTGGCGTAGAAGCTGATCACTTTGAACTTGCCGTTCTTCTCGTCGAGGAACACCGGCTTGATGATGTCGGCATCCAGCTTTTTCGGCTTCACCGACTTGTAGTATTCATCGGACGCCAGGTTAATTACCACGTTATCGCCCTGAGCGTGCAGGGCCGCATTCAGCTTATCGGTGATGATATCGCCCCAGAAATGGTACAGGTCTTTGCCTTTGGCATTCTCCAGGCGAATCCCCATCTCCAGACGATAAGGCTGCATCAGATCCAGCGGGCGCAGTACGCCGTACAGGCCCGACAGCATGCGCAGATGCTGCTGGGCAAAATCGAAATCGGCTTCGCTAAAATCTTCCGCCTGCAGGCCAGTGTACACATCGCCTTTAAACGCCAGAATCGCCTGGCGAGCGTTAGCCGGGGTGAAATCCGGGTGCCACTCGTGAAAGCGGGTCGCGTTCAAATCGGCCAGCTTGTCGCTGATGCTCATCAGCGAGGCGATTTGCGGTGCTGAGAGCTTACGCGCTTCGCGGATCAGCTGTTGCGAATAGTCCAGCAGTTCAGGCTGGGTATAGCGCTCGGTGGCGAGCGGGCTCTGGTAGTCGAGCGTTTTTGCAGGTGAAATCAGAATCAACATATCCAGTCCTTGCAGGAAATTTAGAGCGACTTTAGCAAAAAAACGCCCTGAATTGATCGATAGCTGTTATTGCCGTGGCAAATCATCCCACGTGCCGGGGGCAAGCTGCGCCTTGATATCGGGATAGCGGGCGGGATCAAAGACCGGCGGAACGCCGAGTTTGCGCTGACGCAGATAGTCTCTGGCAATCAGGGTCACCACGGGCGAGAGCAGCAGGATCGCCGTGAGGTTAGTGATTGCCATCAGCGCCATAATGATATCGGCCAGTTGCCAGACCAGCGGCATACTGAGCAGGGAGCCTGCTACCACCATCAGGATAACCCCAAGACGCAGGGTGCCGATCGCGGCGCGGGAGTCGAGTTTCAGGAAAATAAGGTTATTTTCGGCGTAGAGGTAATTCACCACAATCGAGCTGAAGGCAAACAAGATCAGGATGAGAGAGACAAATCCGGCTCCCCAGCCGCCGGTCAGGGTCACCAGCGCCTGCTGGAGAAGCTGTATCCCGACGGTTCCCGACGCGTGGGGGACGGGGCCTGCCAGCAGCAAAATCATGGCGCTGGCGGAACAGATAATAATGGTATCGGTAAAGACGCCAATCATCTGCACAATACCTTGTGCGGCCGGGTGTGGCGGCCAGGAAGAGGCGGCGGCTGCCGCATTGGGGGTTGACCCCATACCGGCTTCATTGGAGAACATGCCCCGCTGAAAACCCGCCATCAGCGCCTGGCTGAAGGTGTAGCCCAGCGCGCCGGAAGCCACTTCGCGCCAGCCAAAGGCGCTTTTGACGATGGTGGCAAGCACGCCCGGCACCTGGTCGAGATGCAGTGCGGCGACGAACAGGCTCGCGGCAACCCAGAGCAGCGCCATAATGGGCACCAGCCACTGCATCAGGCGAGCGATACCCTTGAGACCGAATGAAATGGTAAGCAGAACGATCGAAGCTAAAGCGAGACCCGCGAGCCACTCGGGGCAGGAGAAGGCATAGCGCATGGCATGGGCGACCGAGTTCGCCTGGACGGTATTAAAAATAAGACCGTACGCGAGCAGTAAAAAAAGCGAGAACAGGACGCCCATCCAGCGCATCCCCAGGCCACGCGCCATGTACCAGGCTGGACCACCGCGAAACTGGCCGCGCTTATCTTTCTCTTTATAGAGTTGCGCAAGCGAACTTTCGGCAAAGGAGGTGGCCATACCGAGAAGTGCCGTCATCCACATCCAGAAGACCGCGCCTGGCCCACCGGCGCTGATGGCCAGTGCTACCCCCGCCAGATTCCCGCTGCCCAGGCGTGCCGCAAGGCTGGTACAGAGCGCCTGAAACGACGTTAATCCGCCCGGCTGGGGCGTGACGCTGTTTTTCAGACTTCTGCCAAACTTGCGAATATAGCGAAACTGGATAAACCCACTGCGTAGCGTAAACCAAATACCTGCTCCCAGAAGCAGGTAAATCATTATCGAACCCCAGAGGACTTCGTTAATAAAGAAAAAGAAATCAGGCATTAACGTCCCTCTTGTTGATGCCAACGTGAATATGTAAGCGCTACCACTGATTGGGCATGCTGTTGCTTAGCAGCCTGTTAATATTCTGAGTTTATCATACTCTGCCTAAGCGCACTGTCTGCGGTTGCGCTACCCCTCCGTCGTGTTATCATCAGGGCAGACCGGTTACATCCCCCTAACAAGTAAACCTGTCATTTTTCCGCTGCAGGCATGCTGTCGGTAGCGTGAATTATCCAGGGCACGTTAAAAGAGAAACACTATCATGACGGATAAATTGACCTCCCTTCGTCAGTTCACCACTGTCGTAGCTGACACCGGAGATATCGCGGCAATGAAGCTGTACCAGCCGCAGGATGCCACAACTAACCCTTCTCTGATCCTTAACGCCGCACAGATCCCTGAGTATCGCAAACTGATTGACGAGGCTGTGACCTGGGCGAAAGCGCAGAGCAACGACCGCGCGCAGCAGGTTGTGGACGCTACTGATAAACTGGCCGTGAACATCGGTCTGGAGATCCTGAAACTGGTTCCGGGCCGTATCTCTACCGAAGTGGACGCGCGTCTCTCCTACGACACCGAAGCGTCTATCGCGAAAGCAAAACGTCTGATCAAACTGTACAACGATGCGGGCATCAGCAACGATCGTATCCTGATCAAACTGGCTTCTACCTGGCAGGGTATCCGCGCGGCAGAGCAGCTGGAAAAAGAGGGTATCAACTGTAACCTGACCCTGCTGTTCTCCTTCGCACAGGCGCGTGCATGTGCAGAAGCTGGCGTATACCTGATTTCTCCGTTCGTGGGCCGTATTCTGGACTGGTACAAAGCCAACACCGATAAGAAAGAGTACGCACCGGCTGAAGATCCAGGCGTGATTTCTGTGACTGAAATCTACGAATACTACAAACAGCACGGCTATGAGACCGTGGTTATGGGCGCAAGCTTCCGTAACGTCGGTGAAATCATCGAGCTGGCTGGCTGTGACCGCCTGACCATCGCGCCAGCGCTGCTGAAAGAGCTGGCTGAAAGCGAAGGTACTCTGGAGCGTAAACTGTCCTACACCGGTGAAGTGAAAGCACGCCCAGAGCGCATCACTGAATCCGAGTTCCTGTGGCAGCACAACCAGGATCCAATGGCGGTAGACAAGCTGGCGGACGGTATCCGTAAGTTTGCTGTTGACCAGGAAAAACTGGAAAAAATGATCGGCGACCTGCTGTAATCATTCCGCGTGACCGGGCTCCCGGTCACGCGACTGCTTTCGTACCCTGTCTGAATTTCCTCTCTGCGTGTATCATTCCCTTTAATCAGTACTCTTTGAATGGAATGGATATGAATACCTTACGCATCGGCTTAGTGTCGATTTCTGACCGCGCCTCCAGCGGTGTTTACCAGGATAAAGGCATCCCCGCTCTGGAAGCGTGGCTGGCCAGTGCACTGACTACCCCGTTTGAGATCCAGACTCGCCTTATTCCCGACGAACAGCCGATTATCGAGCAGACCCTGTGTGAGCTGGTGGATGAGATGAGCTGTCACCTGGTGTTAACCACCGGCGGAACCGGGCCCGCGCGCCGTGATGTGACGCCGGACGCGACGCTGGCGATTGCCGATCGTGAAATGCCAGGCTTCGGCGAACAGATGCGCCAGATCAGTCTACACTTTGTCCCGACGGCCATTCTTTCCCGCCAGGTAGGGGTGATCCGCAAGCAGGCGTTGATTCTGAACCTCCCGGGGCAGCCGAAGTCGATCAAAGAGACGCTGGAAGGGCTAAAAGCGGAAGACGGCAGCGTCATCGTTCACGGCATCTTTGCAAGTGTACCGTATTGTATACAGCTGCTTGACGGCCCGTATGTCGAAACCGATGAGAAAGTGGTAGCAGCTTTTCGTCCTAAAAACGCGCGTCGCGAAACAATCTCCTGAAATTAATCAATATGTGACATAAGCTGAAGCGGCGATAGCGTGGTAACGGTTTTACGGTATAGTAATTTTTTCTTTACGATTGCTGTAAAAATAAATCCACAATACACGCATAATGGTTCGCTATGTCACATAACACCCGACCTCTGAATCGACAGGACTACAAAACCCTCACGCTCGCGGCCTTAGGCGGTGCGCTGGAGTTTTACGACTTCATTATCTTCGTCTTCTTCGCTGCCGTAGTGGGGGAGCTCTTCTTCCCGGCAGATATACCGGAGTGGCTGCGTCAGGTGCAAACCTTCGGCATTTTTGCTGCCGGGTATCTGGCGCGTCCGCTGGGCGGCATTATCATGGCCCACTTTGGCGATCTGGTCGGGCGTAAAAAGATGTTTACCCTCAGCATCCTGCTGATGGCGGTACCCACGCTGGCCATTGGTCTGCTGCCCACCTATGCCTCGATGGGCATTCTCGCGCCGCTGCTGCTGTTGCTGATGCGCGTGCTTCAGGGCGCGGCGATTGGCGGTGAAGTGCCGGGCGCGTGGGTGTTTGTCGCAGAGCATGTTCCGGCGCGCCGCATTGGTATCGCCTGCGGAACCTTAACCGCGGGGCTGACGGTCGGGATCCTGCTCGGCTCGGTGGTCGCCACCATTGTGAATACCAGCATGACGCAGCAGGCCGTACACGACTGGGGCTGGCGTATTCCGTTCCTGCTGGGTGGGGCGTTTGGCCTGGTGGCGATGTACCTGCGCCGCTGGCTGCAGGAGACACCGATTTTCCTCGAAATGCAGCAGCGTAAAGCGCTGGCGCAGGAGCTGCCGGTGAAGGCGGTTGTGGTACGTCATAAAAAGGCGGTGGTGGTGTCGATGCTGCTCACCTGGCTACTCTCGGCCGGGATTGTGGTGGTGATATTGATGTCTCCGGTGTGGCTGCAAAAGCAGTACGGTTTCGCCCCAGCCGTGACGCTACAGGCAAACAGTATCGCGACAATCATGCTCTGCTTTGGCTGTCTGGCCGCCGGGCTGGCGGCAGATCGTTTCGGGGCCAGCGTTACCTTTATTGTCGGCAGCCTGTTACTGGCCGCTTCAAGCTGGGCGTTTTACCATCTGGCTGGCAGCCATCCTGAACAGTTGTTCCTGCTGTACGGCGTGGTAGGGCTGTGCGTGGGCGTTGTCGGCGCGGTGCCTTACGTCATGGTGCGCGCGTTCCCGCCGGAGGTACGCTTCACCGGGATCTCATTTTCCTACAACGTGTCGTATGCCATTTTCGGTGGGCTGACGCCGATTGCGGTGACGGTCCTGATGGGCGTCTCTCCCATGGCTCCGGCCTGGTACGTGCTGGCGCTGTCGGTGATGGGGCTGGTATTGGGATTTTGGCTTCGTCAGGCGGGGGGATGTCGTGCCCGCGAGGCGGGCACGACAGAGGGATCAGTGTTTTTCACCAATCGGTAGAACGGTGCGGTCAAACTGCTCGTTCAGCACTTCACCCATTGCCAGGTAGATAGCGCTTGCGCCGCAAACCAGACCAATCCAGCCGGCAACGTGAACGATGCCTTCGTTATCCACCAGGTGACCGATTGCCAGCAGGGCAAACAGCACGGTCAGGCTCAGGAAGACGAACTGCAGCATGCGGTTGCCTTTCAGGGTACCGAAGAACATGAACAGGGTGAAGACGCCCCACAGGCCCAGGTAGACGCCCAGGAAGTGGGCGTTTGCCGCGTCTGCCATGCCCATTTTAGGCAGCAGCAGAATGGCGACCAGGGTCAGCCAGAAAGAACCGTAAGAGGTGAAGGCGGTTAAGCCGAAGGTATTGCCTTTCTTATATTCCAGCAGGCCCGCAAAGATTTGCGCGATACCGCCATAAAAAATGCCCATCGCCAGGATGATGCCATCCATCGGGAACATCCCGATATTGTGCAGGTTCAGCAGAAGAGTGGTCATGCCAAAACCCATCAGGCCCAGCGGAGCCGGATTAGCCAACTTAGTGTTGCCCATAAGTCCTCAAAAAAATCATCATTAATATGGTGAAATGGTTAAACCCGCGTCAGTTCTCCCTGACGGGGCGCGGCATCATAATGGGCGCAATCGATGGCGTCTATGATCTCATCAGGGTGAAATTAAAATTTTTTTTATGCTTGCCCCTTGATGGATGCCGTCGCGACCCCATCTTGTAGTCAACCGCAGTGTGTGGACCTGAAAAAAATCAAATCTGGGCAGTTGAAAAAGCACGTTCTGCCCTTATTACAGGTACACAACCACATGTTGACTGAATTTTTAGTGGAGACGTTTAGATGGGTAAAATTATTGGTATCGACCTGGGTACTACCAACTCTTGTGTAGCGATTATGGATGGCACTACTGCACGCGTGCTGGAGAACGCCGAGGGCGATCGCACCACGCCTTCTATCATTGCTTATACCCAGGACGGTGAAACTCTGGTTGGTCAGCCGGCTAAACGTCAGGCAGTGACAAACCCGCAAAACACTCTGTTTGCGATTAAACGCCTGATCGGTCGCCGCTTCCAGGACGAAGAAGTTCAGCGTGACGTTTCCATCATGCCTTACAAAATCATCGCGGCAGATAACGGCGATGCATGGCTTGATGTGAAAGGCACCAAAACAGCACCACCGCAGATTTCTGCTGAAGTGCTGAAAAAAATGAAGAAAACCGCAGAAGATTACCTGGGTGAGCCGGTAACTGAAGCTGTTATCACCGTTCCTGCATACTTCAACGATGCTCAGCGTCAGGCAACCAAAGATGCTGGCCGTATCGCAGGTCTGGAAGTAAAACGTATCATCAACGAACCAACCGCGGCTGCTCTGGCTTACGGTCTGGATAAAGAAGTCGGCAACCGTACTATCGCGGTTTACGACCTGGGTGGTGGTACCTTCGATATCTCTATTATCGAAATCGACGAAGTTGACGGCGAAAAAACCTTCGAAGTTCTGGCAACCAACGGTGATACCCACCTGGGTGGTGAAGACTTCGATACCCGTCTGATCAACTACCTCGTTGACGAGTTCAAGAAAGATCAGGGCATTGACCTGCGTAATGACCCGCTGGCTATGCAGCGCCTGAAAGAAGCCGCTGAGAAAGCGAAGATCGAACTGTCTTCCGCTCAGCAGACCGACGTGAACCTGCCGTACATCACTGCAGACGCGACCGGTCCTAAACACATGAACATCAAAGTGACCCGTGCGAAACTGGAAAGCCTGGTAGAAGACCTGGTGAACCGTTCTATCGAGCCGCTGAAAGTTGCTCTGCAGGACGCTGGCCTGTCCGTGTCTGATATCAACGACGTTATCCTCGTTGGTGGCCAGACCCGTATGCCAATGGTGCAGAAGAAAGTGGCTGAGTTCTTTGGTAAAGAGCCACGTAAAGACGTTAACCCGGACGAAGCAGTGGCTATCGGTGCTGCGGTTCAGGGTGGCGTACTGACCGGTGAAGTGAAAGACGTACTGCTGCTGGACGTTACCCCGCTGTCTCTGGGTATCGAAACCATGGGCGGTGTGATGACTGCGCTCATCAACAAAAACACCACCATCCCAACCAAGCACAGCCAGGTGTTCTCTACCGCTGAAGACAACCAGTCTGCGGTAACCATTCATGTGCTGCAGGGTGAGCGTAAGCGTGCGGCGGATAACAAATCTCTGGGTCAGTTCAACCTGGACGGTATTAACCCGGCACCGCGCGGCATGCCACAGATCGAAGTCACCTTCGACATCGATGCTGACGGTATCCTGCACGTGTCTGCGAAAGACAAAAACAGCGGTAAAGAGCAGAAGATCACCATCAAGGCATCTTCTGGTCTGAACGAGGCGGAAATCGAAAAAATGGTTCGCGATGCCGAAGCTAACGCGGAATCCGACCGTAAGTTCGAAGAGCTGGTTCAGACCCGTAACCAGGGTGACCATCTGCTGCACAGCACCCGTAAGCAGGTTGAAGAAGCAGGCGATAAACTGCCAGCGGAAGACAAGACTGCTATCGAAGCTGCACTGAGTGCGCTGGAATCCTCACTGAAAGGTGAAGATAAAGCGGACATCGAAGCGAAGATGCAGGAACTGGCACAGGCTTCTCAGAAGCTGATGGAAATCGCTCAGCAGCAGCACGCTCAACAGCAGGCGGGCGCTGACGCTTCGGCGAACAATGCGAAAGACGACGATGTTGTCGACGCTGAGTTCGAAGAAGTTAAAGATAAAAAATAATCGCCCTGATGCAGGGTAATTAATCGGCACGGGCGTAGGAGAACTCTCCACGCCCGTGCTCGCATGTTAAGGGGCTTAAAAAAACCAATGGCAAAGCAAGACTATTACGAGATTTTAGGCGTTCCGAAAACTGCGGAAGAGCGTGAAATCAAAAAGGCGTATAAGCGCCTGGCCATGAAATTCCACCCGGACCGTAATCAGGGTGACAAAGAGGCTGAAGCCAAATTTAAAGAGATCAAAGAAGCCTACGAAGTTCTGACCGATGCACAAAAACGTGCGGCCTATGACCAGTACGGTCACGCAGCCTTTGAACAGGGCGGCATGGGCGGCGGTGGATTCGGTGGCGGCGGCTTTGGCGGCGGTGCCGACTTCAGCGATATCTTTGGTGATGTGTTTGGCGACATCTTCGGCGGCGGGCGTGGTCGTCAGCGCGCGGCGCGCGGCGCGGATCTGCGCTACAACATGGATCTGACGCTGGAAGAGGCCGTTCGCGGTGTTACCAAAGAGATCCGTATTCCGACGCTGGAAGAGTGTGACGTCTGCCACGGCAGCGGCGCGAAAGCGGGTACCCAGCCGCAGACCTGTCCAACCTGTCACGGCTCCGGTCAGGTTCAGATGCGTCAGGGCTTCTTCGCGGTACAGCAGGCCTGTCCTCACTGTCACGGTCGCGGTACGCTGATTAAAGATCCGTGCACCAAATGCCACGGCCACGGTCGCGTTGAGAAAACCAAGACCCTGTCCGTTAAAATCCCGGCTGGCGTGGATACGGGCGACCGCATCCGTCTGGCGGGTGAGGGTGAAGCTGGTGAACACGGCGCACCGGCAGGCGATCTGTACGTTCAGGTGCAGGTGAAACAGCACGCTATCTTCGAGCGCGAAGGGAACAACCTGTACTGTGAAGTGCCGATCAACTTCGCGATGGCGGCTCTCGGCGGCGAAATCGAAGTGCCGACGCTGGATGGTCGCGTCAATCTGAAGATCCCGGGCGAGACCCAGACCGGTAAGCTGTTCCGCATGCGCGGGAAAGGCGTTAAATCCGTTCGCGGTGGTGCGCAGGGCGACCTGCTGTGCCGCGTCGTCGTGGAAACACCGGTTGGCCTGAACGATAAGCAGAAACAGCTGCTGAAAGAGTTGCAGGAAAGCTTTGGTGGTCCGACGGGTGAGAAAAACAGCCCGCGTTCCAAAAGCTTCTTCGATGGCGTCAAAAAATTCTTCGATGATTTGACCCGCTAATCCGTTAGCTGGTTTTCATCTTCAAAAAGCCCGGAAGCGATTCCGGGCTTTTTTTATTTACGGTTATTGCTCGGTAAAAGTGAATCTATACTCAATATTAATCTGTTTTTGCCGATCTATTTGGCTTGGTATTATGGTTTTATCGAGGTATTGTTGTAAAAGAGAGAACTTAAATGAAATTACTACACCGTTTCTTTAGCAGTGAGGCGTCCGGTGGCGTGCTCCTGATTATTGCCGCAGCGGCCGCGATGGTGCTGGCTAATCTTGGCATCACGCGGGATCTCTATCATGCATTTCTGGAAACGCCCGTTGAGCTGAAGGTCGGGGCGCTGGAAATTAACAAGAACATGCTGCTGTGGATCAACGATGCGCTGATGGCGGTGTTCTTCCTGCTGGTGGGGCTTGAAGTTAAGCGTGAGCTGGTTCTGGGCTCGCTTGCCAGCCGCCAGCGCGCGGCGTTCCCGGTCATTGCCGCGCTCGGTGGGATGGTGGTGCCGGCGCTGCTCTTCCTGGCGTTCACCTGGCAGGATCCGGTTGCACGTCACGGCTGGGCGATCCCGGCCGCGACGGATATCGCTTTTGCGCTCGGGGTGCTGGCCTTGCTGGGAAGCCGCGTGCCGGTTGCGCTGAAAATCTTCCTGATGGCGCTGGCGATCATCGATGATCTTGGCGCCATTGTGATTATCGCGCTGTTCTATACCAGCGATCTGTCGATCCTGTCTCTGAGCGTGGCTGCCGGAGCGATTGCGGTGCTGGCGCTGCTGAACATCTTTAACGTGCGCCGCATCGGTATCTACATCCTCGTGGGGATGGTGCTGTGGACGGCGGTGCTGAAATCCGGCGTGCACGCCACGCTGGCTGGGGTGATCGTCGGCTTCTTCGTACCGCTTAAGCCTCAGGACGGCAAGTCGCCGGCCAAACAGCTGGAGCATGTGCTGCACCCGTGGGTCGCCTTTATGATCCTGCCCCTGTTTGCGTTTGCTAACGCCGGGGTTTCGCTGGGCGGCGTGACGCTGGACGGGCTGACGTCCGTGCTGCCGCTGGGCATTATTGCCGGTCTGTTTATCGGTAAGCCGCTGGGTATTAGCCTCTTTTGCTGGCTGGCGACGAAACTGAAGCTGGCGTCATTGCCGCACGGCACCACGTTTAAGCAGATTATGGCCGTTGGCGTGCTGTGTGGAATAGGATTTACGATGTCGATCTTTATCTCGACGCTGGCATTTGGCGCGCATGCGCCTGAGCTGATCGTCTGGGCGAAACTCGGCATTCTCATCGGGTCATTACTGGCCGCCGTAATTGGTTATACCTTGTTGAAGGTGAAATTGTCCGGACAGGCCGTCCAGGCATAACGGAACACCGGGAGGAGGCGATCCTTCTCCCGAAACACACTCAAGGAGCGAAGACGCGATGTCTCATTTGAATTACAACCATCTTTACTACTTCTGGCACGTCTATAGACAGGGCTCGGTGGTCGGGGCTGCAGAGGCGCTCTACCTGACGCCGCAAACCATCACCGGGCAAATCAAGGCGCTGGAAGAACGTTTGCAGGGCAAGCTGTTCAAGCGTAAGGGGCGCGGGATTGAACCCAGCGAGCTGGGTGAGTTGGTTTTCCGCTACGCGGACAAAATGTTTACCCTTAGCCAGGAGATGCTGGATATCGTCAACTACCGCAAAGAGTCGAACCTGCTCTTTGATGTTGGCGTGGCGGATGCGCTGTCCAAACGGCTGGTGAGCGGCGTGCTGGATGCGGCGGTGGTTGAAGATGAACAAATTCATCTTCGCTGCTTTGAATCCACCCACGAGATGCTGCTGGAACAGCTGAGCCAGCACAAGCTGGACATGATTATCTCGGATTGTCCGATCGACTCGACGCAGCAGGAAGGGCTGTTCTCGGTGAAAATTGGGGAATGCGGCGTGAGCTTCTGGTGCATTAATCCGCCGCCGGAGAAACCCTTCCCGGCCTGCCTGGAAGAGCGTCGACTGCTGGTGCCGGGAAGACGTTCCATGCTGGGGCGCAAGCTCCTGAACTGGTTTAACTCGCAGGGGTTAAACGTGGAAATCCTCGGCGAATTTGACGATGCGGCGCTAATGAAAGCCTTTGGTGAAGCCCACAACGCCATCTTCGTTGCGCCGACGCTCTACGCGCACGATCTCTATTCGGACGACAAGATTACGGAGATAGGCAGAGTGGATAACGTGATGGAGGAGTATCACGCCATCTTTGCTGAAAGGATGATTCAGCATCCGGCGGTACAGCGAATCTGTAACCGTGACTACTCGGCGCTGTTTACGCCACCGGCAATCTGAAGATATAAAAAAACCCGCGTTAAGCGGGTTCTTTTAAAACAAGCAACAACAAGCGGCGATTAAGCCAGTTTGTTGATCTGCGCGGTCAGGTTTGCTTTATGACGCGCTGCTTTGTTTTTGTGGATCAGACCTTTAGCAGCCTGACGATCCACGATTGGTTGCATTTCGTTAAATGCGTTCTGCGCAGCAGCTTTGTCGCCAGCTTCGATAGCTGCGTATACTTTCTTGATGAAAGTACGCATCATAGAGCGACGGCTTGCATTGTGCTTACGAGCCTTTTCAGACTGAATAGCACGTTTCTTAGCTGATTTGATATTAGCCAAGGTCCAACTCCCAAATATGATCTATGTGGACAATTCAAAGGCCGAGGAATATGCCCTCTATACCTTCTTTTGTCAATGGATTTGTGCAAATAAGCGCCGTTAATGTGGCGACGCTACGTTACGTAGTGATGGCGCAGGATTCTACCAGCTTGTTGTCCGTGAATACAGCTTTTCGGCATAAAAATCGCAGTTCGCGAGCAGATTTTTTCGCTGCGAAAGGTCAGCCTGATGAAATCATTACGGCTTTCTGTTTTGCACGAACAATCGCCGGTTAACCTTAACCGCTGTACAAGGTATACTTTGGCGATTTTCACTGTTTTGAGCCAGACATGAAGCTGATACGCGGCATACATAATCTCAGCAGAGCCCCGCACGGGTGCGTGCTGACCATTGGTAATTTCGACGGCGTGCATCGTGGTCATCAGGCGCTGTTGCAGGGATTGCGTAAAGAAGGGGAGGCCCGCGGCCTGCCCGTTGTAGTGATGATTTTCGAACCGCAGCCGCTGGAGCTGTTTGCGGGCGATAAATCTCCCGCCCGTCTTACACGCCTGCGCGAGAAGTTGCGCTATCTGGCTGAGTCCGGCGTGGACTATGTATTGTGCGTACGTTTCGATCGCCGCTTTGCCGCGCTGACAGCACAAAATTTCGTCAGCGACCTGCTGGTGAAGCGTCTTGGCGTGCAGTTTCTTGCCGTGGGCGATGATTTCCGCTTTGGCGCTGGTCGTCAGGGTGATTTCTTGCTATTACAGAAGGCTGGTCTGGAGTACGGTTTTGACGTCACCAGCGCGATGACCTTCTGTGAAGGCGGCGTGCGCGTCAGCAGCACGGCAGTGCGGCAGGCGCTGGCCAACGATGAACTGGATACGGCAGAAAACCTGCTGGGACATCCGTTCACCATCTCTGGTCGCGTGGTCCATGGCGATGCGCTGGGCCGCACGATAGGTTTCCCGACGGCGAATATACCGCTGCGTCGTCAGGTTTCCCCGGTTAAAGGGGTCTATGCGGTGGAAGTGGCAGGACTGGGCGAAAAGCCGTTTTACGGCGTCGCCAACATTGGCACGCGTCCGACCGTCGCCGGTGTGCGTCAACAGCTAGAAGTGCACCTGCTGGACGTTGTAATGGACCTGTATGGTCGCCATATAGATGTGATACTGCGTAAAAAAATACGCAACGAGCAGCGATTTGGTTCGCTGGATGAACTCAAAGCGCAAATTGCGCGAGATGAATTAACAGCCCGCGAGTTTTTTGGGCTTTGAACCCGGCTTAACTGCCTACGTGATAAATACGGAACCGAGAATCTGATGAGTGACTATAAATCAACCCTGAATTTGCCGGAAACAGGGTTCCCGATGCGCGGCGATCTCGCCAAGCGTGAACCGGGAATGCTGGCGCGTTGGACCGATGATGACCTGTACGGCATCATTCGTGCAGCCAAAAAAGGCAAAAAAACCTTCATTCTGCATGATGGCCCTCCCTATGCGAATGGCAGCATTCATATTGGTCACTCTGTAAACAAGATTCTGAAAGACATTATCGTGAAGTCCAAAGGACTCGCAGGATATGACTCGCCTTACGTTCCGGGCTGGGACTGCCACGGCCTGCCAATCGAGCTGAAAGTTGAGCAGGAATTTGGCAAGCCTGGTGAGAAATTCACCGCCGCTGAGTTCCGTGCGAAGTGCCGCGAATACGCAGCCACCCAGGTTGACGGTCAGCGCGCTGACTTCATCCGTCTGGGCGTACTGGGCGACTGGTCGCATCCGTACCTGACCATGGACTTCAAAACCGAAGCCAACATCATCCGTGCGCTGGGCAAAATCATCGGTAACGGCCACCTGCACAAAGGCGCGAAGCCGGTGCACTGGTGCGTGGACTGCCGTTCTGCGCTGGCAGAAGCGGAAGTGGAGTATTACGACAAAACCTCTCCGTCTATCGACGTAGCCTTCCATGCCGTCGATCAGGATGCGGTGAAAGCCAAATTTGGCGTGTCGTCCGTTAACGGCCCGATCTCGCTGGTGATCTGGACCACCACCCCGTGGACCCTGCCAGCCAACCGCGCGATCTCCCTGTCCGGTGAGTTCGAATACGCGCTGGTGCAGATTGACGGCCAGGCGGTTATCCTGGCGAAAGATCTGGTTGAAAGCGTGCTGAAGCGCGCGAACATCGCCGATTACACCGTGCTGGGCACAGTTAAAGGCGACGCGCTGGAGCTGATGCGCTTCAAACACCCGTTCCTGGACTTCGACGTTCCGGCGATCCTGGGCGACCACGTCACGCTGGACGCGGGTACCGGTGCGGTACATACCGCCGGTGGCCACGGTCCTGACGACTACAACATCAGCCTGAAGTACGGTCTGGAAATCGCTAACCCGGTGGGGCCGGACGGCTCCTACCTGCCTGGCACCTACCCCGCGCTGGACGGCATCAACGTCTTCAAAGCGAACGACATTATTGTCGACATGCTGCGCACCAGCGGCGCGCTGCTGCACGTTGAAAAAATGCAGCATAGCTATCCGTGCTGCTGGCGTCACAAGACGCCAATTATCTTCCGTGCGACCCCGCAGTGGTTCGTCAGCATGGATCAGAAGGGCCTGCGCGAGCAGTCTCTGAAAGAGATCAAAGGCGTGCAGTGGATCCCGGACTGGGGCCAGGCGCGTATCGAATCCATGGTGGCTAACCGTCCTGACTGGTGTATCTCCCGCCAGCGTACCTGGGGCGTGCCGATGTCGCTGTTCGTGCATAAAGAGACGCATGAGCTCCACCCGAACACCTTGGAACTGATGGAAGAAGTGGCGAAGCGCGTCGAAGTTGACGGCATCCAGGCGTGGTGGGATCTCGACGCCCGCGACATCCTGGGCGCTGATGCGGATAACTACGAGAAAGTGCCGGATACCCTGGACGTGTGGTTCGATTCCGGGTCTACCCACTCCTCCGTGGTTGACGTGCGTCCGGAGTTTGCCGGTCACGCTGCCGATATGTATCTGGAAGGGTCTGACCAACACCGCGGCTGGTTCATGTCATCTCTGATGATCTCTACCGCCATGAAGGGTAAAGCGCCTTACCGTCAGGTACTGACTCACGGCTTCACCGTGGATGGTCAGGGCCGTAAGATGTCCAAATCTATCGGTAACACCGTTTCTCCGCAGGATGTGATGAACAAGCTGGGCGCAGACATTCTGCGTCTGTGGGTGGCGTCGACCGACTACACCGGCGAAATGGCGGTGTCTGACGAGATCCTGAAACGCGCTGCCGACAGCTATCGTCGTATTCGTAACACCGCGCGCTTCCTGCTGGCGAACCTGAACGGGTTCGATCCGGCAAAAGACATGGTGAAACCGGAAGAGATGGTCGTGCTGGACCGCTGGGCGGTAGGCTGCGCGAAAGCGGCGCAGGAAGATATCCTGAAGGCCTATGAGTCTTATGACTTCCACGAAGTGGTGCAGCGCCTGATGCGCTTCTGCTCCATCGAGATGGGCTCGTTCTACCTCGACATCATCAAAGACCGTCAGTACACCGCGAAAGCGGACAGCGTGGCGCGTCGTAGCTGCCAGACCGCGCTGTTCCATATCGCAGAAGCGCTGGTACGCTGGATGGCGCCGATCATGTCCTTCACCGCGGATGAAATCTGGGGTTACCTGCCGGGCGATCGTGAGAAGTATGTCTTCACCGGCGAATGGTACGAAGGTCTGTTCGATCTCTCCAGCACCGAAGCGATGAACGATGCCTTCTGGGACGAGCTGCTGAAAGTGCGTGGCGAAGTGAACAAGGTTATCGAGCAGGCACGTGCTGACAAGAAAGTCGGCGGCTCTCTGGAAGCGGCAGTGACCCTGTACGCGGAGCCAGAGCTGGCGGCGAAGCTGACGGCGCTGGGAGATGAATTACGATTTGTCCTGTTGACCTCCGGTGCGAAAGTTGCGGATTATGCTGACGCGTCTGCTGATGCTCAGCAGAGCGAACTGCTCAAAGGACTGAAAGTCGCGCTGAGCAAAGCCGACGGTGAGAAATGCCCGCGTTGCTGGCATTACACCACCGATGTCGGTCAGGTGGCGGAACACGCAGACATCTGCGGACGCTGTGTAAGCAACGTCGCCGGTGACGGCGAAAAACGTAAGTTTGCCTGATGAGTAAAACTCTCTGTTCAACAGGACTGCGCTGGCTGTGGCTGGTTGTGGTGGTGCTGATTATCGATCTGGGCAGCAAGTTCCTGATCCTCCAGAACTTTGCTCTGGGGGAGACGGTGCCGCTGTTCCCGTCGCTTAACCTGCACTACGCGCGCAACTACGGTGCGGCGTTCAGTTTCCTTGCCGACAGCGGTGGCTGGCAGCGCTGGTTCTTTGCGGGTATCGCTCTCGGTATCTGCGTGATCCTGGCGGTGCTGATGTACCGCTCGAAGGCAACGCAAAAGCTGAATAACATCGCCTACGCGCTGATCATTGGCGGCGCGCTGGGCAACCTGTTTGATCGCCTGTGGCACGGCTTTGTGGTCGATATGATCGACTTCTACGTCGGCGACTGGCACTTCGCGACCTTTAACCTCGCCGATAGCGCCATTTGCATCGGTGCGGCGTTAATCGTGCTGGAAGGCTTCTTGCCTAAACCGGCCGCGAAAGAGCAGGCGTAAGCATCAATGCCGGGTGGCGCTACGCTTACCCGGCCTACAGAATTTGTGGCTTCCCGTAGGCCCGGTAAGCGTAGCGCCACCGGGCAACAGATGACCCAAAACAAGCGAGCAATTTGCATGTCTAAATCCGTACAGAGCAACAGCGCGGTTCTCGTTCACTTTACGCTGAAGCTGGATGACGGCTCAACGGCTGAATCCACCCGCAACAACGGCAAACCGGCCCTGTTTCGTCTTGGTGATACCTCCCTGTCTGAAGGTCTTGAGCAGCAGCTTCTCGGTCTGAAAGAGGGTGAGAAAAAAGCCTTTTCGCTGGAGCCGGATGCCGCGTTTGGCGTGCCAAGCCCGGATCTGATCCAGTATTTCTCCCGTCGTGAGTTTATGGACGCGGGTGAACCGGAGATCGGGGCAATTATGCTCTTTACCGCTATGGACGGCAGCGAAATGCCTGGCGTGATCCGCGAAATCAACGGCGACTCGATTACCGTTGACTTCAACCATCCGCTTGCCGGGCGCACTGTCCATTTTGATATTGAAGTGCTGGAGATCGATCCGGCACTGGAGGCCTGAGATGCAGATCCTGTTGGCTAACCCGCGCGGCTTTTGCGCCGGTGTAGACCGCGCTATCAGCATTGTTGAAAACGCGCTGGAGATTTACGGCGCGCCGATTTATGTGCGTCACGAAGTGGTGCATAACCGCTACGTGGTCGACAGCCTGCGCGAACGCGGTGCCATCTTTATCGAGCAGATCAGCGAAGTGCCTGACGGTGCGATCCTGATCTTCTCCGCGCACGGCGTCTCTCAGGCGGTCCGTAACGAAGCGAAAAGTCGCGATCTGACCGTCTTTGATGCGACCTGTCCGCTGGTAACCAAGGTGCATATGGAAGTGGCGCGCGCCAGCCGTCGCGGTGAAGAGTCGATCCTGATTGGCCATGCCGGCCACCCGGAAGTTGAAGGCACCATGGGCCAGTACAGCAACCCGGAAGGGGGAATGTACCTGGTGGAGTCGCCGGAAGATGTCCTGACGCTGAACGTGAAAAACGAAGCGCGTCTGTCGTTTATGACCCAGACGACGCTCTCCGTAGACGACACCTCAGACGTGATTGACGCCCTGCGCCAGCGCTTCCCGAAAATCGTCGGGCCGCGTAAGGATGATATCTGCTACGCCACCACCAATCGTCAGGAAGCGGTGCGCGCGCTGGCTGAACAGGCAGACGTGGTGCTGGTTGTCGGCTCTAAAAACTCCTCTAACTCCAACCGTCTGGCTGAACTGGCACAGCGAATGGGCAAAGCGGCGTTCCTGATCGACGATGCCACGGATATTCAGGAAGCGTGGGTTAAAGACGCGGCCTGCGTTGGCGTGACGGCCGGGGCGTCCGCGCCGGATATTCTGGTACAAAACGTCATTTCCCGTCTGCAGGAACTGGGCGGCGGCGAAGCGGTGCCGCTGGAAGGACGTGAAGAGAACATTGTTTTCGAAGTGCCGAAAGAACTGCGCATCGACGCCCGCGAAGTCGAATAGTCCCTTTTCTGATGAAAGGCCAGCACCTCCTGTGCTGGCCTTTTTTTTACCTGTTACTTTATCGTGACGACAAAATCATGTCTTTTACTGATATTTAAGTCGGTTTCACGTTAAATTCTAATTATTGGTGTTTTCAGTTGGCAGTGCTCAGAAAGGCTGGTTAATCTGAAAACGGTTTACATCATTTTAACGTAAGAGAATAACTATGCATGATGCACAGATCCGTGTCGCCATTGCGGGCGCGGGTGGACGTATGGGCCGTCAGCTGATTCAGGCGGCACTTCAGATGGATGGCGTAGCACTTGGCGCGGCGCTGGAGCGTGACGGTTCATCGCTTCTGGGGACCGATGCTGGTGAGCTGGCGGGCGCGGGAAAGACCGGCGTCACCGTGCAAAGCAGCCTGGAGGCGGTTAAAGAGGACTTCGATGTCTTCATCGATTTTACCCGCCCGGAAGGGACGCTCGCGCATCTGGCATTTTGCCGCCAGCATGGCAAGGGGATGGTGATCGGCACCACCGGTTTTGACGATGCGGGCAAGCAGGCTATCCAGGATGCATCCAAAGAGATTGCGATTGTCTTCGCCGCAAACTTTAGCGTGGGCGTTAACGTCATGCTGAAGCTGCTGGAGAAGGCCGCGAAGGTGATGGGCAACTACACCGATATTGAGATTGTTGAAGCTCACCACCGCTATAAGGTTGATGCGCCATCCGGCACGGCGCTGGCGATGGGCGAAGCGATTGCTCATGCACTTGATAAAGATTTAAAAGACTGTGCGGTCTATGCCCGCGAAGGCCACACCGGGGAACGCGTGCCGGGCACCATTGGTTTTGCAACCGTCCGGGCGGGTGACATCGTCGGCGAACATACCGCGATGTTCGCCGATATTGGCGAGCGCGTCGAAATTACGCATAAAGCGTCCAGCCGAATGACGTTTGCCAATGGTGCCGTTCGGTCCGCTTTGTGGCTGAAAGAGAAAAAAAATGGTCTTTTTGATATGAGAGATGTGCTGGATCTCAACAATTTGTAAGCATTATTACCCATCGTGATGTGGTTATTGCAGTCGTAATTATTTGATTGCATAGGGCAATAATTTATTGCCCTTTTATTTTATATGTTTCGTGATTATTTTGTGCATTTAGCCTTGAAAGTATAGCTATTCCTCTTGATTCTCGTTATAGAAATGTAAATTTTGACCATTTGGTCCACTTTTTGATGCTGCGTCCACTCATTTTTCATTAAACCCGGCGCGCAAGCGTTTTCCGCAGTGATTTACCTGATCTTTTTGTCGCTTAATCTTCACTCGCCTCGCCAGATACGCAAAAGACTAAACAAAATATCGGTTTTAAGTTGACTTTTACCCACCAAATCTCCAGAATGCCGCCGTTTGCCAAAAATCCGCTGGCAACACATTTGCATTGATCCATGACATGGTTATGAATTAATATGCAAATAAAGTGAGTGAATATTCTCTGGAGGGTGTTTTGATTAAGTCAGCGCTATTGGTTCTGGAAGACGGAACCCAGTTTATCGGTCGGGCCATAGGGGCAACGGGTTCGGCGGTTGGGGAAGTCGTTTTCAATACTTCAATGACCGGTTATCAAGAAATCCTCACTGATCCTTCCTATTCTCGCCAAATCGTTACTCTTACTTATCCTCATATCGGCAATGTCGGCACCAATGCGGCTGACGAAGAATCCTCTCAGGTACATGCGCAAGGCCTTGTCATTCGTGACCTGCCGCTGATTGCCAGCAACTTCCGCAACACTGAAGATCTCTCTTCTTACCTGAAGCGCCATAACATCGTGGCGATTGCCGATATCGATACCCGTAAGTTAACGCGTCTGCTGCGTGAGAAGGGTGCACAGAACGGCTGCATCATCGCAGGTGATAACCTCGATGCGACGCTGGCGCTGGAAAAAGCGAAAGCTTTCCCGGGCCTGAACGGCATGGACCTGGCGAAAGAAGTGACTACCGCTGAAGCCTACAGCTGGACTCAGGGTAGCTGGACGCTGGAAGGCGACCTGCCGGAAGCGAAAAAAGAGAGCGAGCTGTCGTTCCACGTGGTGGCCTACGATTTTGGCGCCAAGCGCAACATCCTGCGCATGCTGGTTGACCGCGGCTGCCGCCTGACGGTGGTGCCTGCACAAACGTCTGCCGAAGACGTGTTGAAGATGAATCCGGACGGTATTTTCCTGTCCAACGGTCCTGGCGACCCGGCGCCGTGCGATTACGCCATCGCTGCCATCAAGTCCTTCCTGGAAACCGATATCCCGGTATTCGGCATCTGCCTCGGCCATCAGTTGCTGGCGCTGGCGAGCGGTGCGAACACCGTCAAGATGAAGTTCGGCCACCACGGTGGTAACCACCCGGTGAAAGATATCGATAACAACACGGTGATGATCACCGCGCAAAACCACGGCTTCGCCGTCGATGAAGCCTCAATGCCGGCTAACCTGCGCGTGACCCATAAGTCGCTGTTCGATGGCACCCTGCAGGGGATTCATCGTACCGATAAGCCAGCGTTCAGCTTCCAGGGCCACCCGGAAGCGAGCCCGGGCCCGCACGACGCCGCGCCGCTGTTCGATCACTTCATCGAACTTATCGAGCAATACCGTAAGACCGCTAAATAATCAGGAGCCGAGAAGACAATGCCAAAACGTACAGACATAAAAAGCATCCTGATCCTTGGCGCTGGCCCGATCGTTATCGGCCAGGCCTGCGAATTCGACTACTCCGGCGCGCAGGCGTGTAAAGCCCTGCGTGAAGAGGGCTACCGCGTCATCCTGGTGAACTCTAACCCGGCCACCATCATGACCGACCCGGAAATGGCTGATGCAACCTACATTGAGCCGATTCACTGGGAAGTGGTGCGTAAAATCATCGAAAAAGAGCGCCCGGACGCGGTGCTGCCAACCATGGGCGGCCAGACGGCCCTGAACTGCGCGCTGGAGCTGGAGCGTCAGGGCGTACTGGCCGAGTTCGGCGTCACCATGATTGGTGCCACCGCCGACGCGATTGATAAAGCCGAAGACCGTCGCCGCTTCGACGTGGCGATGAAGAAAATCGGCCTCGACACCGCGCGTTCCGGTATCGCACACAACATGGAAGAGGCGTTGGCCGTTGCGGCTGAGGTGGGCTATCCGTGCATCATCCGTCCATCGTTCACCATGGGCGGCACCGGCGGCGGTATTGCCTACAACCGCGAAGAGTTCGAAGAGATTTGCGAACGTGGCCTGGATCTTTCCCCAACCAAAGAGCTGCTGATTGATGAATCGCTGATTGGCTGGAAAGAGTACGAGATGGAAGTGGTGCGTGATAAAAACGACAACTGCATCATCGTCTGCTCCATCGAAAACTTCGATGCGATGGGTATCCACACCGGCGACTCCATCACCGTTGCGCCAGCCCAGACGCTGACCGACAAAGAGTACCAAATCATGCGTAACGCCTCGATGGCGGTACTGCGTGAAATCGGCGTGGAAACCGGCGGTTCTAACGTGCAGTTCTCCGTGAACCCGAAAACCGGCCGTCTGATTGTTATCGAAATGAACCCGCGCGTGTCCCGTTCCTCCGCGCTGGCCTCTAAAGCGACCGGCTTCCCGATTGCGAAAGTGGCGGCGAAACTGGCCGTGGGTTATACCCTCGACGAGCTGATGAACGACATCACCGGTGGCCGCACCCCTGCGTCCTTCGAGCCGTCCATCGACTACGTTGTGACCAAAATTCCACGCTTCAACTTCGAGAAATTTGCCGGCGCGAACGACCGTCTGACCACCCAGATGAAATCCGTCGGTGAAGTGATGGCGATTGGCCGCACGCAGCAGGAATCCCTGCAGAAAGCGCTGCGCGGCCTCGAAGTGGGCGCGACCGGCTTTGACCCGAAAGTGAGCCTGGACGACCCTGAAGCGCTGACCAAAATCCGCCGCGAGCTGAAAGACGCGGGTGCGGAGCGCATCTGGTACATCGCCGATGCCTTCCGTGCCGGCCTGTCCGTCGACGGCGTGTTCAACCTGACCAACATCGACCGCTGGTTCCTGGTACAGATTGAAGAGCTGGTGCGTCTGGAAGAGAAAGTGGCAGAGCTGGGCATCAACGGCCTGGACGCAGACTTCCTGCGCATGCTGAAGCGTAAAGGATTCGCCGATGCGCGCCTGGCTAAACTGGCGGGCGTGCGCGAAGCGGAGATCCGCAAGCTGCGCGACCAGTACGACCTGCACCCGGTTTACAAGCGCGTCGACACCTGTGCGGCAGAGTTTTCTACCGACACCGCGTACATGTACTCCACCTATGAAGACGAGTGCGAAGCAAATCCGTCAGTTGACCGCGACAAGATTATGGTGCTGGGCGGCGGTCCAAACCGTATCGGCCAGGGCATCGAGTTCGACTACTGCTGCGTACACGCCTCGCTGGCGCTGCGTGAAGACGGTTACGAGACCATCATGGTCAACTGTAACCCGGAAACCGTCTCCACCGACTACGACACCTCTGACCGCCTCTACTTCGAGCCGGTGACCCTGGAAGACGTGCTGGAAATCGTGCGCATCGAGAAGCCAAAAGGCGTTATCGTGCAGTACGGTGGTCAGACTCCGCTGAAGCTGGCGCGCGCGCTGGAAGCGGCAGGCGTACCGGTTATCGGGACCAGCCCGGATGCGATTGACCGCGCGGAAGACCGCGAGCGTTTCCAGCAGGCGGTTGACCGTCTGAAGCTGAAACAGCCAGCGAACGCCACGGTGACGGCCATCGAACAGGCCGTAGAGAAGGCGAAAGAGATTGGCTACCCGCTGGTGGTGCGTCCTTCCTACGTCCTGGGCGGCCGCGCGATGGAAATCGTCTACGACGAAGCCGACCTGCGTCGTTACTTCCAGACGGCGGTGAGCGTCTCCAACGATGCACCAGTGCTGCTCGACCGCTTCCTCGACGATGCGGTAGAAGTGGACGTTGACGCCATCTGCGACGGCGAAATGGTGCTGATTGGCGGCATCATGGAGCATATCGAGCAGGCGGGCGTGCACTCCGGCGACTCCGCCTGTTCTCTGCCAGCGTACACCCTGAGCCAGGAGATTCAGGATGTGATGCGCCAGCAGGTGCAGAAGCTGGCCTTCGAGCTGCAGGTTCGCGGCCTGATGAACGTCCAGTTCGCGGTGAAAGACAACGAAGTCTACCTGATTGAAGTCAACCCGCGTGCGGCACGTACCGTACCGTTCGTCTCTAAAGCCACCGGTATTCCGCTGGCGAAAGTGGCGGCGCGCGTGATGGCAGGCCAGACGCTGGCGCAGCAGGGCGTGACCAAAGAGATCATTCCACCGTACTACTCGGTGAAAGAAGTGGTGCTGCCGTTCAACAAATTCCCGGGCGTTGACCCGCTTTTAGGGCCAGAAATGCGCTCCACCGGGGAAGTGATGGGCGTGGGCCGCACCTTCGCAGAAGCATTCGCGAAGGCGCAGCTGGGCAGCAGCTCCACCATGAGAAAATCGGGCCGTGCGCTGCTCTCTGTTCGCGAAGGCGATAAAGAGCGCGTGGTTGACCTTGCGGCCAAGCTGCTGAAGCAGGGCTTTGAGCTGGACGCGACCCACGGTACGGCAATTGTGCTGGGCGAAGCGGGTATCAACCCGCGTCTGGTGAACAAGGTGCATGAAGGTCGTCCGCACATTCAGGATCGTATCAAGAATGGCGAATATACCTACATCATCAACACCACCGCAGGACGCCAGGCGATTGAAGACTCCAAGCTGATTCGCCGCAGCGCGCTGCAGTACAAAGTGCACTACGACACCACCCTGAACGGCGGTTTCGCAACGGCCATGGCGCTGAATGCGGATGCTACCGAGAAGGTGATTTCGGTTCAGGAAATGCACGCGCAGATTAGCAAGTAATCTGTGTAGGCCCGGCAAGCGTTAGCGCCGCCGGGCAAATGGCGGGTGGCGCTTCGCTTACCCGCCCTACTTTTTTCTTTATCTATCTTCAGAACCTTCTGGTTTTTCATCCTCTTTCAGTCAGTTAGCCTAAAATTGTTAGGTCGATAACGAAATTCAACTGAGAGCAGGGGAAAACACCATGCAAAATAAATTACTGATCGCCACCCTTCTTGCCGCCACTGCAACGTTTACCGTCGCGGGCTGTTCTTCTAACCAGGCAGTGAAAACCACCGATGGCAAAACCATTGTCACCGACGGAAAACCACAGGTCGATGACGATACCGGTCTGGTGTCGTATAAAAATGCGGAAACGGGTCAGACCGAGCAGATCAACCGCGATCAGGTGAAATCAATGGGCGAGCTGGATAACTAATAAAAAAAGCCGTGGCGTTTGCCACGGCTTTTAGTCTTTCAGGAACGATTACCAGCGGTGGTTCAGCAGGATATGACCGCCATAAGCAGCATAGCTGTTCTCACCCCACTCGCCGCTGGCGCGCAGGGAGAGCGTCGTGGTTTCGTTCAGGTTGCCGGTGACGCCCAGCTCTAACTGACCACGATCTTCCGGCGTATCGTTGCTGACGGCCTCGCCGTTAAACGCCAGATCGTTCTGTCCTGCGCCTTTCAGCCAGTTCACGGCAACGTACGGCTGCCAGGCTTTCACGTCTTTCTGTTCGAAGTAGCTTGATTTGACGCCCAGACGACCAAACAGACCGTCGTTGTCCAGCGTGGTAATCCGCACGCCGTCGCGATCGGTATGGTTTTCCTGATCCAGATAGCTGTAGATAACCTGCGCCTGAGGTTCGATTTTCCAGGTGCGCTCATTTTCTGAATCAATCACCCATGCATGGCCCACTTCGACGGATGCCGCGAAGCCTTCACTGTCGTAATCTTCATCATTACGGTTGCTGGTCACTTTATTGTTGTACCAGCTATAGGCGGCCCAGGTATCAACGTAGCTGCCCAGACGCAGCTTCTGATCTTCCTGCCAGGTTGCATACAGGCCGACGTTAAAGCCATCCACTTTGCCCTGCGCATCACGTACGTTGTGTTTTGCATCAGAGCGGGTCTTCGCCTGGCCTGCCCCGAACATGCCACCCGCACGCAGGATGCCGTTGTCCATTGGCTTACTCATGAAGTCGCTGCCTACCTGAAGGACAGTGGTGGTGGTGTCATAGCTGACTTTGTCACCGCCCGCATTGTTTTCATGGTAGCGACCTTTGACGTACATCCAGGTATTGAGATCTTCCTCGTTACGGAAGGTGATCTGATCGCGATCGTCACGCTTGTGCAGGAACATGCTCTGCGCGGCAAGGTAGTTACCTAAGTAAGCGCCGACCTCAGGAGCCATGACTTCGGGACCGCTATTGCTGCCGTTGTCGGTGTTACCACCGTTGTCAGTGTTACTGCTGTTGTCGGTGTTACTGCCGTTGTCGGTATTACCGCCGTTGTCGGTATTACCACCGTTGTCGGTATTACCACCGTTGTCGGTATCGTCTGCCGGAATGTCTGATGGCGTTGCCTTCGATTCCAGATACCAGATACCAGTTTCCGTCAGCCGTGCTGATAAAGATTATACTCATACGCACCCGCAACAACCGGTTTTGCCAGGGTGAGCTGAGCTTCTGAACTGCCGCCAACTCTGACAATTTCCATACCGTTTACGGTTTGCGCGCCCAGCCCCCCCATGTTGCTGACGCTGACCCCGGATTGGCCAAAGCTGCTCCCGGTGATGGTAAGATGGTCGGTTGGCGCATTATCCTCACCGAGCGTACTGTTTAACACGATCTGGCTGCCCGCGGAGCCGGTATAGTCGCCGTTAATGGTGAAATTGTTGCCAACGCTGTTATTGGCGGCGCTGAGTAACAGCGTGCCGCCATTAGTCACGTTGCCGTTGATAGTATCAACGCCGGCAGCGCTGAGCGTGGCGTTACCCTGGACTGCATTCCATGCCGCCAGCGTACCGCCCGCCAGAACATGAATGTTATTGTTCACTTCACCTGCAGTAGCAAACGTAGCGCCATTTTCAATGGTGACGGTGGCGTTACTGTTCTTTACGCCAAGCGTAGCACCATTAGCGACCAGGGTGGTGCCGCCGTGCAGAACAGTATCGCCCGTGTAGCTGTTCTTGCCGATGAGGGTCAGGGTGTGTGAATCTACTTTCTCAACCTTGCCGCTACCGGTCATATCGGTGGCGAAAGTGGAATTGTTGCCCTGATTAAATATTACCGTACCGTTGTTTTTCAGGCCGCCACTGAGCGAAGCTGTTTTTTGGCCATTGCCTAATTGTAGAGAGGCATCTTTAGTAACCAGCGTATTGCCGCTATTAGAGACGGTTCCCGCCAGCGTTAAATCACCGCTGTTAACCTGAAGGGAATCGCCAGAACCGATCACGTCGAGATCGCCCGTCAGCGTCCAGCTTTCACCCTCCATTTTGACAGAGGCAAAACCGTCTCCCTTATTCAGGCCAACAAAATTGCTGTCTTCTATTCCGGCACCAACCAGCGTGAGGCTATTTCCCGTTGAGCCGGTAGAGATCACATCACCGTTGAGCGAGGAGCCGGTATTGAGTACCAGCGTATTATTTTTATTACTGGCAAAGGAGATTGCCGTATTGCCGCCACCGATTGAACCACTGTTTATGATGTCGACTTTAGCGGTATTCGTTACGTTGATTCCGTTCTGAAGGCCCTCTACGGTACCCGTGTTCGTGAGCTTAATATTGCCATCGCTCAGGGTAATACCGTCAACTTCTGTACCCTTGATGGTGCCAGCGTTATTAATGGCAACACCTACTTCAGCATTAAGACCTGATTTGCCTTTAATAAGACCGGTAGCGGTATTGGAAATACTGACAGCAGATGAGTTTTTACTGACGAAAACACCATTTTCAGCCGCAGTAATATTCCCTTTGTTAATCAGGTCCCCTTGCATGGTATCAATATTAACACCTGTCGCTGAAGTAGAGGAAATTGTCGCCCCTTCCTCGTTATTCACTACTAAACGTTGTGCTCCAGTGCTAATATCAAGTCCATTCCCGTAACCAGAAATATTTCCCATATTTTCAACGTTTGAAACATCAATCCCATTGACCGACACGGCAGCTTCATTTCCGGAAGAGGTTATCGTAACGTCTTTATTAATGACGTATTCAGCGTCGGTGGAGAAGTTTTGTGGAATTGAGGTTGATTGGTCAATCGTACTGGCAAAAGCGACGGCGGGGGTGAATAACAATAGGGCAGGAAAGAGACTTTCCAGAGTTTTAGTCGTTTTATTGAGTCTGAAATGTTTGTTGCTCATTTACACATCCATTTGAATTAGAAAGGCGCGATACGACGTATTAAAATCCCGTCAGTATGCGGAGAAAAAGAATGAGCTCGCGACAAAGAGCGTAAAATTATTATTTTTTCAATGTTTTATGTATAGATCGATTTATTAAATAATTATTTTAGATTTTCTTAAAATATCTCATTCCTATATGGATTGAAGTGAGATATTCACATCCTGGATTTTTTGGAGAGGAAAAATCGTCCAACGAATGATGATTACCAATAGCTGCGCTTTCCTTTTCATGGCTGCTGCGCCCCTTTCACCGGGCGGGTTAACTGTCTACACTCACTGCTACAAGAAGAGAAGAAGACAGGCCATTTGATGATACTCATAATTTATGCGCACCCCTATCCGCAGCACTCGCATGCGAATAAGCGGATGCTTGAGCAGGTAAGGACGCTTGAAAACGTCGAGATACGTTCCCTCTATCAACTCTATCCCGATTTCAACATCGATATTGCCGCCGAACAGGAGGCGCTCTCCCGTGCCGATCTGATCGTCTGGCAGCATCCTATGCAGTGGTACAGCACGCCCCCACTCCTGAAATTGTGGATTGATAAAGTCTTCTCCCACGGCTGGGCGTATGGCCACAACGGCAATGCGCTAAAAGGGAAAAGCCTGATATGGGCGGTCACCACGGGTGGAGGGGAAAGCCACTTTGATATTGGTTCCTTCCCGGGGTTTGAGGTTCTGGCACAGCCGCTGCAGGCGACCGCACTTTATTGCGGGCTGAACTGGCTCCCGCCTTTTGCGATGCACTGCACCTTTGTCTGCGACGATGAAACGCTGCAGGCGCAGGCGCGCCATTATAAACAACGCTTACTTGAGTGGCAGGAGGCGCACCATGGATAGCCATACGCTGATACAGGCGCTGATATACCTCGGCGCGGCGGGCGCTGATTGTACCCGTGGCGGTTCGCCTGGGACTGGGCTCTGTTCTCGGCTATCTGATTGCGGGCTGCGTCATTGGGCCGTGGGGCTTTCGACTGGTGACGGATGCAGAGGCAATCCTCCATTTCGCTGAAATCGGCGTTGTGCTGATGCTCTTTGTGATTGGTCTTGAACTCGATCCGCAGCGCCTGTGGAAGCTTCGCGCCTCGGTGTTTGGCGGCGGGGCGCTGCAGATGGTGGCCTGCGGCCTGCTGCTGGGTGGGTTCTGCATCCTGCTGGGCATGGACTGGAAAGTGGCAGAGCTTATCGGCATGACGCTGGCGCTCTCCTCGACCGCCATTGCCATGCAGGCCATGAACGAGCGCAATCTGACGGTCTCCCAGATGGGACGCAGCGCGTTCTCGGTGCTGCTGTTCCAGGACATTGCCGCTATCCCGCTGGTGGCGATGATCCCACTGCTGGCGGCCAGCGGTTCCGCCACGACGCTGGGGGCGTTCGCGCTGTCGGCATTAAAAGTCGTGGGGGCGCTGGCGCTGGTGGTGCTGCTTGGTCGCTACGTCACCCGTCCGCTGCTGCGGTTCGTTGCCCGCTCGGGCCTTCGCGAAGTGTTCAGCGCCGTGGCGCTCTTCCTGGTGTTTGGCTTTGGTTTGCTGCTGGAGGAAGCCGGGCTGTCGATGGCGATGGGGGCGTTCCTGGCCGGCGTTCTGCTGGCGAGTTCCGAATACCGTCACGCGCTGGAAAGCGATATCGAGCCGTTTAAAGGCTTGCTGCTGGGGCTGTTTTTCATCGGCGTGGGGATGTCCGTCGACTTCGGCACGCTGGTGACGCACCCGCTGCGGATCGTCATCCTGCTGGTTGGCTTCCTGATCATTAAAATGGCGATGCTGTGGCTGATTGCGCGTCCGCTGAAGGTGCCGAATAAGCAGCGCAGCTGGTTTGCGGTTCTGCTGGGGCAGGGGAGCGAATTTGCGTTTGTGGTCTTTGGCGCAGCACAGATGGCAAACGTCCTCGACCCAGAATGGGCGAAAGCGCTGACGCTCGCGGTCGCGCTGTCGATGGCCGCGACGCCTATTCTGCTGGTGGTGCTGACGCGTCTGGAAAAATCGGGTAGCGAGCAGGAGCGCGAAGCCGATGAAATTGACGAAGAGCAGCCGCGCGTCATTATTGCCGGATTTGGCCGCTACGGGCAGATCGTTGGCCGTCTGCTGCTGTCCAGCGGGGTGAAAATGGTTATCCTCGATCACGACCCCGACCATGTCGATACCCTGCGAAAATTTGATATGAAGGTGTTTTACGGCGATGCGACCCGCGTCGATCTGCTGGAATCTGCCGGGGCGGCAAAAGCGGAGGTGTTGATTAACGCCATTGACGATCCGGAGACCAGCATGCAGATGGTGGAAATGGCGAAAGAACATTTCCCGAATCTGACCATCATTTCACGCGCCCGCGATGTTGATCACTATATCCGGCTGCGGCAGGCGGGGGTAGAAGCACCGGAGCGTGAAACCTTTGAAGGTGCGCTGAAGTCTGGCCGCATGGCGCTGGAAAATCTGGGGCTCGGCGCGTACGAAGCGCGCGAGCGTGCGGACCTGTTCCGTCGCTTTAATACTGAGATGGTGGAAGAGATGGCGGCGATGGCGGGCAGTACGGCCACGGAGCGCGCGGCGGTGTTTAAACGCACCAGCGCGATGCTGACGGAAATCATTAACGAGGACCGTAATCACCTGTCGCTTATCCAGCGTCACGGCTGGCAGGGAACGGAAGAGGGCAAGCATACCGGGGATCCGGCTGACGAACCGGAGAGTAAACCTTCCGCGTGAAGTGGAGTTGCCAGCAATAATAAAAAATTTCTTTATCTTTACCCTGCCGCCAGTCGACGAAAGATTAAGCTTTCCGTATAGTGGCGGCAATTTTTTGCATCCGGGAAATTTTCAATGATCAGTCTGATTGCAGCGCTGGCGGTGGACCGCGTTATCGGTATGGAAAATGCCATGCCGTGGAACCTGCCTGCCGATCTCGCATGGTTTAAACGTACTACGTTAAACAAGCCGGTAGTGATGGGCCGCCTGACCTGGGAGTCGATTGGTCGTCCATTGCCGGGCCGTAAAAATATTGTTATCAGCAGCCAGCCGGGCACTGACGATCGCGTCGAATGGGTAAAATCAGTCGACGAGGCGATTGCTGCATGCGGCAATGCCGAAGAGATCATGGTGATTGGCGGCGGGCGCGTGTACGAGCAGTTCCTGCCAAAAGCGCAGAAGCTGTATCTGACCCACATTGATGCAGAAGTGGAAGGGGATACCCATTTCCCTGACTACGATCCGGACGAGTGGGAATCGGTGTTCAGTGAATTCCACGACGCGGATGCACAGAACTCCCACAGCTACTGCTTCGAGATTCTGGAACGTCGTTAAGTGATTTTTCCCTCTCCCGGCCGGGAGAGGGAAGTGCATATCAGGAGGCAACCGCCTCGTCTCCCCCTAAATCCAGCTGTCGGTTGGACGGCTGAACAAAGTAAGTTTTATCTTCCCAGCGTAAGCAGGTTAACTCTCCGCCCCAGCAGCATCCGGTATCCAGGCCGTAGATCCCTTCTGGCGTTCCTTTTCCTTCCAGTGCAGCCCAGTGACCAAATACCACGTTGTACTCGCTGGTCACCGGCCCGGGAATGGCAAACCACGGCTTGAGCGGAGCGGGCGCGCTCTCCGGCGTCTCTTTGGAATACATGTCCAGCTGTCCGTTCGGGAAGCAGAAACGCATGCGGGTGAAGGCATTGGTAATAAAGCGCAGACGCGCCAGACCGCTGAGATCCTCGCTCCAGTGGTTCGGCATATCGCCGTACATGGCATCGAGGAAGAAAGGATAGGAGTCGCTCGCCAGCACCGCCTCAACGTCGCGCGCACAGGTTTTCGCCGTCTCAAGATCCCATTGTGGCGTGATCCCGGCATGCGCCATGACCAGCTTTTTCTCTTCGTCGACCTGCAGCAGCGGCTGACGGCGCAGCCAGTTAATCAGATCGTCGGCATCTGGCGCATCCAGCAGCGGGGTGAGGCGATCTTTAGGTTTGTTGCGGCTGATGCCGGCGAACACCGCCAGCAGATGCAGATCGTGATTGCCCAGCACCATGCGCACGCTGTCGCCTAGCGATTTGACGAAACGTAATACTTCAAGGGAGCCGGGGCCACGCGCGACTAAATCGCCCGTCAGCCAGAGTGTGTCCTGTCCTGGCGTAAAGTCGACCTGTTTTAATAATGCGATCAGTTCATCGTAGCAACCGTGAACGTCGCCAATCAGATATGTAGACATTAGATTAATGAATGAGTGTGGTTACGGCGAGACGGAACACAGGAATGGCAACGCGGAAATCATTGCCATCGACGTCGACCATTTCATAATGGCCTTGCATGGTACCCATCGGCGTTTCAATCACCGCGCCGCTGGTGTACTGGTACTCTTCGCCAGGGGCGATATGAGGCTGTTCACCGACCACACCTTCCCCCTGGACTTCGATTTCGCGGCCATTGCCGTTGGTGATAAGCCAGTAGCGACCGCGCAGCTGCACGGGCGTCCGCCCCAGATTGCGAATGGTCACGGTGTAAGCAAAGACAAAACGTTCTTCATCCGGTGAGGACTGTGATTCAACATAAACGCTTTGTACATGGACACATACGCGGGGCGAATCAATCATGGCTTAACTCTCCTTCGGCGGCGCATTTTCGCTGATGTAATTAGCCAGCTTGCAGTATTGCTCTACGGAGATGTTCTCCGCACGCATTGCCGGGTCGATCCCAAGCTCAGCTAACACCTCAACGGTGAAGGAATTGCTGAGGCTGTTACGGATCGTTTTACGACGCTGGTTAAAGGCTTCAGTGGTAATGCGGCTCAGTACACGCAGATCTTTTACCGGGTACGGTTTCGTTTTGTGCGGCACAAGGCGCACAACCGCTGAATCCACTTTCGGTGGTGGTGTGAACGCTGACGGCGGTACTTCGAGTACCGGGATCACGTTGCAGTAATATTGCGCCATCACGCTTAAACGACCATACGCTTTACTGTTCGGGCCTGCAACCAGGCGGTTAACCACCTCTTTTTGCAACATGAAGTGCATGTCGGCAATGGCATCAGTATAGCTAAAGAGGTGGAACATGAGCGGCGTGGAGATGTTATACGGCAGGTTGCCGAATACGCGCAGCGGCTGACCCATTTTTTCTGACAGTTCGCCGAAGTTCATGGTCATGGCGTCCTGCTGATAGATGGTCAGCTTCGGCCCGAGGAACGGGTGCGTTTGCAGGCGTGCGGCCAGATCGCGGTCCAGTTCGATGACGGTCAGCTCGTCGAGGCGCTCGCCTACCGGTTCGGTCAGCGCGGCAAGACCCGGGCCGATTTCGACCATCGCCTGGCCTTTTTGCGGATTAATAGCCGAGACAATGCTTTCGATCACGAACTGATCGTTTAGGAAGTTTTGCCCGAAACGTTTACGGGCTAAGTGGCCCTGATGGACTCGATTAGTCATTGAGTATTAACTATCATTTTGATGGCGAGATTAAGCGCCGTAATAAAACTGCCGACATCCGCCTTCCCCTGGCCTGCCAGATCCAGCGCAGTACCGTGGTCAACGGACGTTCGAATAAAGGGTAAACCGAGGGTGATATTCACGCCGCGGCCAAAGCCCTGGTATTTTAGCACGGGCAGGCCCTGATCGTGGTACATCGCGAGCACGGCGTCGGCATTATCCAGGTATTTCGGCTGGAAAAGGGTATCAGCAGGCAGCGGACCGCTGAGATTCATCCCCTTCGCCCGCATTTCGTTGAGTACCGGAATGATGGTGTCGATCTCTTCGGTACCCATGTGCCCGCCTTCGCCGGCGTGCGGATTCAGGCCACAGACCAGCACATGCGGCTGCGGGATCCCAAATTTTGTCTGCAGATCGTGATGCAAAATCCCGATGATCTCGCGCAGGAGTTCAGGCGTGATCGCATCCGGAATCGCTTTGATCGGCAGATGGGTGGTCACCAGCGCAACGCGCATTTCTTCCGTCGCCAGCATCATCACCACTTTCGGACTGTGCGAGCGCTCTTCAAAGAACTCCGTATGACCGGTAAACGGTATACCCGCTTCGTTGATGACGCCTTTGTGGACGGGGCCGGTAATCAGGGCGGCAAATTCGCCCTTCAGGCAACCGTCGCAGGCGCGCGCAAGGGTTTCAACCACATAGTGGCCGTTTTCCGTGCTGAGCTGGCCAGGAATGACTGGCGTACGAAGGGGAACAGAAAGAAGGGTGAGGGTACCGGCTTGCTGCGGTGCAGGCTGTTGGCCTTCAACGTAAGGGATGAGCGTTAAAGGCAGACCGAGCAGCGTTGCCCGGTCCTGTAACAGTGTTGCATCCGCGCAGACAACCAGTTCTACTGGCCAGCTGCGCTGGGCGAGCTGGACAACGAGGTCAGGCCCAATCCCGGCGGGTTCGCCGGGTGTGATAACAACACGATGCTGTTTCATTAGTTGCTCAGCACTTTCACGTAAGCACTGGCGCGTTGTTCCTGCATCCAGGTGGCTGCTTCTTCAGAGAACTTACGGTTAAACAGCATGCGGTAGGCTCTGTCTTTCTGCGCCGCATCCGTTTTATCAACGTTACGGGTGTCCATCAGCTCGATCAGATGCCAGCCAAACGAAGAGTGTACCGGCGCGCTGATCTGGCCTTTGTTCAGCTTCATCAACGCGTCACGGAAGGCAGGATCGTAAATATCCGCTGCCGCCCAGCCCAGATCGCCGCCCTGGTTAGCAGAGCCAGGATCCTGAGAGAACTCTTTTGCTGCTTTCGCAAACGAGGTTTTACCGCTCTTAATATCTGCCGCAATCTGTTCCAGCTTCGCACGCGCCTGATCGTCAGTCATGATTGGTGACGGCTTCAGCAGAATGTGGCGAGCGTGAACTTCGGTAACGGAGATATTTTGGCTCTGGCCGCGCAGATCGTTCACTTTCAGAATGTGGAAGCCCACGCCTGAACGGATTGGACCGACTATATCGCCTTTTTTAGCCGTGCTCAGTGCCTGAGCAAAGAGGGATGGCAGCTCCTGAATACGTCCCCAGCCCATCTGGCCGCCTTTCAGCGCCTGTTGGTCTGCGGAGTAGGTAATGGCCAGCTTGCCAAAGTCACCGCCGTTACGCGCCTGTTCGACAATTGAACGCGCCTGGCTTTCTGCTTCCGCAGCCTGATCGGACGTAGGGTTCTCTGGCAGTGGGATCAGAATGTGGCTCAGATTCAGCTCTGTGCTTGCATCGTTCTGGTTACCCACCTGTTTTGCCAGCGCGTCCACTTCCTGAGGCAGGATAGTAACGCGGCGACGCACTTCGTTGTTACGCACTTCCGAAATCAGCATCTCTTTACGGATCTGGTTACGGTAGGTAGCGTAGCTGATGCCGTCATAGGCCAGACGGCTGCGCATCTGGTCTAAAGACATATTGTTCTGCTTTGCGATGTTAGCGATGGCCTGATCGAGCTGCTCGTCAGTAACCTTCACCCCCATTTTCTGCCCCATTTGCAGAACGATCTGATCCATGATCAGGCGTTCCAGGATCTGGTGGCGCAGCGTGGCGTCATCCGGAAGCTGCTGACCCGCTTCGCCCGAATTGAGCTTCACCGATTTCATCAGACCGTCAACGTCACTTTCAAGCACGACGCCGTTGTTAACCACAGCAGCGACTTTATCAACAACCTGGGGGGCCGCGAAGCTGGTATTCGCAACCATAGCGACACCGAGCAGCAGCGTTTTCCAGTTCTTCATACTTTTTCCATTTCAATTAACCGCAAAGCGGATTACGTTGCAAATCAAGCACATTACAAGGAACTGCGGTAAGGCAGAATGTTCGAGCGTAGCATTTTCTGCGTACCCAGACCGTAGTTGGAACTCAGGCCGCGTAACTCGAAGTTAAAGCCAATCACGTTATCGTATTTGCTCTGATTGTTTTCCCAGCCGTTAAGCTTACGTTCGTAACCGACACGCAGCGCGTAGCAGCAGGAGTTATATTGCAGCCCCAACATCTGGTCAGCAGCTTTATTGGTGTTAGTGTCAAAGTAGTAAGCGCCTACGATTGACCAACGGTCGGCGATAGGCCAACTCGCTGCGCCACCCACCTGCGAAATACCGTCTTTATACTGCTCGGCAGTACCATAGTTTGGTAATGTCGCCTGAATATATTCGGGACTGGCATAACGATAGGTCAATTGCACCATCCGATCTTCATCCCGGCGATATTCTATAGCCGCCGTGCTGTTAGCGATATTGTCGAGACGGGTGTCATACTGAACGCCACCACGCAGGCCCCAACGATCGGTCATACGCCAGTAGGTATCGCCAGCCCAAATCAGCGAACCCGTCTTATTATCTTTCTCCCACTTAATGTTGTCATCGCCCGTGCGAGACTCGGTGAAATAATAGATTTGACCAACAGAAACGTTAAAACGTTCAACGGCAGCATCATCATAAACGCGCGATGTGACCCCGGTCGTTAACTGGTTCGCTGATGCGATGCGGTCAAGGCCACCGTAGGTACGGTCGCGGAAGAGGCCACTGTAGTCAGACTGCAGTAAAGAAGAGTCGTAGTTATTGATATTGCTCTGATCGCGATAAGGCACGTACAGATACTGCATACGTGGCTCCAGCGTCTGGGTATAGCCATCCGCCAGAAGATCCATATCGCGTTCGAAGATCAGCTTACCGTCCATTTTGAACTGAGGAAGCGTACGGTTTACTGATTCTTCCAGGTGACCGGTATTGTTTGGGTTCGCGTTGTAATCATCTATGTTTTTCTGCTGATAGTGGGTCGCCATCAGCTTAGCTTCCGTGTTCAGACTAGCCCAGTCATTCGACCATGGAAGGTTAATGACGGGCTCCAGGTGAACACGGGTGGCTTCCGGCATAGAGGAATTGGTGTTTACAAAATGCACTGCCTGGCCATAAATACGGGTGTCAAATGGCCCTACGTCATTCTGGTACCAGTTAACGTCCAACTGCGGTTCGGCACCATAGGTACTCGCCGTCTGGCTTGAGAACACCTGGAACTGCTTACTGGTTACCGTCGCATCGAAGTTCTGCACCGCATAGCCAACGCTGAAGATCTGCGTTGCATAACCGTCGGTACTCGAACCGTATTTTGACGAAAAATCGTTGAAGTAGTTCGGGTCACTGACCTTGGTGTAATTGACGTTGAAACGCCACACCTGATCCATCACCCCGGAATGCTGCCAGAAATACATCCAGCGGTGCTTATCACCTTCAGTGGGATGCTCGTCCTGGAAGACTTTATCCGACGGCAGATAATCCAGCTCCATCAGACCCGCACCGGCGTGGGTCAGATAGCGGAACTCGTTCTCCCACATGACGTTACCGCGCTTGTGGATATAGTGCGGCGTGATCGTCGCATCCATGTTAGGCGCGATGTTCCAGTAATACGGCAGGTAGAACTCAAAGTAGTTCGTGGTGCTGTATTTGGCATTCGGGATCAGGAAACCGGAGCGACGTTTGTCACCCACCGGAAGCTGCAGATAAGGGCTGTAGAATATGGGGACCGGACCCACCTTGAAGCGGGCGTTCCAGATCTCTGCGACCTGCTCTTCGCGGTCATGGATAACTTCGCTCCCGACCACGCTCCAGGTATTTGAACCCGGCAGACACGACGTGAACGTGCCATTTTCCAGGATCGTATAGCGGTTTTCACCGCGCTGTTTCATCAGGTCCGCGTCACCGCGCCCCTGGCGACCCACCATCTGGTAATCACCTTTCCAGACGTTAGTGTCTTTGGTATTCAGGTTTGACCAGGCTTTCGGACCTTTCAGGATGACCTGATTGTCGTCATAGTGCACATTACCCAGCGCATCCACCGTTCGGACCGGCTCGGCCGCACCTTCCGGCTGCTTCTGGTGCAACTGCACTTCATCTGCCTGCAGGCGGCTATTGCCCTGGTTAATATCGACATTGCCTGTAAAGGTGGCATTGTCAGGGTAAGTCCCTTTTGAACTGTCGGCAGTAATGGTTACCGGCAAGCTATTTGTATCGCCACTCACCAGTGGGCGATTATAACTTGGGACGCCAAGCATGCACTGCGAGGCGAGATCGGCCGCCAGCCCCTGTTGACTGTACAGGGCGGTGCCAATCATTGTGGCCAGGAGGGTGGGGATACGTTTTTTCATACGTTGTATTTTATTGTTCCGTCATCAGTGGCTACGGCTTACAAACGCTCAGAGACTATCTTACTCATCTGCGCAGTACCAGCGTTAATCCTGCCCGTTTGCGTGCCAGAGTGTTAGGCTCGCTATCGAATGACGAGTATGATAAAGCAAATTATAGGCGATGTCCTTCAATTGACCGTGACTTGAACACAGTGATGATGACGTTGCGTCGGCCAGGAATATGACTATCCGGGGAGTATATGCAGTATTGGGGTAAAATAATCGGCGTTGCGTTCGCCATCATCATGGGTGCCGGGTTCTGGGGAATAGTGCTGGGGCTTATTATTGGCCATATGTTTGATAAGGCGCGCAGCCGTAAAATGGCCTGGTTTGCCAACCAGCGCGAGCGCCAGTCACTCTTTTTCTCCACCACTTTTGAGGTGATGGGGCATTTAACCAAATCCAAAGGGCGCGTCACGGAAGCCGATATTCAGATTGCCAGCGTCTTTATGGATCGCATGAATCTGCACGGTGACTCCCGCCTGGAGGCGCAAAATGCGTTTCGCATCGGGAAATCCGATAACTACCCGCTTCGCGAAAAAATGCGCCAGTTCCGCAGCATCTGCTTCGGCCGTTTTGATTTAATTCGGATGTTTCTGGAAATCCAGATTCAGGCGGCCTTCGCCGACGGCTCGCTTCACCCTAACGAACGCGATGTTTTATACGTGATTGCGGAAGAGCTGGGTATCTCCCGTATGCAGTTCGATCAGTTCCTGCGCATGATGCAGGGTGGCGCGCAGTTTGGCGGCGGGTATCACCAGCAGTCTTCTGGCGGCGCCTGGCAGCAGGCGCAGCGTGGTCCGACGCTGGAAGATGCCTGCAACGTGCTTGGCGTAAAACCCTCTGACGATCAGACCACCATCAAACGTGCCTATCGTAAGCTCATGAGCGAGCACCATCCAGACAAGCTGGTTGCAAAAGGCTTACCGCCTGAAATGATGGAGATGGCGAAGCAAAAAGCGCAGGAAATTCAGAAAGCGTACGAGCTGATTAAAGAGAAGAAAGGCTTCAAATAAGCCCCTTTTTAGAATGATGAAGGGCCTGACGGCATGAGCTGCCAGGCCCTTTATACAGGGTTACCAGCTGTAGCGCACGTTCAGGCTACCGTTTACATCGCTGTAATCATTATCACCTTTCTGTCCGGAGACCTGGGCAATAACGCTCCATTGCTTGCTCACATTTGCCTGAATACCCGCTTTCAGCTCCGCACGATCGGCAGGAAGGTCCTGTTTGATCTGTGTGTCACCAAAGTTGACTGCCGTGTCTTCAGAGGTATGCAGCCAGTTGGCCTCCGCAAACGGCTGGATAACCGCGTCGTTCGCCTTATTCATCTTGCTGTCAACTCGCAGACCTAAACGGGTGGTCCAGCTTTCGCCGTTTTGCCCATCAATCGTTGTGCCGCTGCTGTCTTTGATGTCATCGGCACGGTAATCCTGCCAGACGATCTGTGCCTGCGGCGTGAGGCTCAGCGTGTTGTCGCCGAGTGCGACATCGTAGCGATAGCCCGTTTCCAGCGAAACGGCGTTGGCGTTTGAATCGTAATCCGTTGAGCCAACGTCCCCGTTATCTACGCTGTTGTGGTACATCCCGTACTGATACCAGCTGTCGACATAAAAACCCTGATGCTGTCGGGCATCGGCAAACCAGGTGGCATAGACGCCGAGGTTATAGCCATCGACTTTACCGTCAGCGCTGAAGCGGCTGCCGTCACCACCTCTATTGCCCGTGCTGTCGCTGCTGGCGTTCATATAGCTACCCATAACCCCGACCACCAGGCTTTGTTCGCCGTTGTTCCAGGCGGCAACATCGCCCCCAATCTGGAACTGGGAGTAGTTGCTGTCGATATCAATATTGCTCTCTGCCGCAGTAGACTGGTTCTTACCTGCTTTGAAACGCGCCCATGTCGTGCCGTTTTCCGATTTGAACTGACTGCCTTCTCGGTCTGACAGGGTCTGCATTTGCAGATCGCGAGCCAGCCACTGGTTGCTGAGGTATGAACCGATATCGGCACGATACTGAGGCGTTACGTCGCCATTATCACTCGTGGCCTGGGAACGAAGATACCAGTCCCCTGAGTCCTGATACAGGCGGTATTCGTAGGCGTTAATCTGGACCTGATTACCCTGAACAAAGGTGCCGTTTGATTCACCGCCGACCGTAATCACTGCAATACCGTTTTGGGTCAGTGCGCCCTGACCGCCAGCGTTGTTAATGTACAGGGTGGTGTTCCCGGACGTATTCCCCGTAATGTTAAGCATATCGGTTGGAGACGTGTCGTCGCCTAACTGCGTATTTAGCGTCACAGAACCCTGGTTGCTGGTGTAATCGCCGTTTACGATCAGCGTGTTGCCGGTCGTCGCACCATTGGTTCCTTCAATATTGCCGCTGACAATGCTGCCTGCGTTGCTCAGATTACCATTGATCGTTAGCGTGTCGTTGAACTGAACGGTGCCGTTGCTGTTAACATTGCCGTTCACCACACCGTTGGAACCGCCAAACGTGGCGCCTGCCGCGACATTCACGGCCTGCTCGCTGTTTTGTACGCCGATAACGCCGGCCTCGTCCAGCCAGAGCGTGCCCTGGTTGACATCCGTTGTGCCGCTGTAACTGTTTACGGCATTAAGGATCAGCGTACCTTGCCCCTCTTTGGTCAGCGATTTGCCGTCCCATCCGGTCGTGGCTTCGGCATTTTGATCGACAAGCGCCGTGCTCAGCGTAAAGCTGCCGTCAGGATTGTTCAGAGTGAATGTGCCGTGAGCCGCTGTTGCCGCTGGGTTCTGGCTGGCATACCAGGTTAATGACGGTGTCAGGACGTAATTGGTCACGTCGGCGGGATCAATGGTGCCGCTAAAGGTGATGAAGTCAACGGAGCCAGATGCCATGCCCGCGACGGTGAGGCTGGTAAAATTGCCATTAATTGCATTTTCAGCGTCAATCACCGTGAAGGCGCTATCCGCGGAAAGCGTGCTGGCACTACCGTAACCTGTAATATTTAGTGTGCCATCAAGCGTCGCATTCTGAGCGACAATAGGCGCACTGGTCGCGTTTGCGTCAAGATAGACATCAGTTTGGCTGTTAGCCAGAAGGGTGAAATTACCGACATTGAGTGTACCAGCACTGCCGTTTTCATCGCCGAGTGTGATGCGTCCGCTGCTGGTAAGATTACCGACGCTGGAATCGGCCGTCAGCAGCCATTGGCTGTTCGCATCCAGCGTCATGCTGACGTTATTACCGCTGGCCTTAACGGCGCCGGACAGCTTGCTGTTTTCAGCGCGAAGGGTGACTGCATCAGTGGTATTGGCCACGGTGAGCAGATTGTCTGCGTTCATCGTTTGCACATTCTTCACGTTAATATCGGCAGATCCGGAATCCACCGCAAAAGCACTTCCTCCTGACGCGGTTGCCGTAATGCTCCCTCCGTCAATCGTAGCGACATTTTTTCCACCGCTGAACGAGAAGGCGACATTGCTACCGGAAACGTTGCTGTGGGTGACGGTCGCGCTGCTGGCGCTTTCTAAGGCAATGGCAGCAGATTGTTCGCTGGTGATATCTGTGCTGTTCGCCTCAAGGGCTCCACCGTGAGTCATCGCCACTGCCCGCGAATTTTCTCCGGACGCGATCGTTGAACCGTTATTCAGTACGAATGTGCTCTTTGCCCCGTCAGAGGATATTGCGTCAGCATTTTTCCCCATGAGTGACGATATGAGTGTCAGTGAGTTCTGCGCGTCCGGTATTCATTATGCCAACTGACTGCTCACCGTAAGTTTCAACGTGGGATGCCGCTAAATTAAATGTGTTGGTATAGTTTTGAATACCAAAGCTCTGGCTTCCGGTAGTGGTAATCGTGACGTTTGAGCCGGTCAATTCACCGTCGTTATATATACCTGCATTACCAAAATCTCCCGTGGTGTTTATATTCACATTGTCTAATGAAAGGGTGGCATATCGGTTAACAATAGCCCGAGCCATGCCATACCCGGAAGTCGTAATGGTCGCGTTTTTTATCGTCAGGTCTGCGCCATTCAATATCTCAACACCATAAGAACCCTCTCCCGTCGCCGTATAGCTCCCCCCGTCAATGGTGCCTTTTGCATTAGAGCTAAACAATACGGCAGATGCGATCTCGCCTTCCGTCGAAACGGTAAGGTTGTTCAACATGGCTTCTGAGTTATCACCGACAATGGTTATCGCATGACTGCCTTCCCCGGAAGTGCGGATTGTGGATCCCGAATCATCGAGCGTGATTTTCGCTCCATTCGACACGGATAGCCCCATGCCTGCATCCCCGGTTGTGGATATCGTTAAGGCGCCGTTATCGGTGACGATGACATCAGAGCCAGAGGCGGATACCGCCGAGGTATTAGGGCTCGTCGTTGAATATTCACCACTGATGGTATTATTACCCGGGACTGCAACAAACGTCGTGTCACTGGCGTGTGCGGTACTCATAACACCTGACAAGATAATCGTTGCGATCGCGCTTCCGGCGCGTACGCAGGATTTGACTTTGCTGTCCCCTTTTGAAAACTCCGAGGCAACGATGTACATATTTCTGGCGCAATTCCAGACGATGTTATACGAACGGTTCATACACTTCCTTGTGAATCAATGAGTAAACTAAGTGTGGCTGTTGAGTAGAAAAATAACTCCGTTTGGATAGGGTAGAGTTAGTATTTCCTTAAAATGAGCTGGATTATCAGTAATAAATTGCATCGTGTTCAATTTAATATTTTTTAATCCAAACCTTAGTCTTTCTAAAAATACTGAGTGTTATTTAAGGAAGAGATAATTATCATGAATGAACTTGGGCGGGTTTTCAGATGAGCAGGGGAGATATATATGCTGTGTGAATATTTACCGTCGACAGTGAGCTAACAGTAAATATTCACATCAGGAATTTAAAAATCGACCGGGGCTTTAAACGTCATCGCGTTAGCGAAGGCCGGATGGGTGATGGTAAGCGTCTGCGCGTGCAGCTGCAGACGTGGCGCTAAGGTCAGCGCTTCAGGCGGCGCGTAAAAGCGGTCGCCCAGAATCGGATGACCCAGCGCAAGCATATGCACGCGCAGCTGGTGTGAACGTCCGGTAATTGGCTTAAGCAGGACGCGCGCGGTATTATCCGGCGCGTACTCAAGCACTTCATACTCGGTTTGCGCGGCCTTGCCGGTTTCATAACACACCTTCTGCTTTGGCCGATTCGGCCAGTCGCAGATCAGCGGTAAATCCACCAGCCCTTCCGCCTGCGCCGGGTGACCCCAGACGCGGGCGACATACTGCTTCTTCGGCTCGCGCTCGCGGAACTGGCGCTTCAGCTCGCGTTCTGCCGCTTTGTTCAGCGCCACCACAATCACGCCGCTGGTCGCCATGTCCAGGCGATGGACCGACTCCGCCTGAGGATAATCGCGCTGAATGCGCGTCATCACGCTGTCTTTGTGTTCATCCAGACGTCCCGGTACGGACAACAGCCCGCTGGGCTTGTTGACCACCATAATGTGTTCATCCTGATACAGAATGACCAGCCAGGGATCCTGCGGCGGATTGTACGGCTCCATCACCATCTTGCGCTCCGTTTACTGATGCGTCACAACGATAAGACGCAGGGCATCCAGACGCCAGCTTGCCTGATTCAGGCTTTCCAGCACCTGCTGACGGTTGCTTTCAATCGCCGCCAATTCGTCGTCACGGATGTTCGGGTTCACGGCCTTCAACGCCTCCAGACGCGACAGCTCTGCAGACAGTTTCTCGTCGGCTTCACTGCGCGCGGCGTCAATTAGCGCTCTGGCCGCTTTTTCAATCTGGGTTTCACCCTGCTGGAGAATGGCATGCACGTCCTGCTGCACCGCATTGACCAGCTTGCTGCCGGTATGGCGGTTCACCGCGCTCAGCTGGCGGTTGAAGCTCTCAAATTCAACCTGTCCTGCGAGGTTCGTGCCGTTTTTATCCAGCAGCAGACGCACCGGCGTTGGTGGCAGGAAGCGGTTGAGCTGCAGCTGTTTCGGCGCCTGCGCTTCCACAACGTAGATCAGCTCCAGCAGCAGCGTGCCTACGGGCAGCGCCTTGTTTTTCAACAGGGAGATGGTGCTGCTGCCGGTATCGCCAGAGAGGATCAGATCCAGCCCGTTACGGATCAGCGGGTGTTCCCAGGTGATGAACTGAGCATCTTCGCGGGACAGCGCCACATCACGCTCGAAGGTGATGGTGCAGCCATCTTCCGGCAGGCCCGGGAAATCTGGCACCAGCATGTGATCGGACGGGGTCAGGACAATCAGGTTCTCGCCGCGGTCGTCCTGGTTAATGCCAACGATGTCGAACAGGTTCATTGAGAAGCTGATGAGGCTGGTGTCATCATCCTGCTCTTCAATGCTCTCAGCCAGCGCCTGCGCTTTTTCACCGCCGTTGGAGTGGATCTCCAGCAGGCGGTCGCGGCCTTGTTCAAGCTGCGCTTTCAGCGCGTCATGCTTCTCACGACAGGACTTAATCAGATCGTCAAAGCCGTCGGTGTTTTCCGGCGCGGCCAGATAGCCGATCAGATCGCCGTGCACCTGATCGTAAATGGTGCGGCCCGTCGGGCAGGTATGTTCAAACGCATCCAGACCTTCGTGGAACCAGCGCACCAGCACGGACTGGGCCGTTTTTTCCAGATACGGCACGTGGATCTGAATATCGTGCGCCTGACCGATACGATCCAGACGACCGATACGCTGCTCCAGCAGATCCGGGTTGAACGGCAGATCGAACATCACCAGGTTGCTGGCGAACTGGAAGTTACGGCCTTCAGAACCGATTTCAGAACACAGCATAACCTGAGCGCCGCTGTCCTCTTCGGCAAACCACGCCGCAGCGCGGTCGCGTTCAACGATGGACATGCCTTCGTGGAACACGGCGGCGCGAATGCCTTCGCGCTCGCGCAGGACCTGCTCCAGCTGCAGTGCGGTGGCCGCCTTGGCGCAGATCACCAGCACCTTTTGGGAGCGGTGCGCGGTCAGGTAGCCCATCAGCCACTCTACGCGCGGATCGAAGTTCCACCAGGTGCCGGTATCGCCTTCAAATTCCTGGTAGATTTGTTCCGGGTAGAGCATGTCGCGGGCGCGCTCTTCCTGCGTTTTGCGCGCGCCCATGATGCCGGAAACTTTAATTGCCGTCTGATACTGCGTCGGCAGCGGCAGCTTAATGGTATGCAGTTCGCGTTTCGGGAACCCTTTCACACCGTTACGGGTGTTACGGAACAGGACGCGACTGGTGCCGTGGCGATCCATCAGCATGTCGATCAGCTCTTTACGCGCGGATTCCGCGTTGTCGCTGTCGCTGTTAGCGGCCTGCAGCAGCGGCTCGATATCCTGCTCGCCAATCAGATCGCTCAGGGTGTTGAGTTCATCATCAGAAAGACGCTTGCCCGCCAGCAGCAGCGCGACGGCATCTGCAACCGGACGGTAGTTATTCTGTTCTTCCACAAACTGCCCGAAGTCGTGGAAACGGTTTGGATCGAGCAGGCGCAGACGGGCGAAGTGGCTTTCCAGACCCAGCTGTTCCGGCGTAGCGGTCAACAGCAGGACGCCAGGCACGCGCTCGGCAAGCTGCTCGATAGCCATATATTCGCGGCTCGGCGCGTCTTCGCTCCAGACCAGGTGGTGCGCTTCGTCGACGACCATCAGGTCCCACTCGGCATCGCACAGATGCTCAAGACGCTGCTTGCTGCGGCGCACGAAGTCGAGAGAACAAATCACCAGCTGTTCGGTTTCAAACGGGTTGTCCGCATCGTGCTGGGCTTCGGCGTAGCGTTCGTCATCGAACAGAGAGAAGCGCAGGTTAAAGCGGCGCAGCATCTCAACCAGCCACTGGTGCTGTAAGGTTTCTGGCACCACAATCAGCACGCGCTCGGCAGCGCCGGAAAGCAGCTGTTGGTGCAGGATCATGCCTGCCTCGATGGTTTTACCCAGGCCCACTTCATCTGCCAGCAGCACGCGCGGCGCATGGCGACGGCCCACGTCATGGGCGATGTTCAGCTGATGGGGGATCAGGCTGGTGCGCTGTCCGCGCAGGCCGCTCCAGGGCATGCGGTACTGTTCACTCTGGAACTTACGCGCGCGATAGCGCAGGGAGAAGCGATCCATACGGTCGATTTGCCCGGCAAACAGGCGGTCCTGCGGCTTGCTGAACACCAGCTTGCTGTCGAGCAGCACTTCGCGCAGGATGACATTGGCCTCGTCGGTGTCCAGGCGAGTGCCGATGTAGGCGAGCAGTCCATTCTCTTCTTTTACGTCTTCAATCTTGAGCTGCCAGCCGTCGTGGCTGGTCACGGTGTCACCCGGATTAAACATCACGCGGGTTACAGGGGAGTCATTGCGGGCGTACAGGCGGTTTTCACCGGTGGCAGGGAAGAGGAGGGTAACCATGCGCGCATCAACGGCAACGACGGTTCCTAATCCAAGTTCGCTTTCTGTATCGCTGATCCAGCGTTGACCAAGTGTAAAAGGCATAGTTGTTCGGCTCTAATCTTTAATTGCAGGCAATAGTTCGACCACCGTCAAAAAAGACGGTCATCGAAAAATGGGTCCGGGAATGGAAAGGGCGCTATGGTACTGGATGGCAGCCATTTCGTCACGCGTCAAAATAGGCCAAGTTGCCCTGTCACTAGTGTAGCAAAATCATCGTCGATGAAGGGCAAAATTCCGTCGGCAACCGGCTGAAGCTGACGCGTCAGATAGTGTTCATAATCCAGAGGCGAGTGCTGATAATCCACCGGTTCCGGACCGTTTATCGTCCAGACGTATTTGATGGTTCCCCGATTCTGATACTGCGGCGCGCGGCCACGGCGGACGTTTTCTTCGTCCGCGAGGCGCGCGGCGCGAACGTGCGGAGGAACGTTACGCTGGTACTCCGCGAGCGGGCGGCGCAGGCGTTTGCGATACACCAGCTGCGCGTCAAGTTCGCCTGCCATCAGGCTGGCTATCGTCTCGCGCACGTAGTCCTGATACGGCTCATTGCGAAATACCCGCAGATAGAGCGTTTGCTGGAACTGCTGCGCCAGCGGCGTCCAGTCGGTACGCACTGTCTCGAGCCCTTTAAACACCATCCGCTGCGCGTCGCCTTCCTGAATCAGCCCGGCATAGCGCTTCTTGCTGCCCTGATCGGTACCGCGGATGGTGGGCATTAAGAAGCGGGCAAAATGGGTTTCAAATTCCAGCTCCAGCGCGCTGGTTAACCGCGCTTTCTGCAGATGTTCCTGCCACCAGTCGTTCACGAAGGCAACCAGCGCTTTGCCGATTTGCGCGGCATCGTCTTCGGAATGCGCGCCCTTAAGCCATACAAAGGTGGAGTCCGTGTCGCCGTAGATGACGTCATAGCCCCGGGATTCAATCAGCGCTTTAGTCTGACGCATGATCTCGTGCCCACGCATGGTGATCGAGGAGGCCAGCCGCGGGTCGAAGAAGCGACAGGCGCTGGTGCCCAGCACCCCGTAGAAGGCGTTCATGATGATTTTCAGCGCCTGTGAGAGGGGCTTGTTGCCGTGGCGCTTGGCCTCGTCGCGGCCGTGCCAGATGTTGCCTACGATGTCGGGCAGGCAGTGTTTTTCCCGCGAGAAGCGTGCGCCGAGGAAGCCTTCGGTGCTGTGTTCATCATCCGGCTGGGCCAGCCCCTCAACCAGCCCGACGGGATCGATCAGGAAGGTGCGAATTATCGACGGGTAGAGGCTTTTGTAGTCCAGGACCAGAACGGAGTCATACAGTCCTGGTCGGGAATCCATGACGTAGCCGCCGGGGCTGGCCTGCGGCGGCACGTCCCCGAGGTTGGGGGCGACGTATCCTGCCCGGTGCATTCGGGGAAAATAGAGGTGGCTAAAGGCCGCCACGGAGCCGCCGTGCCTGTCGACCGCAAGGCCGTTTACCGTCGCGCGCTCCAGCAGGAAGGGCATGATTTCGGTTTTGTGGAAAATCCGCGTGACCAGCTCACAGTCTTTCAGGTTATAGGTGGCGAGCGCGGGCTTGTCTTCGTTAAAGCGCCGGTCGATCTCGTCCATTCTGTCCCAGGGGTTGTCGATGGATTTGCCTTCGCCAAGCAGCTCCTGCGCCACTGCTTCGAGGGCGAATGACGAGAAGTTCCAGAAGGCGGACTTGAGCGTCTCGATGCCGTCGATAATCAGGCGGCCGTTCGCCTGTGCGAAGAAAACGCCGTTCTTAAAACCGTGTTCGCGCCACTCAAGCTCGCTGTTGCCGCGTCCGAGCATCAGCGGGATGCGGTAACGCTCGGCGTGTTTTTGCAGCACGCGCAGGTCGAACTGCACCACATTCCAGCCGATCAGAACGTCGGGATCGAAGTCGGCAAACCACTGGTTGAGCTTCTCCAGCAGCTGCGGCCGGCTGGTAACATACTCAAGCCGGAAATCCAGCGCGGAGGCATCACCATTCGGTGGCCCGAGCATATAGACAACCCGATCGCCGCAGCCTTCAAGTCCTATACAGTACAGTTCGCCGTGACGGGTGGTTTCGATATCCAGGGAGACCCACTTCAGCGGCGGGCGGTAGTGCGGGTTCGGCTTTAGCCGCGCGTTGATGAGACCGCCATTTTGCGGAGAACCATCGACCCAGACGGGCGCGGTAATAAACCGCTCCATCAGAAAGCGTTCGGGTGGGCGGATATCCGCTTCGTAGAGCGTCACGCCTGCTTCACGGAGCAGTTTTTCATAGCGCATCAGCTGACGATGGGCGCGACAGTAGAGGCCGTAAACCGGCTGACGGTGGAAATCTTTCAGTTCAAGCGGGGTAATGCGCCAGCCGTTTTCACCGCGCAGCAGCTGTTTCACTTTCTCGACGTGCGCTTCAGGAATAAACGCCACGGACTCCTGCGGCGGCAGCGTCACCTGCAGCGGGCCGTTGTCCGTTGCCAGCCAGAATTCAACCTCGGTGCCCTGAGGGGTATCCCGCCAGTGTCGGGTCAGTAAAAAGCCTTCTTGCGCCTGCGTCACGCCGCTATCCCACAAAACAAAACCAGGCCTGATTATAGCCTGGTTGAATGTTTTATGCTGGGGATATATACAGTTTATTGTCCGTAATAGGCCTTCGCGCCGTGCTTGCGCAGGTAATGCTTATCCAGCAGGGTTTGCTGCATATCCGGCAGCTGCGGCGCCAGCTGTCGACAGAAGATCCCCATATAGGCGATCTCTTCAAGCACGATGGCGTTATGCACCGCGTCTTCTGCGTTTTTACCCCAGGCGAACGGGCCGTGGGAGTGCACCAGCACGCCGGGCATTTGCGCCGCGTCGATACCCTGTTTTTCAAAGGTTTCGACGATCACGTTCCCGGTTTCCCATTCGTACTCACCGTTAATCTCCGCATCGGTCATCAGACGCGTACAGGGAATGGTGCCGTAAAAGTAGTCCGCGTGGGTGGTGCCGGTCGCCGGGATGGACTGGCCCGCCTGCGCCCAGATGGTGGCATGGCGTGAATGGGTATGCACGATACCGCCGATGGTTGGGAATGAGCGGTACAGCAGGCGGTGAGTTGGCGTATCGGAGGAGGGCTTTTTGTTCCCTTCCACCACTTCACCCGTTTCGATGCTGACCACCACCATATCGTCCGCCGTCATCACCGTGTAATCGACGCCGGAAGGCTTGATCACAAACACGCCTTTATCGCGGTCAACGGCGCTGACGTTGCCCCAGGTCAGGGTGACCAGATTATGTTTCGGCAGCGCCAGGTTGGCTTCGAGCACCTGGCGTTTGAGCTCTTCTAACATTGTTGTCTCCAGTGCCGGATGGCGCTTCGCTTATCCGGCCTACAGAACCGTAGGCCCGGTAAACGCGGTGCCACCGGGCATTCAGGGCTTAGCGTTTTGAACCGTAATAGACTTCGTTCCAGCGCAGCGCGTCTTTAAAGGCGGGCAGGCGGGTATCGTTATCAATCACGGTCAGCTCGATATCATGCAGCTCGGCGAACTGACGCATGTCGTTCAGATCCAGCGCGTGGCTGAAGACGGTATGGTGCGCGCCGCCGGCCAGGATCCAGGCTTCTGACGCGGTCGGCAGATCCGGCTGTGCTTTCCACAGGGCGTTGGCGACCGGCAGTTTCGGCAGGGAGTGTGGCGTTTCAACCGCATCGACGCAGTTCACCAGCAGGCGGAAACGATCGCCCAGATCGATCAGGCTGGCGTTGATGGCCGGGCCCGTGCGGGTGTTGAAGATCAGACGCGCCGGATCGGCTTTACCGCCGATGCCGAGGTACTGCACGTCGAGGATCGGTTTTTCCTCTACCGCGATAGAAGGACACACTTCCAGCATGTGCGAGCCGAGCACCAGGTCATTGCCGTTTTCGAAGTGGTAGGTGTAGTCCTCCATAAAGGAGGTGCCGCCCTGCAGACCGGTCGACATCACCTTCATGATGCGAAGCAGAGCGGCAGTTTTCCAGTCGCCTTCACCCGCAAAGCCGTAGCCCTGCTGCATCAGGCGTTGTACTGCCAGACCCGGCAGCTGTTTCAGACCGTGGAGATCTTCAAAGGTGGTGGTAAACGCGTGGAAGCCGCCCTGTTCCAGGAAGCGCTTCATGCCCAGCTCGATGCGCGCCGCGTCCAGCACGTTCTGGCGCTTGTCGCCGTTGATTTGTGCCGCAGGCGTCAGGCGGTAGCGGCTTTCGTACTCGTCCACCAGCGCGCTCACGTCGCCATCGCTGATGTCATTCACCACCTGCACCAGGTCGCCCACGGCCCAGGTATTCACGGAGAAACCAAACTTGATCTGCGCGGCCACTTTATCGCCGTCGGTGACCGCCACTTCACGCATGTTGTCGCCGAAACGCACCACTTTCAGGTGGCGGGTGTCCTGCTTAGAGACCGCCTGACGCATCCAGGCGCCGATACGCTGTTGCGCCTTGCCATCCTGCCAGTGGCCGGTGACCACCGCGTGCTGCTGACGCATACGCGCGCCGATGAAGCCGAACTCGCGGCCGCCGTGTGCGGTCTGGTTCAGGTTCATAAAGTCCATGTCGATGCTGTCCCACGGCAGGGAGGCGTTGAACTGGGTATGGAACTGCAGCAGCGGTTTGTTGAGGATAGACAGGCCGTTGATCCACATTTTTGCCGGTGAGAAGGTGTGCAGCCACACCACCAGACCGGCGCATTTATCATCGTAGTTGGCGTCGCGGCAGATGTGGGTGATTTCGTCCGGCGTCGTGCCCAGCGGTTTCAGCACCAGTTTGCACGGCAGTTTGGCTTCCGCGTTCAGCGCGTTAACGACGTGCTCCGCGTGTTTTGTTACCTGCTGCAGCGCTTCCGGTCCGTAAAGATGCTGGCTGCCAATCACAAACCACACTTCATAGTTATTAAAAATGGTCATCATCGTGTCCTTAATGGGTCAGGGTTGCCGTAGTGTCCGCGGTGCTTTTGGCCGGGGCGGCGACAGGGAGATAGTGAAGTTCGGCGCTTTTTGCCCATTGCTGGTAGCGCTGATAAAGCTGTTCAAAGCGTTGTGCCTGCTGGGCACGCGGCTGAAGGGTGTTTTCGACGGCACTCGCCATATGCTGCTGCGCGGTGGGGATATCCGCATGGACGCCAGCGGCTACGGCGGCGAAAATTGCCGCCCCCAGCGCGCAGCACTGATCGGAGGCCACAATCTGGAGCGGACGGTTCAGCACGTCGCAGCAGGCCTGCATGATCACCGGGTTTTTACGGGCGATGCCGCCCAGCGCCATCACGTTATTCACGTCGATGCCCTGCTCGGTGAAGCACTCCATAATCGCGCGGGCGCCGAAGGCGGTGGCGGCAATCAGACCGCCGAACAGCGCAGGCGCGTCGGTCGCCAGGTTGAGGTCGGTAATCACCCCTTTCAGGCGCTGGTTGGCAAACGGCGTGCGGCGGCCGTTAAACCAGTCCAGCACCACCGGGAGGTGGTCGAGAGACGGATTTTTAGCCCAGGCGTTGGTAAGCTGCGGCAGGAGCTGTTTTTTGCTCTCGGCGATCTGGGTTTTCAGTTCAGGATGTGCCGCCGCCAGCCGATCCAGCGGCCAGCCGAGCACGCGGCCAAACCAGGCGTAGATATCGCCAAACGCGGACTGACCGGCTTCGAGGCCGATAAAGTCTGGCACCACGCTGCCGTCAACCTGGCCGCAGATGCCTTTTACCGCGCGGTCGCCGACGGTGGCTTTATCTGCCGTCAGGATGTCGCAGGTGGAGGTGCCGATCACTTTTACCAGCGTGTTTGGCTGCGCGCCCGCGCCCACGGCGCCCATATGGCAGTCAAACGCGCCGCCGGAGATAGCTACGTTCTGCGGCAGGCCGAGACGCGTCGCCCACTCTTCGCAGAGGGTGCCGACGGGAATATCGGCGGTGAAGGTGTCGGTAAACAGCGGGTATGACAGGCTCTTGTTAATGATCGGGTCGAGCTCATCAAAGAACGCGGCCGGAGGCAGACCGCCCCAGCTTTCATGCCACAGGGATTTATGCCCGGCGCTGCAGCGGCCGCGGCGGATATCCTGCGGGCGCGTGGTGCCGGAGAGCAGGGCGGGAACCCAGTCGCATAGCTCAATCCATGACGCCGCTGCCTGTGCGACAGACGCGTCCGCGCGGGTGACGTGCAGGATCTTGGCCCAGAACCACTCGCTGGAGTAAATCCCGCCGATATACCGTGAGTAGTCGGTTTTGCCCGGCTGATGGCATAAGCGGGTGATGGCTTCGGCCTCTTCCACGGCGGTATGGTCTTTCCACAGCACGAACATGGCGTTCGGGTTGTCGGCAAACTCAGGACGCAGCGCCAGCACGCGGCCTTCGGCATCCACAGGGGCAGGCGTAGAGCCGGTGCTGTCGACGCCAATCCCAACAACATCGGCCCGCTGGGCGTCGGTCAGGTCCGCCAGAACGGTTTTGAGCGCCGCTTCCATCGACTCGATGTAGTCCCGCGGGTGGTGACGGAACTGGTTGTTTGGCGCATCGCAGTAGCGCCCCTCTTGCCAGCGCGGATACCACTCAACGCTGGTTGCTATCTCCTGGCCGGACGTACAGTCCACTGCCAGCGCGCGAACTGAATCGCTGCCAAAATCGAGGCCAATCGCAATTGCCATGGTGTTGCTCCATCGAAAAAACAGGTATGGAAGAACATTAGAGACTGGGGACAAAAGTCGTCAGGCAGGATCCGCTAATCTTATGGACTAAATTGCTGTTACAACGGAAAGTGTGACGCTGTGCAAATATTCAATGTGGACATTTCTGCCGCACTTATAGACACTTTTGTTACTGGTTATCTGCCTGCTCTGGCGGAGAAATCAGGGGGAAAGGCTGAAACATGGCGGACGTAAAAGCGGCGTGATGCTTTTTGGATCTTTTCGCGGGCCATTTTTAACCTGCATTTAGTGATATGGACAATTGGTTTCCTTCAGGACCCTTGGGAGAACTGAATCTATGGCCGAAACGCAGAACGATCCCCTGCTGCCGGGATACTCGTTTAACGCGCACCTTGTGGCGGGGCTGACCCCTATCGAGGCTGAGGGATATCTCGACTTTTACGTCGACCGACCGCTCGGGATGAAAGGGTATATCCTCAACCTGACCGTGCGGGGGGAAGGGATCATCAAGAACGGTGACCAGCAGTTCGTCTGCCGCCCGGGGGATATCCTGCTGTTCCCGCCGGGGGAGATCCACCACTATGGCCGTCATCCGGATGCCAAAGAGTGGTATCACCAGTGGGTCTACTTCCGTCCGCGCGCCTACTGGCAGGAGTGGCTTTCCTGGCCGGCTATTTTTGCTCACACCGGGTTTTATCGCCCGGATGAGGTACATCTGGCGCAGTTTCGCGAGCTTTTTGCCCAGATAATCGAGGCGGGGCAGGCTGGTGGACGCTATGCCGAACTGCTGGCGATAAACCTCCTTGAACAGCTGCTGCTGCGGCGGATGGAGGCGATTAACGCGTCGCTGAATCCGCCGCTGGATAACCGCGTGCGCGACGCCTGCCAGTACATCAGCGACCACCTGGCCGATAGCCAGTTTGATATTGCCAGCGTCGCCCAGCACGTCTGCCTGTCGCCGTCGCGGCTGTCGCACCTGTTCCGCCAGCAGCTTGGCGTCAGCGTACTGAGCTGGCGCGAAGATCAGCGCATCAGCCAGGCGAAGCTGCTGCTCAGCACCACCCGGATGCCCATCGCCACCGTGGGGCGCAACGTGGGCTTTGAGGATCAGCTCTATTTCTCCCGCGTATTTAAAAAATGCACCGGTGCCAGCCCCAGTGAATTTCGCGCGGGATGTGAATAAACGGTAAAAAAAGATAAACAAACAGGTGAATGCGGAAAGCAACCTGTAAACTATTCAGACAATTGTTGCCTTGACGCGGTGCGGGGCGCTAAGCAGAATCGCTGATTCGTTTTCTGACCGGAATAGTTATGCAGGCATTGCTGGAACACTTTATTACCCAGTCCGTTATGTACTCGCTCATCGCCGTGGCGCTGGTGGCGTTTCTGGAATCGCTGGCGCTTGTCGGGTTAATCCTGCCCGGCACCGTGATGATGGCGGGGCTTGGGGCGCTGATCGGCAGCGGTGAGGTCAATTTCTGGCAGGCATGGCTGGCCGGGATTATCGGCTGTCTGCTGGGGGACTGGATCTCCTTCTGGCTGGGCTGGCGCTTTAAGAAGCCGTTGCACCGCTGGTCGTTCATGAAAAAGAACAAAGCGTTGCTCGATAAAACCGAGCATGCGCTGCACCAGCACAGCATGTTTACCATCCTCGTGGGCCGCTTTGTTGGGCCAACGCGTCCGCTGGTGCCGATGGTGGCCGGGATGCTGGATCTGCCCGTCGCGAAATTTGTGGTGCCGAACATTATCGGCTGCGTCTTCTGGCCGCCGTTCTACTTCCTGCCGGGTATTCTGGCCGGTGCGGCGATTGATATTCCTGACGGTATGCAAAGCGGTGAGTTCAAGTGGCTGCTGCTGGGCACGGCGGTCCTGCTGTGGCTGGCGGTCTGGCTCTGCTGGCGCCTGTGGCGCAGCGCGAAAGCGAGCGTCGATCGCCTGACGCGCTATCTTCCGCGCTCTCGTCTTTTGTGGCTGGCCCCGCTGACGCTGGGTGTGGCCGTGGTGGCGCTTGTGGCGCTGATTCGCCACCCGCTGATGCCGGTGTACGGTGAGATCCTGTTGAAAGTTGTGAGCCGTTAAGCGCCGGGCGGCACTGCGTTTGCCCGGCCTACGGTTTTATACCCAATAATCCAGAAGCGCTTTCTTTTCCGCTCATTAATGCTTCTGTTGCTCCATCCCACAAAATGCGTCCCTCCGCGATCACCACCGATCGCGGCGCAATCCGTGCGGCATCTTCGATACTGTGCGACACCATCAGCATCGTCAGCTGCTGGCGCTGACAGACGTCCTTCACCAGCGCCAGCATCTCCTGACGCAGCGCGGGATCGAGCGCCGAGAACGGCTCATCCAGCAGCAGCAGCGGCTGCTCGCGCACCAGACAACGCGCCAGCGCCACGCGCTGACGCTGGCCGCCGGAGAGCTCGCCCGGCAGCCTGTCAATGAACCCGGTGATCCCCATCTGTGCGGCAATGATCTCCAGCTTCTGGCGCTGGGCATCGTTCAGCCTGAGCCCCGGATGCATTCCCAGCGCGATGTTTTGCCGCACCGTCAGATGGGTAAACAGGTTGTTTTCCTGAAACAGCATCGACACAGGACGTTTAGCCGGAGGGGCGTCGGTGAAATCACGATTATCGATGGCTATCGACCCGCTGGCAGGTTGCAGAAAACCAGCGATCAAATTGAGCAAGGTGCTTTTCCCGGCACCGCTTGGGCCAAGCACCGCAATACGCTCGCCCTGCTGAACGGAGAGCGTGAAGCGCATCGGCAGATGCTGATAGAGCCAGGTTACATCAGTCAGTTTTAACATCACGCCCCGGGAGTTTTTCGATAACGGTAAATAAGGCAAAGCACAGCAGCAGCAGTAACAGCGCGGTAACCGCGCCGTCCTGACTGCGGTAAGAGCCGATTTGCTGATAAAGCCAGTACGGCAGCGTGCGGAAATCGTCATTACCGAACAGCGCCACGACCCCAAAGTCTCCAATGGAGAGCACGCAGGCAAACGCCAGCGCCTGAGCAAGCGGACGTTTTAGCGCGCGCAGTTCCACAACCTTCAGCCGCTGCCAGCCCTGCATGCCCAGCGACTGACACAGCAAACCGTAGCGGCTGTTGACGTCGCGCATCGGGTTTTCCAGCACCTTAAGCGCGTAGGGGATGGCCATTAAGGCGTTAGTGAAAATCACAATGCCATCGGCCCTTTCCGGCAGGCCGAGGGTGCTGTTGAACAGTAAAAAGAAGCCCGTTGCCAGCACGATACCCGGCATCGCCAGTATCAGCATGCCCGTCAGTTCCAGCATGTGTCCGGCTTTTTGCGCCTGGCGGGCGTAGAGCTCACGGCTGCTCCACAGCAGCATCAGGGTCAGCATAACGCACAGCAATCCGGCAGCCAGCGCTATGCGTACCGAGGTCCAGGTCGCCTGCCAGAGAACGGGCTGTTGCAGGACGGACATAAGATTGAGGTTCATGCCGTCAACGATAACGGCCAGCAGCGGCGGCAACAGCAGCAGGAGCGCCAGCCCGATCAGGATAACATCGCTGATGCGGCTGTGCAGGCTGTCCTGCGGATCGCGCCAGCCGGTTATTTGATGACTGCCAGCGGGAATGGCTTTACTTAGCCGCTGGCTCAACAGTACCAGTGCAAGGCAGCACGCCATCTGGACTATCGCCAGCAGCGCGGCGCGACCGGGATCGTAGTCGTAACTCAGCGCCTGATAAATCGCCAGCTCAATGGTGGTGGCCTGTGGCCCGCCGCCGAGTGACAGCACGGTGGCAAAGCTGGCAAAGCAGAGCATAAAGATTAATGCCGCCACGGGCGGGAGCTGGCGGCGCAGCCACGGCCATTCGACAAAACGAAAGAACGACCAGCCGCGCATGCCGAGCTGGGCGGCAATCTGCCGCTGCTCGCCGGGAATGTTCTCCAGCGCCTGCAAAAAGAGGCGCGTTGCCATCGGCATATTGAAAAACACGTGCGCCAGCAGAATGCCCTGCAGTCCGTAAGGCGAGAATGACCACTCAATACCAAGCTGGCCGAACAGCGAGGCCAGCCAGCCCTGGCGGCCGTAAACGCTCAGAATACCAAATACCGCTACCAGCACGGGCAGGATCAGCGTCATGGCGCACAGGCGCAGCAGGGCCTGCCTGCCGGGGAAACGCCGCCGATAGAGCGCGCGTGCAAGAAAAATAGCCGGGATCGCCGACAGCAGGGCAGAAAGAGCCGCCTGCCAGAAGGAGAACCGGATAACGTGCCAGAGGTAGCTGTCGTGCCAGAGGGCGAGCAGGTCGCTCTCCGGTGCGTTAAACCACAGCGCAAGAAAGGCTCCCAGACTGACCGTCACCATCACGACGGCGGCGAGCAATCCGGGGAGTAACCAGCCGGGAATTAACGGCTGACGGCGCGTTGCCATTCGCTTACCCATGCGGCACGCTGCGCGGCGACCTGCTGCGGCGTAAACTCCAGCGAGGTTTTCGGCTTGGTCAGCTGCTCAAAACCTGCAGGCAGCGCAACGCTGGTGACCGGATACATCCAGTTGCCTGCGGGAATGGCGTTCTGGAATGCCGGTGAAACCATAAACTTCAGGAACTTCTCGGCCAGCTCCGGCTGTTTGCTGGCGGCGGTACGCGCGGCCACTTCCACCTGCAGATAGTGTCCTTCCGCAAAATCAGCCGCAGCATAGTTGTCTTTCTTCTCGGCGATAATGTGGTAGGCCGGGGAGGTGGTGTAGCTCAGCACCAGATCGCTTTCGCCTTTCAGGAACAGGCCATAGGCTTCGCTCCAGCCTTTGGTTACGGTGACGGTTTTAGCGGCCAGCTTCTGCCACGCTTCCGGCGCCTTATCGCCGTAGACTTTCTGCATCCACAGCAGCAGGCCCAGGCCCGGCGTGCTGGTCCGCGGATCTTCGTAAATCACGCGCCACTTCTGGTCGCTTTCCACCAGCTCTTTCAGGCTCTTCGGCGGGTTTTTCAGCTTGTTTTTATCGTAGACGAAAGCAAAGTAGCCGTAGTCGAACGGCACAAAGGTGTCGTTCTTCCAGCCGCCCGGCACGTTAACGGCCTCTGCCGCGACGCCGCTTTTGGCAAAGAGGTTGGTTTGCGAGGCGGCTTCCAGCAGGTTGTTATCCAGCCCGAGCACCACGTCGGCCTTGCTGTTTTTGCCTTCCATGCGCAGGCGGTTGAGCAGCGAAACGCCATCTTCCAGCGCCACGAACTTCAGCTCGCAGTTGCAGTCCGCTTCAAAGGCTTTTTTGACAACCGGGCCAGGGCCCCAGTCGGCGGAGAAGGAGTCGTAGGTGTAGACCGTCAGAACGGGCTTGGCTAAAGCGGGCAGCGCGAACAGCGCCAGCAGGGGGAGAACTTTTTTTAACACTTTGCACCTCAGGGTTGAGTGGCAAAGGATTTTGAGCGACAGCCTCAAATCCCTTCGCCGGCGTTATCCGGATCAGGTTCGACGGGTATTATCTCAGCGCACATCTGTGATGCAGCACCCCGTTGAGAACGGCGCTATTGTAATGATTTGGTGAATATTACGAAAGCGTTATGGCTCCGGGGGCGCAAACCAGGCGGATTTAAAATCAAACCAGCCCAGGGTGTTCATCCGCAGGCCGCGCATGCTGCGCTGGCCCTGGATCATCAGCCAGTGGTGGATCAGCGGGACGATCGCCTGCTCGGCCAGCAGCTGCTGGCACCACACGGCAAGATTCATCTCGCCCGCACGCCACATAGCGGCATCCTGCTGCCAGTCCCTGTCGATGCAGTGCTGGATCAGCGGGACTTCATACAGGTGTGAGAATAATGAAAAATCGAGCGGCAGGGTGAAGTTGGCGCTGTTGAGCCAGATATCGCTGGCGATTTCCCCCTGATGCCATTCGTCATAGTCCACTTCCCTGATGTCCAGCCTGACTCCCTCCGCTGCCAGCAGGCGGGTCATGATCCTCGCGATAAAACGATGCTCAACATGATCGCGGTAGTAGGTCAGGGTGATGGACTCCAGCCCTGCGGGTTTGTCGCAGCGCGTTGGTCGGGCATGGTGCCAGCGCGGAAGCAGGCCGTACGCCGGGAACCAGTATGTCTGGTACTGCTCTTCCGCATGGTAGATAAGATTGGAAGGAGACAGCACGTGGCTGATCCACTTGCGGACAGCCGGGTTTGCCCCACGGTGGGTGCGGCGGTCAAAGAGGAGATAGTAGCAGCCCTCCTCCAGGCGGCTCTCCACGGCCTTTTCTCCGGTGGTGGGGCCTTCAAGCGTCAGCCCGCAGCTCAGGTCTTCATTGAGATCCGGCAATACCCACACGTTCACTTCGTCGATCAGCGCCCGATAGCCAAAGTAGTCATCGAATGCGCGGATTTTCAGCTGGTTGCTGTTATTGCGGGAGACGGAGTAGGGCCCGGTGCCAATCGGCAGGCTGGCAAAATTGTTCATCGACTCCCACTCGGCGGGCAAAATCATCGACGGCACATAGCCCAGCAGCCAGGGAAGCCACTTGTCCTGCTGCGCCAGCTCAATATCCAGCGTCCAGGCCGTGGGGGAGTGGATGCGCGAAATATGCGAGTAGAGCGGCAGCCTGCGGGCGCGTTCCAGAGAGGCGATGACGTCGTGCATCTCCAGCTCGCGGCCGTGGTGAAAGTGGATGCCGGGGCGTAAGAAGAAGCGCCAGTGGCGCGGGGAAAGCTGCTGCCAGTGGTGCGCGATATCCGCCTCCAGTTCCCCGTTTTCCTCATTTATCCGCGTCAGGCCGCTGAAGATTTGTCGGGCCATGTGGGTTTCAGAACGCCGTAACGCCGTGCCGGGCAACAGATTTTTCATCGGACGGTAGTAGAGCACCCGCAGAATGTGTCGGCCCTGACGAAAACTGCGTCCGAGATGGGAGACCAGCATTTGGCGCACGGCGGCCTTGTCGCCCACCAGCTGGACCAACTGATCGATACGGTCCTGCTCGAGCAGGTCTTCTGCACGCTGCTGCTGCAATGCCAGCCCGGTGTAGAGAAAGGTCAGCCGCGAGCGTTTCCCGCGTCCCGCCTCCGCTTCCCAGCTTAACCACCCCTGCTGCTGCATGGTATTGAGCAGCGTGCGCATATGGCGGCGGGAACAGCTAAGCAGGTCAGCCAGCTCGTTGAGCGTGGTTTCCTGCGATTGCCCCTCGCAGCACTGCCAGAGGCGGATAAATTGTTGCTGCAGACGACCGGAAGGCATAAAAGAGGAACTCCTGACAAAAAACCAGCAATTTATTAATCCCTATATTAGGCCAATAATGCTTCCCGATGAAGCGAGGAGGTAAATGATGAAGAGGTCTACCGCACGTCAGTTTTATCAGCAGTACTTTTCAGCGACAAAAGGATCGTCCTGGCTGGCCCGCCCGTGTGCAGAGCAACGGCTGAAAATGTTAGAAGAACTGATGCAGTGGGACGTTACGAAACCGGCCTCTTCTCGCTGACTCGCCTCGATCATGTGTGACTGAGTATTGGTGCTAATCACCCGCCAGCAAAATGTTTTTGCTGGCTTTTTTCGTTTATTCTTTCACCCAATTTCGATTCGCTTTCACAAGGACTTGCGCATGCTGTGGTTGATGACGATGGGGCGACGCCTGAACGGCGTGTATGCCGCTTTTATGCTGGTGGCCTTTATGATGGGCGTGGCGGGAGCGCTGCAGGCGCCGACGCTGAGCCTGTTTCTCAGCCGCGAGGTGGGGGCACAGCCGTTCTGGGTGGGGCTGTTTTATACCGTCAACGCGATTGCCGGGATCCTGGTCAGCCTCGCGCTGGCGAAACGATCGGACAGCCAGGGCGATCGTCGTAAGCTGATCCTCTTTTGCTGCGCCATGGCCGTGGGCAACGCGCTGCTCTTTGCCTTTAACCGCCATTACCTGACGCTCATTACCTGCGGCGTGCTGCTGGCCTCTCTTGCGAACACCGCCATGCCGCAGCTGTTTGCGCTGGCCCGGGAATACGCGGATAACTCGGCGCGGGAAGTGGTGATGTTCAGCTCGGTGATGCGTGCCCAGCTCTCGCTGGCGTGGGTCATTGGCCCGCCGCTGGCCTTCATGCTGGCGTTGAACTACGGCTTTACCGCGATGTTCTCCATCGCGGCCGGGATTTTTGTCATCAGCCTGGCGCTGATAGCCTTTGCGCTGCCGTCCGTGGCGCGCGTCGAACAGACAGCGGATAAACCGCTCACCCAGGTGAGCGGCTGGCAGGACAAAAACGTCCGCATGCTGTTTATTGCCTCCACGCTGATGTGGACCTGCAACACCATGTACATCATCGACATGCCGCTGTGGATCAGCAGCGATCTGGGCTTACCGGACAAGCTCGCGGGGATCTTAATGGGCACCGCTGCCGGGCTGGAAATTCCGGCGATGATTCTGGCGGGCTATTACGTTAAGCGCTTTGGGAAGCGTCGGATGATGATCGTCGCCGTGGCGGCCGGGGTGCTGTTTTACGCGGGACTGATCCTTTTCCATTCGCGTGAAGCGCTGCTGGCGCTGCAGCTGTTTAATGCTGTGTTTATTGGCATCGTTGCCGGGATCGGCATGCTCTGGTTCCAGGATTTAATGCCGGGCCGCGCCGGGTCGGCGACCACGCTTTTTACCAACAGCATTTCGACCGGAGTGATCCTGGCGGGGGTGATTCAGGGGGCGCTGGCGCAAAGTTACGGGCATGGCTCAGTTTACTGGGTGATTGCCGCGATTTCGGTGGTTACGCTTGGGCTGACTTGCCGGGTTAAGGATGTCTGATTCTGGAAGGCGGCTTTACGAAACAAATCAATGGCCCGCTTTTTGCGGGCCATTGTCTTTAGCCCATAAACGCAGGCTGTTTTTTCTCGTACGCGGAGATGGCGTCTTCGTGCTGGAGAGTTAAACCAATGCTGTCCAGACCGTTCAGCATGCAGTGGCGACGGAAGGCATCAATGCTGAAGCTGTAGGTTTTATCCCCGGCTTTCACCACTTCCCCTTCCAGATCCACTTCAAACGACATGCCCGGATTTGCCTTAACCAGCGCGAACAATTCATCGACCTGTTCGTCGCTCAGCGTCACCGGCAGCAGCTGGTTGTTGAAGCTGTTGCCATAAAAGATATCCGCGAAGCTGGGGGCAATGACCACCTTAAAGCCGTAGTCTGTCAACGCCCAGGGGGCGTGTTCACGCGACGAGCCGCAGCCAAAGTTTTCCCGCGCCAGCAGGATGGATGCGCCTTTGTACTCCGGGAAGTTCAGAACGAATTCCGGATTAGGCACCTCGCCTTTATCGTCCAGGAAACGCCAGTCGTTGAACAGGTGCGCGCCAAAGCCAGTGCGGGTCACCTTCTGCAAAAACTGCTTAGGAATGATCGCGTCCGTATCAACGTTAGCGGCGTCCAGCGGGACAACACGGCCCGTATGTTGGGTAAATTTCTCTGCCATGATTGTCTCCTTATTTCAGGCTGCGAATGTCGGCGAAATGACCGGTGACTGCCGCAGCGGCGGCCATTGCCGGGCTGACCAGATGGGTGCGCCCACCGCGGCCCTGACGGCCTTCAAAGTTACGGTTGCTGGTGGAGGCACAGCGCTCACCCGGATTCAGGCGATCGTTGTTCATGGCCAGGCACATGGAGCAGCCAGGCAGGCGCCACTCGAAGCCTGCTTCGATAAAGATCTTATCCAGACCTTCGGCTTCCGCCTGGGCTTTCACCGGACCGGAGCCTGGAACCACCAGCGCCTGCACGCCCGGTGCGACTTTACGGCCTTTGGCAATCTCTGCCGCCGCACGCAAATCTTCGATACGGGAGTTGGTGCAGGAGCCGATAAAGACCTTATCAATGGTCACGTCGGTCAACGGTACGCCGGGTTTCAGCCCCATATAGGCCAGCGCTTTTTCCGCACTGGCGCGCTCGACAGGATCGGCGAAGGAGGCCGGATCGGGAATGGCGTCGTTGACGGAAATTACCTGGCCCGGGTTGGTTCCCCAGGTCACCTGAGGGGCAATCTCTTCTGCCTGCAGTGTGACAACGGTATCAAACCTTGCCCCGTCGTCGGTTTTCAGGGTTTTCCAGTATGCTACCGCGTCGTCAAAATCCTGGCCCTTCGGCGCGTGCAGACGGCCCTTCACATAGTTGAAGGTCGTTTCATCTGGCGCGACCAGACCGGCTTTGGCACCCATCTCAATGGCCATATTGCACAGGGTCATGCGACCCTCCATGCTCAGCGCCTGAATCGCGTCGCCGCAGAATTCAACGACGTGGCCGGTACCGCCTGCGCTGCCGGTTTTACCGATGATCGCCAGCACGATGTCTTTCGCGGTAATGCCAGGTGCCGCTTTGCCCTTCACTTCAATCTTCATCGTTTTGGCGCGGCCCTGCTTCAGGGTCTGCGTCGCCAGCACGTGTTCAACTTCAGACGTGCCAATCCCGAACGCCAGGGCGCCAAACGCGCCGTGGGTTGCGGTATGGGAGTCGCCGCAGACGATGGTCATGCCCGGCAGGGTAATTCCCTGCTCTGGCCCCATCACGTGAACGATGCCCTGATAGGGGTGGTTCAGATCGTACAGCTCAACGCCAAATTCGTTGCAGTTCTTGATCAGCTCCTGCATCTGGATACGCGCCATCTCACCCGAGGCATTAATGTCTTTGGTCTGGGTGGAAACATTGTGATCCATCGTCGCGAAGGTTTTACCCGGCTGACGTACCGGGCGCTTGTGCGCGCGCAGGCCGTCAAATGCCTGAGGAGAGGTCACTTCGTGTACCAGATGACGGTCAATGTACAGCAGTGGGGTTTCGTTTGGTGCCTCGTAGACAACGTGCGCATCAAACAATTTTTCGTATAACGTTTTGGCCATGATTACACCCCTTCAGCGACATAGCGGGCAATAATGTCGCCCATTTCATCGGTACTGACTGCCGCCGCGCCGCGTGATAAATCACCGGTACGAACGCCTTCTTCTAACGCCCGGTTAATGGCATTTTCAATTGCGGTTGCTGCATCGCCTGCATCCAGGCTGTAGCGCAGCAGCAGGGCCAGAGAGAGGATCTGCGCAATCGGGTTAGCGATGTTTTTGCCCGCAATATCCGGCGCGGAACCGCCTGCCGGCTCGTACAGGCCAAAACCTTCTTCATTCAGGCTGGCGGATGGCAGCATGCCCATAGAGCCGGTGATCATCGCGCACTCGTCTGACAAAATGTCGCCGAACAGGTTGGAGCACAGCAGCACGTCAAACTGGGACGGATCTTTAATCAGCTGCATGGTCGCGTTGTCGATGTACATGTGCGACAGCTCAACGTCCGGGTACTGCTTCGCGACTTCGCTGACGATCTCGCGCCACAAGATGGAAGACTGCAGCACGTTCGCTTTATCAATGGAGGTCACTTTATGGCGGCGCTTGCGCGCTGACTCAAAGGCGATATGGGCGATACGTTCAATTTCGAAGCGGTGATACACCTCGGTGTCGAACGCCTTCTCATGCTGGCCGCTGCCTTCGCGCCCTTTTGGCTGACCGAAATAGATCCCGCCGGTCAGTTCACGCACGCACAGAATGTCGAAGCCGTTGGCGGCGATATCCGCGCGCAGCGGGCAGAACTCTTCCAGGCCCTGATACAGCTTCGCCGGACGCAGGTTGCTGAACAGCTTGAAATGTTTACGCAGCGGCAGCAGCGCGCCGCGCTCTGGCTGCTCTGCAGGCGGCAGGTGTTCCCACTTCGGGCCACCGACGGAACCAAACAGCACGGCATCGGCATTTTCACAGCCTTCCACGGTCGCTTTCGGCAGTGGCGTACCGTGGTTATCAATCGCAATACCGCCCACATCGTAGTGGCTGGTGGTGATTTTCATCGCAAAACGCGCGCGAACGGCTTCCAGTACTTTCAGCGCCTGTGCCATCACTTCCGGGCCAATACCGTCGCCCGGTAACACAGCAATATGGTAATTCTTCGACATTACACGGTTTCCTTGTTGTTCTCTTTATTCTGAGCTTTGCGTTGCAACTCTTTTTCGACTTCGGCGGCGCGCCAGATGTTGTTCAGCACATGCACCATCGCTTTCGCGGAGGATTCAACGATATCGGTCGCCAGGCCCACGCCATGGAAACGGCGGCCATTGTGGGTCACAACAATGTCGACCTGGCCCAGCGCATCTTTGCCGTGGCCCTTGGCCGTCAGGTCATATTTCACCAGCTCAACGTCGTACTCGGTGACGCGGTTGATCGCCTGATAAATGGCATCCACAGGGCCGTTTCCGTTCGCCGCTTCGGCCTTAATTTCATCACCGCAGGCCAGCTTGACAGAGGCAGTGGCGATGTCGCTGGAGCCGGACTGCACGTTGAAGTAATCCAGACGGAAGTGCTCTGGCTCTTCCTGCTGCTTGTTAATAAAGGCCAGCGCTTCCAGGTCGTAGTCGAACACCTGACCTTTTTTGTCGGCCAGCTTCAGGAAAGCGTCGTACAGCTGATCCATGTTGTAATCGCTGTCCTTATAACCCATCTCTTCCATGCGGTGCTTCACCGCCGCACGGCCGGAACGGGAGGTCAGGTTCAACTGGACCTGGTTCAGGCCGATGGATTCCGGGGTCATAATTTCGTAGTTTTCACGGTTCTTCAGCACGCCATCCTGGTGAATGCCGGAGGAGTGCGCGAAGGCACCCGTGCCGACGATCGCTTTGTTGGCCGGAATCGGCATGTTGCAAATCTGGCTGACGGTCTGGCTGGTGCGCCAGATCTCGTTGTGATTGATGCGGGTGTGCACGTCCATGATGTCTTTGCGCACTTTGATCGCCATGATCACTTCTTCCAGCGAGCAGTTGCCCGCGCGTTCACCGATACCGTTCATCGCGCCTTCTACCTGACGCGCGCCGGCGTGGACGGCTGCGATGGCATTGCCCACGGCCAGACCCAAATCATCATGGGTGTGGACGGAGATAATCGCTTTATCAATGTTCGGTACGCGGTCATACAGGCCGGTGATGATATTGGCGAACTCAAACGGCATGGTGTAGCCGACGGTGTCCGGAATGTTGATGGTTTTGGCGCCGGCATTGATGGCGGCTTCCACCACACGGGCCAGATCTTCAATCGGCGTGCGGCCCGCATCTTCACAGGAGAATTCAACGTCATCGGTGTAGTTACGTGCGCGTTTCACCATATATACCGCGCGCTCAATCACCTCATCCAGCGTACTGCGCAGCTTGGTGGCGATGTGCATAGGTGAGGTGGCAATAAAGGTGTGGATACGGAACGCTTCGGCCACTTTCAGCGACTCAGCCGCGACGTCGATATCTTTTTCAACACAGCGTGCCAGACCGCACACGCGGCTGTTTTTAATGGTGCGGGCGATAGTCTGGACGGATTCGAAATCACCCGGAGACGAGACCGGGAAACCCACCTCCATCACGTCGACACCCATACGTTCGAGAGCCAGCGCGATCTGCAGTTTCTCTTTTACACTCAGGCTTGCCTGTAATGCCTGTTCACCGTCACGTAAAGTAGTATCGAAAATAATGACTTGCTGGCTCATGGGTTAGGTCCTTGTCAGTCTTAGGGCGCCTTGCTACGAGCATAAAAAAACCCGCGCAGTGGCGCGGGTTTTTAGTCTTACTGGTGACGATTCAACGCTGAATTTCGCCCGCCAGTCTACCGCGCACAGTGGATGCGTTTAGTAGTAGTAGACCGGTGAAACGAATGGTGCGAATCATGAATCGTGCTCCGTTAAATTCAATATGCTTTTAGTGGTACTGGATACGCCAGTTGATGTCAACCCCTGATGATAAAAACGGGCCCGACGGGCGTAATCAGCAGGATAATTACTTTAGCTAATTGTGCTGGTTTTGGCTTTTACGACCCGACTAATTGTCTAATTTTGGACTGAAGAAAACAGTTGCAAAAACAAATAAATATAATTGTTTCAAATGAGTGACGCGCGTTACTGAGAATGTTCTGTACGTAAAGGGTTTTAATATCATTAAGTTATAATTATGGTGAATCTATTGCGCTTCGCTGAAAAACGAAAAGAGATAACATGTTATTAACTAACTGCAGAGCGGTGGCGATAACAGTTTAATAATACTTAAGTCATCATTAACCTGGCGGTCATTGTGTATTTGTTTGGTTTATGGTTTCATTTGAATCCTAAAGTCAAACATATCATTTGCGCTATTTTCTTTTCGTTTATATAGCGTCTTTATATATTCTGAATTTTAAATAATTCTCTTTCGCTGATCGTATTTGCATGATAAATCATATTTTTCGAGATGATTAGCGTACGTTGGCAAAGGGAGTTTAGCGTGACAGTGGAGTCAGAAGTGCCAGAAAATAATATTAAACAACCTCAAGCTACTGATGGGATTAAACCGCAGTTACGCACGGTGGATCTTAATCTTCTGACGGTGTTTGATGCGGTCATGCAGGAACAGAATATCACCCGCGCCGCCCAGGCGTTGGGGATGTCGCAACCTGCTGTGAGTAATGCCGTTGCCAGACTCAAGCTCATGTTTAACGACGAATTATTCGTTCGTTACGGGAGGGGGATCCAGCCTACGGCACGCGCATTCCAGCTGTTCGGTTCCATCCGCCAGGCGTTGCAGTTGGTGCAAAATGAGCTGCCGGGATCGGGCTTTGAACCCTTGAGCAGCGAGCGCGTATTCCATCTTTGTGTCTGCAGTCCATTAGATAATTATTTAACGTCGATTATTTATAATAAAGTTGAAGAGATCGCACCAAATATCAATCTGGTTTTTAAATCATCCCTGAATCAAAACACGGAACATCAGTTACGCTATCAGGAGATCGAATTCGTGCTGGGGTATGAAGAGTTCCGTCGTCCGGAATTTTCCTGCGTGCCGCTCTTTAAAGATGAAATGGTTCTTGTCGCCAGTAAAAAACACCCACGTCTGAATTCTCCGCTGCGAGAAAACGATGTTTATAACGAACAGCACGCCGTTGTTGCTCTCGACAGATATGCTTCCTTTAGCCTGCCGTGGTATGACACTGCGGATAAACAGGCTTGCGTGGCTTATCAGGGCATGGCTATGGTCAGCGTATTAAACGTGGTCTCCCAGACACAGCTGGTAGCGATTGCACCGCGCTGGCTGGCAGAAGAGTTTTCTGACCCATTAAATCTGCAAATTTTGCCACTGCCGCTTAAGTTAAATAGCCGAACCTGTTATCTCTCCTGGCATGAAGCGGCCGGACGGGATAAAGGACACCAGTGGATGGAAGAGTTGCTGGTTGGTATCTGTCGCCGGTAAACGCATCGGGATAAATCGCATCGGATCATGTGATTTATCCTGAGTTTTTTTGGATAGTTGCTATTTTGTTCTGTGAGTCTTTTTTTCAGGCGGCTCTTCGGCACGCAAAAATAGATGATTTCCTGCATTGTCCTGCTTTTCAGCGATGATTTATCACACCGTCCTCTATTCTCAGAGGAATTAACCATATCTTCTGTTAACGGCTGCGTTTTCTGCTTTACGCACCGTTTATCTCCCCGGGTTTGCTAATTGCCTGCCTCATAACGAGCGGTTAAGGTAAAGAACACTCTGCAAAATATAAGATTGGTTCATCCCAATCGTAAGACGGTGCGGAAATGAATTCGGCAGTCCGTCTATAACAAAATGCCTGGAGGCAAAGCATGGAGATGTTGTCTGGCGCGGAAATGGTCGTCCGGTCGCTGATCGATCAGGGCGTAAAGCAAGTGTTCGGCTACCCTGGCGGCGCGGTCCTCGATATTTATGATGCCCTCCATACGGTAGGGGGCATTGACCATGTTCTGGTACGTCACGAGCAGGCGGCGGTGCACATGGCCGACGGCCTGGCGCGTGCGACGGGTGAAGTGGGCGTGGTCCTGGTCACGTCCGGCCCCGGCGCGACAAACGCCATTACCGGCATTGCGACGGCGTATATGGACTCTATCCCGCTGGTGATCCTCTCCGGGCAGGTAGCCACCTCGCTGATTGGCTACGATGCTTTTCAGGAGTGCGACATGGTCGGGATTTCGCGTCCCGTGGTGAAGCACAGCTTCCTGGTTAAGCAAACCGAAGATATTCCCGGCGTACTGAAAAAAGCCTTCTGGCTGGCGGCAAGCGGACGCCCGGGACCGGTGGTGGTCGATCTGCCTAAAGACATTCTGAACCCGGCAAACAAGCTGCCTTACGTCTGGCCGGAATCGGTGAGCATGCGTTCTTACAACCCGACAACGCAGGGGCATAAAGGTCAGATCAAGCGAGCGTTGCAAACGCTTCTGGCAGCCAAAAAACCGGTCGTCTATGTCGGGGGCGGAGCGATCAATGCAGCCTGTGAAGCCCAGCTTCGTGAACTGATTGAAAAACTCAACCTTCCTGTTGCGTCGTCGCTGATGGGGCTGGGGGCGTTTCCCGCCACCCACCGCCAGGCGCTGGGTATGCTGGGTATGCACGGTACCTATGAAGCCAACATGACGATGCATCACTCCGATGTGATCTTTGCCGTCGGTGTGCGTTTTGACGATCGTACCACCAACAACCTGGCGAAATATTGCCCGAATGCCACCGTGCTGCATATTGATATCGATCCGACGTCAATATCTAAAACGGTGTCGGCTGATGTGCCGATCGTCGGTGATGCCCGTCAGGTTCTGGAACAGATGCTGGAGCTGCTGGCCCAGGAGAAAGCGACCCAGCCGCTGGATGAGATCCGCGACTGGTGGCAGCAGATTGAACAGTGGCGCGCGCGTCAGTGCCTGAAATATGACACGCAGAGCGAAAACATTAAGCCGCAGGCGGTCATCGAAGCGGTGTGGCGACTGACGAAAGGTGAAGCGTATGTGACCTCAGACGTGGGCCAGCATCAGATGTTTGCTGCCCTGTATTATCCGTTTGATAAACCGCGACACTGGATCAACTCGGGTGGCTTAGGCACCATGGGCTTTGGTCTGCCTGCCGCGCTGGGCGTGAAGCTGGCGCTGCCGGATGAAACCGTCGTCTGCGTGACCGGAGACGGTAGTATCCAGATGAACATTCAGGAGCTGTCTACCGCGCTGCAGTATGAACTGCCGGTTCTCGTGCTGAACCTGAATAACGGCTACCTCGGCATGGTGAAGCAGTGGCAGGATATGATTTATTCTGGCCGTCACTCACAGTCATACATGAAATCGCTGCCGGATTTTGTTCGTCTTGCTGAAGCTTACGGCCATGTTGGCATGCGGGTAACCGATCCGGCCGAGCTGGAAACGAAGCTCGCACAAGCGCTTGAGCACGTTAAAAACAACCGCCTCGTCTTTATGGATGTGATTGTTGATGGAACCGAGCACGTCTATCCGATGCATATTCGGGGTGGTGGTATGGATGAAATGTGGTTAAGCAAAACGGAGAGAACCTGATATGCGCCGGATATTATCAGTTTTACTGGAAAACGAGTCTGGCGCACTGTCGCGCGTCATTGGCCTTTTTGCGCAGCGCGGCTATAACATTGAAAGCCTGACCGTCGCCCCGACGGAAGACCCAACGCTGTCGCGCATGACGATCCAAACCGTCGGCGACGCTAAGGTGCTTGAACAGATTGAGAAACAGCTGCATAAGCTGGTCGACGTGCTGCGCGTGAGCGAGCTGGGGCAAGGGGCCTACGTTGAACGTGAGGTCATGCTGGTGAAAATTCAGGCCAGCGGCTACGGGCGTGAAGAAGTCAAACGCAATGCGGATATTTTCCGCGGACAGATTATCGACGTCACGCCTTCTCTTTATACCGTTCAGCTGGTCGGGACGAGCGACAAGCTGGATGCGTTCCTGGCGTCCGTACGGGATGTCGCAAAAATTGTCGAGGTGGCGAGATCGGGTGTTGTGGGTCTGTCACGCGGCGAGAAAATCATGCGTTAGTTGTCAAAAAGGTTCGCCTCTTTCTGCCCGGTCACCAAAGCCGGGCTTTTTTTTGCGTAATCAGCCGACAACGCAGATAAAAGCGGTTGCCGCGAAGGCTTTTCTGCGTTTAGATGTTAAAAGATTTAACCATAACCTTGACAGGGCCATGGACTCTTTTCTTTTTTTAAGGGGCAATTGTGAAACTGGATGAAATCGCCCGGCTAGCCGGCGTGTCACGAACAACGGCCAGCTATGTGATTAACGGTAAAGCAAAGCAGTACCGTGTCAGCGACAAGACCGTTGAAAAAGTTATGGCGGTGGTTCGTGAACATAACTACCATCCGAATGCTGTCGCAGCCGGTCTGCGCGCCGGGCGCACCCGCTCTATTGGTCTGGTGATCCCGGATCTGGAAAACACCAGCTATACCCGTATCGCCAACTATCTTGAACGTCAGGCGCGTCAGCGCGGCTATCAATTGCTGATTGCCTGCTCGGAAGACCAGCCTGATAACGAAATGCGCTGCATTGAACATCTGCTTCAGCGCCAGGTGGATGCCATTATTGTTTCGACCTCCTTACCGCCGGAGCATCCTTTCTACCAGCGCTGGGCGAATGATCCGTTCCCGATCGTTGCGCTTGACCGTGCCCTCGATCGCGAGCATTTCACCAGCGTGGTGGGTGCCGATCAGGACGATGCCGAAATGCTGGCCGCAGAGCTGCGGACGTTCCCGGCGGAAACGGTACTGTATTTGGGCGCGCTGCCTGAACTTTCCGTGAGCTTCCTGCGCGAGCAGGGATTCAGAACGGCCTGGAAAGACGATCCGCGCGAGGTTCACTACCTCTATGCCAACAGCTACGAACGTGAAGCCGCCGCGCAGCTATTCGAAAAATGGCTGGAAACGCATCCGATGCCTCAGGCGCTGTTCACTACCTCGTTTGCGCTCTTGCAGGGTGTCATGGATGTGACCTTACGTCGTGAAGGTAAACTGCCTTCCGATCTGGCGATTGCCACGTTCGGGGATAACGAGCTGCTCGACTTCCTTCAGTGCCCGGTGCTGGCGGTTGCACAGCGCCATCGCGATGTGGCTGAACGCGTGCTGGAGATTGTGCTGGCGAGTCTGGATGAACCCCGCAAACCGAAGCCGGGCCTGACGCGTATCAAACGTAACCTCTACCATCGCGGAATTTTAAGCCGCCAAAAATGAAATGACCGGGGCGGTGAAATCTGCCCCTTTTTGCTGCAATAATTTGTGCAGATAATTCCCGGAGAGAAATTAGGATAATTCTTGGGAGATCATAATCGCCTATTTTTCTTTATTCATTTTGGCTTTTAAATTGCCCTTTAAACAACATCTCAGCGATTTTAAACGGCACTCTTTGTATTATTTTGTTACAAACCCTCTTCGGTCGATGAATATTCAGACGTTTTTTCCTCTTCCTTTGACAGCTTACGCGATAACCACTGCGCTTACCGCTCGCCTGAGTGAATCTGGCGCTGTCATCCCCTGAGAATCTGTCATAAAATGCTGCCCGCGTCGCAAACTGACACTTTATATTTATCTGCGATGATATTGAGTGAGCCTTAACGCTAGTGTGCATATTCGGTTTTTTTCTTACAAATATTCATAACGTTAATTTTGCCTCGCCAGTTGTGCAGTTATTAACCAGGACTGTTTATCTCTGTAAATAGAGGGCTTTCGAGTCCTTATGCCGAGAGTCCTGGCTTGACAAGCTTTTCCCTCGCTCCGTAAACTCCTTTAGGTGGGAATTTGTGGGTTAAAGTGGTGAGGAGGGGTGAGACTGGCATGTTCCGTGGAGCTACGTTAGTCAATCTCGACAGTAAAGGGCGTTTATCGGTACCAACCCGATACCGCGACCAGCTGATTGAGAACGCTGCGGGTCAAATGGTTTGCACCATTGACATTAACTCCCCCTGCCTGCTGCTTTACCCCCTGCCTGAATGGGAAATTATTGAGCAAAAGCTGTCGCGACTGTCGAGCATGAACCCGCAGGAACGCCGCGTGCAGCGGTTGTTATTGGGACATGCCAGTGAATGTCAGATGGATAACGCAGGGCGATTACTGATCGCACCTGTGTTACGGCAACATGCCGGTCTGACCAAAGAAGTGATGCTGGTCGGGCAGTTCAACAAATTTGAACTGTGGGATGAAACGACCTGGTATCAACAGGTCAAGGAAGATATCGACGCTGAGCAGTCTGATTCCGCGACATTATCGGAACGGCTGCAGGACTTGTCTCTATAAATATGATGGAAAATTATAAACATAAAACGGTGTTACTGGACGAAGCCGTTAACGGCCTGAATATTCGTCCGGATGGCATCTACATTGATGGCACTTTTGGTCGCGGTGGTCACTCGCGTTTGATCCTCTCCCAACTGGGTGAGGAGGGGCGTCTGCTGGCAATCGATCGCGATCCGCAGGCAATTGCCGTTGCACAGACTATCAATGACCCACGCTTTTCCATCGTGCATGGACCTTTTTCTGCGCTCGCGGACTATGTGGCTGAGCGCGGCCTGACGGGCAAGATCGACGGGATTCTTCTCGATCTTGGCGTCTCTTCACCCCAACTTGATGACGCTGAACGCGGTTTCTCCTTTATGCGTGACGGTCCGCTGGACATGCGTATGGACCCGACTCGCGGCCAGTCTGCCGCCGAGTGGTTACAGACCGCTGACGAAGCGGATATTGCATGGGTCATCAAAACCTTCGGCGAAGAGCGCTTTGGCAAACGTATTGCGCGCGCCATTGTTGAGCGCAATCGCATTGAGCCGATGACCCGCACCAAAGAGTTGGCCGAGGTGATCGCGGCGGCAACGCCGGTGAAGGATAAGCACAAACATCCCGCGACCCGTACCTTCCAGGCGGTTCGCATCTGGGTAAACAGTGAACTGGAGGAAATAGAGCTGGCGCTAAAAAGCTCGCTCGACGTGCTTGCCCCGGGTGGGCGGTTATCCATCATCAGCTTCCATTCGCTGGAAGACCGTATTGTGAAACGCTTTATGCGTGAACAAAGCCGCGGTCCACAGGTACCCGCGGGGCTGCCGATGACGGAAGAACAACTCAGGAAGCTGGGTGGCCGTCAGTTGCGAGCATTAGGCAAGTTGATGCCGGGCGAAGAAGAGGTGGCAGAGAATCCACGCGCCCGTAGTTCAGTGCTGCGTGTTGCAGAGAGGACGAACGCATGATCGGCAGAGTGACAGAGACCCTAAGCAAAGTTAAGGATTCGTTAGGAAGCAACGAGCGCCATGCCTTGCCTGGCGTGATCGGCGACGATCTTTTGCGGTTTGGGAAACTGCCACTCTGTCTGTTCATTTGCATCATTGTCACGGCTGTGACGGTGGTCACCACCGCCCACCACACACGTTTATTGACTGCGCAACGCGAGCAGATGGTACTGGAACGCGATGCGCTGGATATTGAATGGCGAAATCTGATCCTTGAAGAAAACGCGCTCGGCGATCACAGCCGGGTTGAACGGATCGCGACGGAAAAGCTGCAGCTGCAGCATGTTGATCCTTCACAGGAAAATATCGTAGTACAAAAATAAGGGAAAACGCGACGCATGAAAGCAGCGGCAAAAACGCTAAAACCAAAACGTCAGGAAGAACAGGCCAACTTTATCAGTTGGCGTTTTGCGTTGCTTTGCGGCTGCATTTTACTGGCGCTGGGTTTTCTACTGGGCCGCGTGGCCTGGCTGCAAATCGTCGCCCCTGACATGCTGGTACGCCAGGGCGATATGCGCTCTCTGCGCGTTCAGGAGGTTTCCACGTCCCGCGGGATGATCACCGACCGCTCCGGTCGTCCGCTGGCGGTGAGCGTGCCGGTGAAAGCGATCTGGGCCGATCCGAAAGAGCTGCACGACGCCGGTGGCATTACCCTTGATAACCGCTGGAAAGCCCTCTCTGATGCGCTGAAAATGCCGCTGGATCAGCTGGCTTCCCGCGTTAACGCGAACCCGAAAGGACGTTTTATCTATCTGGCGCGTCAGGTTAACCCTGACATGGCGGACTACATTCGCAAACTGAAGCTGCCGGGTATTCATCTGCGTGAAGAATCCCGCCGTTACTACCCATCCGGCGAAGTAACCGCTCACCTCATTGGCTTTACCAACGTCGACAGCCAGGGGATTGAGGGCGTTGAGAAAAGCTTCGATAAGTGGCTCACCGGCCAGCCGGGCGAGCGAATCGTGCGTAAGGACCGTTACGGGCGCGTCATCGAAGATATCTCTTCCACGGACAGTCAGGCAGCGCATAACCTGGCCCTGAGTATCGACGAGCGCCTGCAGGCGCTGGTCTACCGCGAGTTGAACAACGCGGTGGCGTTCAACAAGGCGGAGTCAGGCAGCGCCGTGCTGGTGGATGTCAGCACCGGTGAAGTGCTGGCGATGGCCAACAGCCCGTCCTACAACCCGAACAACTTTACCGGCACCGCAAAAGATGCCATGCGTAACCGGGCAATTACCGACGTGTTCGAACCCGGCTCCACGGTGAAGCCGATGGTGGTGATGACCGCGCTCCAGCGCGGTATTGTCAATGAAAACACGGTACTGAACACTGTCCCATACCGTATTAACGGCCACGAGATAAAAGACGTGGCGCGCTACAGCGAATTGACCCTGACCGGGGTGTTACAGAAGTCGAGTAACGTCGGTGTTTCAAAGCTGGCGTTAGCGATGCCGTCCTCAGCGTTAGTAGAGACTTACTCACGTTTTGGACTGGGAAAGGCGACCAATTTGGGGTTGGTCGGAGAACGCAGTGGCTTATATCCTCAAAAACAACGGTGGTCTGACATAGAGAGGGCCACCTTCTCTTTCGGCTACGGGCTAATGGTAACCCCGTTACAGTTAGCGCGAGTCTACGCAACGATTGGCAGCTATGGCGTCTATCGCCCGCTGTCGATTACCAAAGTTGATCCACCGGTCCCGGGCGAGCGTATCTTCCCGGAATCTATCGTTCGTACCGTGGTGCACATGATGGAAAGCGTGGCGCTGCCGGGCGGCGGCGGCGTGAAGGCGGCGATTAAAGGCTATCGTATCGCCATTAAAACCGGTACAGCGAAAAAAGTGGGGCCAGACGGCCGCTACATCAACAAATACATTGCCTATACCGCAGGCGTTGCGCCTGCAAGCAATCCGCGTTTTGCGCTGGTGGTCGTGATAAACGATCCACAGGCGGGTAAATACTACGGCGGCGCCGTCTCCGCGCCTGTGTTCGGGGCCATCATGGGCGGCGTGTTACGCACCATGAACATTGAACCGGATGCGCTGGCGACGGGCGAAAAAAGTGAATTTGTAATTAATCAAGGCGAGGGTACAGGTGGCAGATCGTAATTTGCGCGACCTTCTCGCTCCGTGGGTGCCAAATGCACCGGAGCGAGCACTGCGAGAGATGGTTCTGGACAGCCGCGTAGCGGCTTCTGGCGATCTTTTTGTGGCGGTGGTCGGTCATCAGGCGGACGGGCGTCGTTATATCCCGCAGGCGATTGCGCAAGGTGTGGCTGCCATTATTGCTGAGGCTAAAGATGAGGCAACCGACGGTGAGATCCGTGAAATGCACGGCGTGCCGGTCATCTATCTCAGCCAGTTAAACGAACGTCTTTCCGCACTGGCGGGACGTTTTTATCACGAACCTTCCGACCAGCTGCGTCTGGTTGGCGTAACGGGTACGAACGGTAAAACCACCACCACGCAGCTGATGGCGCAGTGGGCACAGCTGCTGGGTGAAACCGGTGCGGTGATGGGGACCGTGGGTAACGGTCTGCTGGGCAAAGTGAGCCCGACGGAAAACACCACCGGCTCGGCGGTTGACGTACAGCACGTGCTTGCCGGTCTGGCAGGGCAGGGAGCAACCTTTGCCGCGATGGAGGTCTCTTCGCACGGTCTGGTACAGCACCGCGTCGCGGCGCTGAAATTTGCTGCATCCGTGTTTACCAACCTGAGCCGCGACCATCTTGATTATCATGGCGATATGGAGCACTACGAAGCCGCGAAATGGCTGCTGTTCTCTACTCACCATTACGGTCAGGCCATCATCAACGCCGACGATGAAGTGGGCCGCCGCTGGCTGGCGAAGCTGCCGGATGCGGTTGCCGTCTCGATGGAAGACCATATCAATCCGAACTGCCACGGCCGCTGGCTGAAGGCGGTTGAGGTGAATTATCACGACAGCGGGGCGACCATCCGCTTTGCCTCTTCCTGGGGGGAAGGCGAAATTGAAAGCCGCCTGATGGGGGCGTTTAACGTCAGCAACCTACTGCTGGCGCTGGCAACGCTGCTGGCGCTGGGTTACCCGATGGCTGAACTGCTGAAAACCGCCGCGCGACTGCAGCCGGTTTGTGGCCGTATGGAAGTATTTAGCGCGCCGGGTAAGCCGACCGTTGTGGTTGATTATGCCCACACGCCGGATGCGCTGGAAAAAGCGCTGGAAGCGGCGCGCCTGCACTGTACCGGTAAGCTCTGGTGCGTGTTTGGCTGCGGCGGCGATCGCGACAAAGGCAAACGCCCGCTGATGGGGGCGATTGCGGAACAGTTCGCGGATATTCCGGTTGTTACCGATGACAACCCGCGTACCGAAGAGCCGCGCGCCATCATTAATGACATTCTGGCGGGTATGCTGGACGCAGGCCGCGCGCGCGTCGTGGAAGGCCGTGCTGAAGCCGTGACAAACGCCATCATGCAGGCGCAGGAGAATGACGTTGTTCTGCTGGCGGGCAAAGGCCATGAAGATTATCAGATTGTTGGCAATCGCCGTCTGGATTACTCGGATCGCGTAACGGCAGCTCGCCTGCTGGGAGTCGTCGCATGATTAGCCTCTCCTTAAGCCAGGCCGCAGCGGTACTGCACGGCGACCTGCACGGGCAAGACCTGACCATCGATGCCGTGACGACGGACACCCGTAAAGTCACCGCAGGCTGTCTCTTTGTGGCGCTGAAAGGCGAGCGTTTTGACGCGCATGATTTTGCCGAGCAGGCCAAAGAGAACGGCGCCGGTGCGCTGCTGGTCAGCCGCAAGCTTGATATCGATCTGCCGCAGGTTGTGGTGAAAGATACGCGTCTCGCGTTCGGTGAGCTGGCTGCCTGGGTTCGTCAGCAGGTGCCGGCTCGCGTCGTCGCGCTGACAGGGTCATCAGGCAAAACGTCAGTGAAAGAGATGACGGCGGCGATCCTCAGCCAGTGCGGCAATACGCTTTTTACCGCGGGCAACCTCAATAATGACATCGGCGTGCCGATGACATTGCTTCGCCTGACCAAAGAGCATGACTATGCGGTGATCGAGTTAGGCGCAAACCACCAGGGTGAAATCGCCTGGACCGTAAGCCTGACTCGCCCGGAAGCGGCGCTGGTGAATAACCTCGCGGCTGCGCACCTGGAAGGCTTTGGCTCGCTGGAAGGCGTGGCGAAAGCGAAAGGCGAGATTTACACCGGCCTGCCGGATAACGGTATCGCCATTCTGAACGCCGACAACAACGACTGGCTGAACTGGCAGAGCATCATTGGTGCGCGTAAAACCTGGCGCTTCTCTCCAAATGCGGCCAACAGTGATTTTACGGCGCCCAATATCCATGTGACGTCGCACGGCACCGAGTTCACCCTCACTACCCCAACGGGTGGCGTGGAGGTGCTGCTGCCGCTGCCGGGTCGCCATAACATCGCCAATGCCCTTGCGGCGGCGGCGCTGGCAACGGCGGTGGGCGCTTCACATGCGGCAATCAAAGCCGGGCTGGCGAACCTGAAAGCCGTGCCGGGACGCCTGTTCCCGATTCAGCTTTCGGAAAACAAGCTGCTGCTGGATGATTCCTACAACGCGAACGTTGGCTCGATGACGGCGGCGGTGCAGGTGTTATCTGAAATGCCGGGCTACCGCATCATGGTGGTTGGCGACATGGCAGAACTGGGCGACGAAAGCGAAGCCTGTCATACCCAGGTCGGTGAAGCGGCGAAAGCGGCGGGGCTGGACTGTGTACTGAGCACAGGAAAATTGAGCCAGGCGATTAGCCAGGCCAGCGGCGTTGGCGAGCATTTTGCCGATAAAGCCGCGATGATTGAGCGCCTTAAGGCATTAATGACAGAAAAACAAATTGTGACAGTGTTAGTGAAAGGTTCACGTAGTGCCGCCATGGAAGAGGTTGTGCACGCATTACAGGAGAACGGGACATGTTAGTTTGGCTGGCCGAACATTTGGTCAAATATTACTCAGGCTTTAACGTCTTTTCATATCTGACGTTTCGCGCCATCGTCAGCCTGCTGACTGCGCTGTTCATCTCGTTGTGGATGGGCCCGCGCATGATTGCCCGTCTGCAAAAGCTCTCTTTCGGCCAGGTTGTGCGTAATGACGGCCCGGAATCGCACTTCAGCAAGCGCGGTACGCCGACCATGGGCGGGATCATGATCCTGACTGCCATCGTCGTTTCCGTGCTGTTGTGGGCGTACCCGTCCAACCCGTACGTCTGGTGTGTGCTGACGGTACTGGTGGGTTACGGGATCATCGGTTTCGTCGATGATTACCGCAAAGTCGTCCGCAAAGATACCAAAGGCCTGATTGCCCGCTGGAAGTATTTCTGGATGTCGGTGATCGCGCTGGGCGTGGCCTTCGCGCTGTATCTGGCCGGGAAAGACACGCCAGCGACCGAGCTGGTCGTGCCGTTCTTTAAAGACGTGATGCCGCAGCTGGGTCTGTTCTACATTCTGCTGGCGTACTTTGTGATTGTCGGCACCGGTAACGCCGTTAACCTGACCGACGGTCTGGATGGCCTGGCAATCATGCCTACCGTCTTCGTGGCGGCCGGTTTTGCGCTGGTGGCGTGGGCGACCGGTAACATGAACTTTGCGAACTACCTGCACATCCCTTATCTGCGTCATGCGGGTGAACTGGTGATCGTCTGTACGGCGATTGTCGGCGCGGGTCTTGGCTTCCTGTGGTTCAACACCTATCCGGCTCAGGTCTTTATGGGTGACGTCGGTTCACTGGCTTTGGGCGGCGCGCTGGGCATTATTGCCGTGCTGCTGCGCCAGGAGTTCCTGCTGGTGATCATGGGCGGCGTGTTTGTGGTTGAGACGCTGTCGGTGATTTTGCAGGTCGGCTCCTTCAAGCTGCGCGGTCAGCGCATCTTCCGTATGGCGCCGATTCACCACCACTATGAACTGAAAGGCTGGCCGGAGCCGCGCGTCATTGTGCGCTTCTGGATTATTTCGCTGATGCTGGTGCTGATTGGCCTGGCAACGCTGAAGGTACGTTAATCATGGCAGATTACCAGGGCAAAAAAGTCGTTATCATCGGGTTGGGCCTCACGGGGCTCTCCTGCGTGGACTTTTTCCTCGCGCGTGGCGTGACGCCGCGCGTGATGGATACGCGTGTCTCTCCGCCGGGTCTGGACAAGCTGCCGGAACAGGTTGAACGCCACCTGGGTGGTCTGAATGATGACTGGCTGCTGGAAGCCGATCTGATTGTCGCCAGCCCGGGTATGGCGCTGGCGCATCCTTCCCTGAGCGCTGCCGCAGATGCGGGCGTTGAGATTGTTGGCGATATCGAGCTGTTCTGCCGCGAAGCGCAGGCGCCCGTTATCGCGATTACCGGTTCTAACGGTAAAAGCACCGTCACCACCCTGGTGGGGGAAATGGCAAAAGCGGCGGGCATGAACGTCGGCGTTGGCGGTAACATTGGTTTGCCTGCTCTGATGCTTCTGGATAAAGGTTGTGAACTGTATGTTCTCGAGCTTTCCAGCTTCCAGCTGGAAACGACCTCCAGCCTGCATGCTGCCGCTGCGACGATCCTCAACGTGACTGAAGATCACATGGACAGATATCCCTTTGGTCTGCAGCAGTACCGTGCCGCCAAGCTGCGCGTTTATGAGAATGCCAAAGTCTGCGTGGTGAACGCCGATGACGCGCTGACCATGCCGGTGCGTGGCGCAGACGAGCGCTGCATCAGTTTTGGCATCACCATGGGTGATTACCATCTGAACCGCCAGCTGGGCGAAACCTGGCTGCGCGTGAAAGGTGAGAAAGTGCTGAACGTGAAAGAGATGAAGCTCTCTGGTCAGCACAACTATACCAATGCGCTGGCGGCGCTGGCGCTGGCGGATGCTGTCGGGCTGCCGCGCTCCTCGAGCCTGAAAGCGTTAACCACGTTTTCTGGCCTGGCGCACCGTTTCCAGCTGGCGCTGGAGCACAACGGCGTGCGCTGGATCAACGACTCCAAAGCCACCAACGTGGGCAGCACGGAGGCCGCGCTGAACGGGCTGCACGTTGACGGTACCCTGCATCTGCTGCTGGGTGGCGACGGTAAGTCTGCTGATTTCTCGTCCCTGAAGCCGTATCTCTCCGGCGATAACATCCGTCTCTACTGCTTCGGCCGTGACGGCAGCGAGCTGGCTGAACTGCGCCCTGAGATCGCCGAGCAAACCGAAACCATGGAACAGGCGATGCGGCTGATTGCCCCTCGCGTGAAGCCGGGTGATATGGTGCTGCTCTCTCCGGCCTGTGCAAGTCTGGATCAATTCAAGAATTTCGAACAGCGTGGTGATGTCTTTACCCGCCTGGCGAAGGAGTTAGGCTGATGCGTTTATCTCTCCCTCGCCTGAAAATGCCGCGCCTGCCAGGATTTGGGATCCTGGTGTGGTTGTTTGCGGCGCTCAAAGGCTGGGTGATGGGCTCTCGTCAAAAAGATAACGACAGCCTGATCATGTACGACCGCACGCTGTTCTGGCTCACAATGGGGCTCGCGGCGGTCGGCTTTATTATGGTGACGTCAGCGTCAATGCCCGTCGGGCAGCGTCTGGCGAACGATCCTTTCCTGTTTGCCAAACGTGATGGTCTGTACATCATCCTGGCATTCTGCCTGGCGCTGGTGACCTTGCGTCTACCGATGGAGTTCTGGCAGCGGCACAGTACGGCGATGCTGATCGCCTCGATCATTATGCTGCTGATCGTTCTGGTGGTGGGGAGCTCCGTAAACGGGGCATCACGCTGGATCGCCTTTGGCCCGCTGCGTATTCAGCCTGCGGAATTTACCAAGCTCTCCCTGTTCTGCTACCTGGCGAACTACCTGGTGCGTAAAGTAGATGAAGTGCGTAACAACCTGCGCGGCTTCTTAAAACCGATGGGCGTGATTCTGGTGCTGGCGGTCTTACTGCTGGCGCAGCCTGACCTCGGTACGGTGGTTGTACTGTTTGTCACCACGCTGGCCATGCTGTTCCTGGCGGGCGCGAAGCTGTGGCAGTTCATCGCCATCATTGGGATGGGGATTTCAGCGGTTGTGCTGCTGATCCTCGCCGAGCCTTACCGTATTCGCCGCGTGACCTCTTTCTGGAACCCGTGGGAAGACCCGTTCGGCAGTGGTTATCAGCTGACGCAGTCACTCATGGCCTTTGGTCGTGGTGAGCTCTGGGGACAGGGGCTGGGTAACTCGGTACAGAAACTGGAGTATTTACCGGAAGCGCATACTGACTTCATCTTCTCCATTATTGCGGAAGAACTGGGTTATATCGGTGTGGTATTAGCGCTATTAATGGTATTCTTCGTCGCTTTCCGCGCCATGTCCATCGGCCGGAAAGCGCTGGAGATCGATCACCGTTTCTCAGGCTTCCTGGCCTGCTCAATTGGTATCTGGTTTAGTTTCCAGGCATTGGTTAACGTCGGGGCCGCAGCGGGTATGCTGCCGACCAAAGGTCTGACGTTGCCGTTGATCAGTTATGGTGGTTCCAGTCTGTTGATTATGTCGACGGCCATCATGCTGTTGTTGCGCATAGATTATGAAACGCGTCTGGAAAAAGCCCAGGCGTTTACACGAGGTTCACGATGAATCAACCGAAGCGGTTAATGGTGATGGCAGGCGGTACCGGCGGACATGTGTTCCCGGGACTGGCGGTTGCACACCATTTAATGGATCAGGGCTGGCAGGTACGCTGGCTGGGAACCGCAGACCGCATGGAGGCCGACCTGGTACCGAAACACGGTATTGAGATCGACTTTATTCGTATTTCCGGCCTGCGCGGCAAAGGCCTCAAGGCAATGCTGCTGGCTCCGGTGCGCATTTTTAACGCCTGGCGTCAGGCGCGCACCATTATGAAGCGCTTTAAGCCCGATGTGGTGCTGGGCATGGGCGGCTATGTCTCGGGGCCGGGCGGGTTAGCCGCGTGGTCGTTAGGTATTCCCGTCGTCCTGCATGAGCAGAACGGTATTGCCGGTCTGACCAACAAATGGCTGGCGAAAATCGCCACCAAAGTCATGCAGGCGTTTCCCGGCGCGTTCCCGAAAGCGGACGTGGTAGGTAACCCGGTCCGTGTGGACGTACTGGCGCTGCCGTTGCCGGACGCTCGCCTGGCGGGTCGTGAAGGGCCGGTTCGTGTGCTGGTCGTCGGTGGCTCTCAGGGGGCACGCATTTTAAACCAGACGATGCCGCAGGTTGCTGCAAAGCTGGGGGATGCCGTCACCATCTGGCACCAGAGCGGAAAAGGCGCTCAGCAGACCGTTGAGCAGGCTTACGCCGAGGCGGGGCAGCCGCAGCATAACGTGACGGAATTTATCGACGACATGGCTGCAGCCTATGCCTGGGCCGATGTCGTGGTCTGTCGTTCTGGCGCCTTAACGGTAAGCGAAATCGCTGCCGCGGGTCTGCCAGCCCTGTTTGTGCCTTTCCAGCACAAAGACAGACAGCAGTACTGGAATGCCCTGCCGCTTGAGAAAGCCGGTGCGGCGAAAATTTTTGAGCAGCCACAATTTACCGCTGACGCGGTCGCCACCACCCTGGCGGGCTGGAACAGAGACGTATTGCTTGAGATGGCTGAACGCGCGCGCGCGGCGGCTATCCCTGATGCGACGGAACGGGTGGCAAAAGAAGTGAGCCTGGCAGCCCAGGCTTAACCCTCGCAGCGCGTGAAGCGCGGCACGAATTTTAAGTAGTCGATGGCGTTTAGAGAATGAATACACAACAACTGGCAAAACTGCGTTCAATCGTGCCCGAGATGCGTCGCGTCCGGCACATTCACTTTGTTGGCATCGGTGGTGCCGGCATGGGCGGTATTGCCGAAGTGTTAGCTAACGAAGGCTATCAGATCAGTGGGTCTGACCTGGCGCCAAACCCTGTAACGCAGCAGCTGGCGTCGCTTGGGGCGACTATCTATTTCAACCATCGCCCGGAAAACGTGCGCGATGCGAGCGTGGTGGTGGTCTCAAGCGCCATCTCTTCTGACAACCCGGAAATCGTTGCCGCTCACGACGCGCGCATTCCGGTGATCCGCCGTGCCGAAATGTTGGCGGAACTGATGCGCTTCCGCCACGGCATCGCGATTGCCGGGACCCACGGTAAAACCACGACCACGGCGATGGTTTCCAGTATTTATGCAGAAGCGGGTCTCGACCCGACGTTCGTCAACGGCGGCCTGGTCAAAGCCGCGGGCGTACATGCGCGTCTGGGCCACAGTCGTTATCTGATTGCTGAAGCGGACGAGAGCGACGCGTCGTTCCTGCACCTGCAGCCGATGGTGGCGATTGTCACCAACATCGAAGCTGACCATATGGATACCTACCAGGGTGACTTCGAGAACTTAAAGCAGACCTTTATCAACTTCCTGCACAACCTGCCGTTCTACGGGCGCGCGGTGATGTGCGTGGACGATCCGGTGATCCGCGAGTTGCTGCCGCGCGTGGGTCGTCAAATCACCACCTACGGCTTCAGCGAAGACGCTGACGTCCGCGTGGAAGAGTACAAACAGATTGGCGCGCAGGGACACTTCACGCTGGCGCGTCAGGACAAAGAGCTGCTGCACGTGACGCTGAATGCGCCAGGGCGCCATAACGCGCTCAATGCCGCAGCGGCAGTGGCCGTCGCGACGGAAGAAGGCATTGATGACGATGCGATTCTGCGCGCACTGGAAAGCTTCCAGGGCACCGGGCGTCGTTTCGATTTCCTCGGTGAATTCCCGCTGGATGCCGTGAACGGTAAAGCCGGTACGGCGATGCTGGTGGACGACTATGGCCACCATCCGACCGAAGTGGACGCCACCATTAAAGCCGCTCGTGCAGGCTGGCCAGATAAAAATCTGGTGATGGTGTTCCAGCCGCACCGCTTCACGCGTACACGCGATCTGTATGACGATTTCGCCAGCGTCCTGTCACAGGTAGACACCCTGTTAATGCTGGATGTGTACGCCGCAGGCGAGACGCCGATTCCTGGTGCAGACAGCCGTTCTCTGTGTCGCACCATTCGTGGACGCGGTAAAGTTGACCCTATTCTGGTTTCTGACCCTGCGCAGGTGGCGGAAATTCTGGCACCGGTCCTGACAGGTAACGATCTGATTCTGATTCAGGGTGCGGGAAATATCGGCAAAATCGCCCGTACCTTAGCTGAAATCAAACTGAAGCCGCAAAACCAGGAGGATGAGCATCATGGCTGATAAGATTGCTGTCCTGTCTGGCGGCACCTCCGCCGAGCGCGAGGTTTCCCTGAATTCAGGCGCCGCTGTACTGGCGGGCCTGCGTGAAGGTGGCGTCAATGCGCACCTGGTCGATCCAAAAGAGGTCGACGTGACGCAGTTAAAAGCCATGGGCTTCGATAAAGTCTTTATCGCTTTACACGGTCGTGGCGGCGAAGACGGCACCCTGCAGGGGCTTCTGGATCTGATCGGTCTGCCATACACCGGCAGCGGCGTGATGGCGTCTGCTATCTCTATGGATAAACTGCGCAGCAAGCTGCTGTGGCAGGGCGCAGGTTTACCTGTTGCGCCATGGGTGGCACTGACGCGTCGCGAATTTGAATTGGGCCTGCCGGATAGCGTTAATGCACGCATTGCTGAACTGGGCTTACCGGTTATTGTAAAGCCCAGTCGGGAAGGCTCCAGCGTGGGAATGTCCAAAGTCGACAAAGCTGACGATTTAGCGTCCGCTTTAGCGCTGGCATTTCAACATGATGATGAAGTTCTGATAGAAAAATGGCTTAGCGGGCCGGAATTTACCGTCGCGATGCTTGGCGAAGAAATTTTACCGTCAATCCGTATCCAACCCGCCGGAGTCTTCTATGATTATGAGGCGAAGTATCTCTCTGATGAGACGCAATATTTCTGCCCAAGTGGTCTTGAAGATGAGCGTGAAGCCGATTTACAGTCCCTGGTGCTTAAAGCCTGGCATGTTCTGGGTTGCCAGGGCTGGGGACGCATCGATGTGATGCAGGACAAAGATGGACAATTTTATCTGCTGGAAGCCAACACCTCTCCGGGTATGACGAGCCACAGCCTTGTGCCGATGGCTGCGCGTCAGGCGGGGATGAGCTTCTCGCAGTTAGTCGTACGCATTCTGGACCAGGCGGGCTGATATGTCTCAGGCTGCATTGAACACGCGCAACCGCGATGACGAGGAAGAATACACCTCTTCACGCCGCAGTAATGGAACGCGTCTTGCAGGCATCATTTTCCTGCTCGGGGTGCTGTGCACCGTGTTTATCAGCGGCTGGATGGTCCTGGGCTGGATGGAAGATGCGCAGCGGTTGCCGCTTTCTAAGCTGGTGGTCACCGGTGAGCGTCACTACACGCGTAACGACGATATTCGCCAGTCAATACTGGCGCTGGGTTCGCCTGGCACCTTTATGACGCAGGACGTCAATATTATCCAGAGCCAGATTGAACGTCTGCCATGGATAAAACAGGCGAGCGTAAGAAAGCAATGGCCTGATGAATTGAAGATTCATCTGGTTGAATATGTGCCCATTGCGCGTTGGAATGATCAGCACATGGTTAACGTCGACGGAAATTCCTTCAGCGTCCCGACCGATCGTGTCAACAAGCAGAATTTACCGATGTTGTATGGCCCTGAAGGCAGCGAAAACGAGGTTTTACAGGGTTTTCGTGAAATGGGCCAGGTGCTGGCGAAGGACAGGTTTACGTTAAAAGATGCTGCAATGACGGCGCGCCGCTCCTGGCAGCTTACGTTAACGAACGGCATTAAGCTCAACCTGGGACGCGGGGACACCATGAAGCGTCTGGCGCGTTTTGTCGAACTTTACCCGGTTTTACAGCAGCAGGCACAGACTGACGGCAAACGGATAAGCTACGTTGATTTGCGCTATGACTCAGGCGCAGCAGTCGGTTGGGTACCGGCTCCGGTCGAGGAACCTAATCAGCAACAGAATCAGGCACAGGTACAGGCAGAACAACAATGATCAAGGCGACGGACAGAAAACTGGTAGTTGGACTGGAGATTGGCACCGCGAAGGTTGCCGCTTTAGTAGGGGAAGTTCTGCCCGACGGTATGGTCAATATCATTGGCGTGGGCAGTTGCCCGTCACGTGGTATGGATAAAGGTGGGGTAAACGATCTTGAATCGGTGGTGAAATGCGTCCAGCGCGCCATCGATCAGGCTGAATTGATGGCAGATTGCCAGATTTCTTCTGTCTATCTTGCCCTTTCTGGTAAGCACATTAGCTGCCAGAACGAAATCGGCATGGTGCCGATTTCCGAAGAGGAAGTGACGCAGGAAGACGTTGAAAACGTTGTGCATACGGCGAAGTCCGTGCGTGTTCGCGATGAGCATCGCGTATTGCACGTGATCCCGCAGGAATATGCGATTGACTACCAGGAAGGGATCAAAAACCCGGTTGGTCTGTCAGGCGTTCGTATGCAGGCAAAAGTGCACCTGATCACATGTCACAACGATATGGCGAAGAACATTGTAAAAGCCGTTGAACGTTGTGGCCTGAAAGTTGACCAACTTATTTTCGCCGGTCTGGCGGCAAGTTATTCCGTACTGACCGAAGATGAACGTGAACTGGGTGTCTGTGTGGTCGATATTGGTGGTGGTACAATGGACATGGCCGTGTATACCGGCGGTGCGCTGCGCCACACCAAAGTGATCCCGTACGCAGGAAACGTCGTGACCAGCGATATTGCTTACGCTTTTGGTACGCCACCGAGCGATGCAGAAGCGATTAAAGTGCGCCACGGCTGTGCGCTGGGTTCTATCGTTGGCAAAGATGAGAGCGTTGAAGTGCCAAGCGTCGGTGGTCGTCCACCGCGCAGCCTGCAGCGCCAGACGTTGGCAGAGGTGATCGAGCCGCGCTATACCGAGCTGCTCAACCTGGTCAACGAAGAAATTTTACAGTTACAGGAACAGCTTCGTCAGCAGGGTGTTAAACATCATCTTGCGGCGGGGATTGTATTAACCGGCGGTGCAGCGCAAATTGAAGGTCTTGCGGCCTGTGCGCAGCGCGTCTTCCATACGCAGGTACGTATTGGGGCGCCGCTGAATATTACCGGTTTAACGGATTATGCTCAGGAGCCGTATTATTCAACGGCTGTGGGCCTGCTCCACTACGGGAAGGAATCTCATCTCAGTGGTGAAGCGGAAGTGGAAAAACGCGTCTCAGTGGGGTCGTGGGTCAAACGACTGAACAACTGGTTGCGAAAAGAGTTTTAATTTTTTTAAGAGACCGGAGAGAATTAGCGGTCTCGGGCGACAGGCACAACGGAGAGAGAAATTATGTTTGAACCTATGGAACTGACCAACGACGCGGTGATTAAAGTCATCGGCGTCGGTGGCGGCGGCGGTAACGCCGTAGAGCATATGGTGCGTGAACGCATTGAAGGTGTTGAATTCTTCGCGGTTAACACCGATGCGCAGGCACTGCGTAAGACGGCGGTAGGCCAGACTATCCAGATCGGCGGTGGTATCACCAAAGGGCTGGGAGCTGGGGCTAACCCGGAAGTGGGTCGCAATGCGGCTGAAGAAGATCGTGAAGCCCTGCGCGCTGCACTGGAAGGTGCGGACATGGTCTTCATCGCAGCAGGTATGGGTGGCGGTACCGGTACCGGCGCAGCACCTGTTGTGGCTGAAGTAGCTAAAGATTTAGGTATCCTGACCGTTGCTGTCGTGACCAAGCCTTTCAATTTTGAAGGCAAGAAGCGTATGGCCTTCGCGGAGCAGGGTATCACCGAACTGTCCAAGCATGTGGACTCGCTGATCACCATCCCGAACGACAAACTGTTGAAAGTTCTGGGTCGCGGTATCTCCCTACTGGACGCCTTCGGTGCAGCAAACGACGTGCTGAAAGGCGCGGTTCAGGGTATCGCTGAACTGATTACCCGTCCTGGCCTGATGAACGTTGACTTTGCAGACGTTCGCACCGTGATGTCCGAAATGGGCTACGCGATGATGGGCTCTGGCGTGGCGAGCGGCGAAGACCGTGCAGAAGAAGCGGCTGAAATGGCTATCTCTTCTCCACTGCTGGAAGATATCGACCTGTCTGGTGCGCGCGGCGTGCTGGTCAACATTACCGCTGGCTTTGACCTGCGTCTGGATGAGTTCGAAACCGTGGGTAACACCATCCGTGCGTTCGCCTCTGACAACGCTACCGTGGTAATCGGTACTTCACTTGACCCTGAAATGAACGACGAGCTGCGTGTTACCGTTGTTGCAACCGGTATCGGTATGGACAAGCGTCCTGAGATCACCTTAGTGACTAACAAGCAGACTCAGCAACCGGTCATGGATCGTTACCAGCAGCACGGTATGTCTCCGCTGACTCAGGAGCAGAAACCGGCCGCGAAAGTGGTGAACGACCCAACGCCGCAAACGGCGAAAGAGCCAGATTATCTGGATATCCCGGCGTTCCTGCGTAAGCAAGCTGATTAAGAATTGGCTGGAATTAGGGGATTTGCGCTCTTTGTGCTAAACTGGCCCACCGTTAGTGATATACACTCTCGGTTGGATAGTTAATTTGGCGAGATTATACGATGATCAAACAAAGGACACTTAAACGTATCGTTCAGGCGACGGGTGTCGGTTTACATACCGGCAAGAAAGTCACGCTGACGTTACGCCCTGCGCCGGCCAATACCGGGGTCATCTATCGTCGCACCGACTTGAATCCACCGGTAGATTTTCCGGCCGATGCCAAATCTGTGCGTGATACTATGCTCTGTACTTGTCTGGTGAACGAGCATGACGTGCGGATTTCTACCGTAGAGCACCTGAACGCCGCCCTGGCGGGTCTGGGTATCGACAACATTATTGTTGAAGTCGACGCGCCAGAAATTCCGATTATGGATGGCAGTGCTGCACCGTTCGTCTATCTGTTGCTGGATGCCGGCATCGAAGAACTGAACTGCGCGAAGAAATTTGTCCGCATCAAAGAGACCGTTCGCGTCGAAGATGGCGACAAGTGGGCCGAATTTAAACCGTACAATGGTTTCTCGCTGGACTTTACCATCGACTTTAACCATCCGGCGATTGATTCCAGCACCCAGCGCTATGCGATGAACTTCTCTGCCGATGCGTTTATGCGCCAGATCAGCCGAGCCCGTACGTTTGGCTTCATGCGTGATATCGAATATCTGCAGTCCCGCGGCCTGTGCCTGGGCGGCAGCTTCGATTGTGCCATCGTTGTTGACGATTATCGCGTACTGAACGAAGACGGCCTGCGTTTCGAAGATGAATTCGTTCGTCACAAAATGCTGGACGCTATCGGCGACCTGTTCATGTGTGGTCACAACATCATTGGTGCATTTACCGCGTTCAAATCCGGTCATGCGCTGAACAACAAACTGTTGCAGGCCGTCCTGGCAAAACAGGAAGCTTGGGAATATGTGACCTTCGAAGACGAAGCAGAACTGCCGTTGGCTTTCAAAGCGCCAAGCATGGTTCTGGCGTAACGGTTCACGCCGTTTCGTAAAAAATCGACTGGTTAACCTGGTACTCTCTCCGGCCAGGAAGACCAGTCGTTTTTATTTTTACCCTTCTTTGTTTGCCCCAGCGTTATTTCTAGTCTGTCTTGCGCAGAAAGTGTGTGCGTTAGCTGCATTCTTGACCGTTTTTCCCCGCGGCGGCGCCTCATTCCTGCTGATGTGTATTGGCTTTAGTGGTAATATCTGGGCGCTTAAAAAAATAACTGAAGATAGCCTGTAGCAGGCTGGCTTATGTGGTGGAGCAAGTGAGCGGAATACTGACGCGCTGGCGACAATTTGGCAGACGTTACTTCTGGCCGCATCTCTTATTAGGGATGGTCGCGGCGAGTTTCGGCTTGCCTGCGCTCAGCAACAGTGCCGAAGCGGCGACGCCGACGAAGACCTCTACCAGCAAACACGATCTCAATACGCGGGTTAACTTTACAAATCTCGCCTGGCTTGAAGCCAGTCGCCGCCCGAATTTCTCCGTTGATTACTGGCACCAGCACGCTATCCGCACGGTTATCCGCCATCTCTCCTTCGCGATGGCGCCGCAGGCAATGCCTGTTGCGGAAGAGGCGCTGCCGGTGCAGGCGCAGCATCTTGCCCTGCTGGACACGCTCAACGCGCTGCTCACGCAGGACAGCCAGCCGCCGGTCATGGTTCGCCAGACGGCGCAACGCGCGCTCGTTCCTCCTGTTTCATTCTCTGTTTCAACCTGGATTAGCCAGGTTCACGGCATTCGCGCCGGGCCTCAACGCCTCAGCTAAATTAACTTTTTCAATACCTTAATTTATCTGCCCATGATGGGGCGTTTGAGAATTTATTATGCTAATCAAATTATTAACTAAAGTTTTTGGTAGTCGTAACGATCGTACCCTGCGCCGTATGCGCAAAGCTGTTGCCGTCATCAACGGTATGGAACCGGCGATGGAGAAGCTCTCTGATGATGAGCTGAAAGCGAAAACGGCGGAATTTCGTGCGCGTCTGGAAAAAGGTGAAACCTTAGAAAGCCTGATCCCGGAAGCATTTGCGGTCGTGCGTGAAGCAAGTAAGCGCGTGTTCGGCATGCGTCACTTCGACGTTCAGCTGCTGGGCGGGATGGTGCTTAACGAACGCTGCATCGCGGAAATGCGTACCGGTGAAGGTAAAACCCTGACCGCAACGCTGCCGGCTTACCTGAATGCGTTGACCGGTAAAGGCGTTCACGTCGTTACCGTCAACGACTATCTGGCGCAGCGTGACGCCGAAAACAACCGTCCACTGTTCGAATTCCTCGGCATGACCGTCGGCATCAACATGTCTGGCCTGCCTGCACCAGCCAAGCGTGAAGCGTATAACGCGGACATTACCTACGGTACCAACAACGAATACGGCTTCGACTACCTGCGTGACAACATGGCGTTCAGCCCTGAAGAGCGCGTCCAGCGTAAGCTGCACTACGCGCTGGTGGATGAGGTGGACTCCATCCTGATTGATGAAGCGCGTACCCCGCTTATCATCTCCGGCCCGGCTGAAGACAGCTCCGAGATGTACCGTAAGGTCGACAAAATCATTCCACACCTGCTGCGCCAGGAGAAAGAAGACTCGGATACCTTCCAGGGTGAAGGTCACTTCTCCGTGGATGAAAAAGCGCGCCAGGTGAACCTGACCGAGCGTGGTCTGGTGAAAATCGAAGAGCTGCTGGTGGCTGAAGGCATTATGGAAGAGGGCGAGTCTCTGTACTCTCCGAGCAACATCATGCTGATGCACCACGTGACCGCAGCGCTGCGTGCCCACGCGCTGTTCACCCGCGACGTCGACTACATCGTAAAAGACGGCGAAGTGATCATTGTCGATGAGCACACCGGTCGTACCATGCAGGGACGTCGCTGGTCTGACGGTCTGCACCAGGCTGTAGAAGCCAAAGAAGGCGTGGATATTCAAAACGAAAACCAGACGCTGGCCTCTATCACCTTCCAGAACTACTTCCGTCTGTACGAGAAGCTGGCGGGCATGACCGGTACAGCCGATACCGAAGCGTTTGAATTCAGCTCTATCTACAAGCTGGATACCGTGGTCGTTCCAACCAACCGTCCGATGATCCGTAAGGATATGCCGGACCTGGTGTACATGACCGAAGCGGAAAAAATTCAGGCGATCATCGAAGACATTCGCGAGCGTACTGCTAAAGGCCAGCCGGTTCTGGTGGGGACCATCTCCATTGAAAAATCCGAAGTGGTTTCTCACGAGCTGACGAAAGCGGGCATCAAGCACAACGTACTGAACGCCAAATTCCACGCCAAAGAAGCGGATATCGTTGCGCAGGCAGGTTATCCGGCTGCGGTAACCATCGCCACCAACATGGCGGGTCGTGGTACCGATATTATGCTGGGCGGTAGCTGGCAGGCCGAGGTGGCTGAGCTGGAAAACCCAACGCCTGAACAGATTGCTCAGATTAAGGCCGACTGGCAGGTGCGTCACGACGCGGTGCTGGCATCCGGCGGTCTGCACATTATCGGTACCGAGCGTCACGAATCGCGTCGTATCGATAACCAGCTGCGTGGCCGTGCGGGTCGTCAGGGTGATGCCGGTTCTTCCCGCTTCTACCTGTCGATGGAAGATGCGCTGATGCGTATTTTCGCCTCCGACCGCGTGTCCGGCATGATGCGCAAGCTGGGCATGAAGCCGGGTGAAGCCATTGAACACCCGTGGGTTACCAAAGCGATCGCGAACGCACAGCGTAAAGTGGAAAGCCGCAACTTCGATATTCGTAAGCAGCTGCTGGAATATGACGACGTGGCTAACGATCAGCGTCGTGCGATCTACACCCAGCGTAACGAACTGCTGGACGTGTCCGACGTGAGCGAAACCATCAACAGCATTCGCGAAGATGTGTTTAAAGCCACGATTGATGCGCACATTCCGCCGCAGTCTCTGGAAGAGATGTGGGACATCGAAGGCCTGCAGGAACGTCTGAAAAACGACTTTGACCTCGATCTGCCTATCAAAGAGTGGCTGGATAAAGAGCCTGAGCTGCACGAAGAGACCCTGCGCGAGCGTATCTACGAAACCGCGCTGGACGTCTACAAGCGCAAGGAAGAAGTGGTTGGCGCTGAAATGATGCGTCACTTCGAAAAAGGCGTGATGCTGCAGACGCTGGACTCCCTGTGGAAAGAGCACCTGGCGGCGATGGACTACCTGCGTCAGGGTATCCACCTGCGTGGCTATGCGCAGAAAGATCCGAAGCAGGAATACAAGCGTGAGTCCTTCTCCATGTTTGCCTCTATGCTTGAGTCGCTGAAGTATGAAGTCATCAGCACCCTGAGCAAGGTTCAGGTGCGCATGCCGGAAGAAGTGGAAGCGATGGAGCAGCAGCGTCGTGAAGAAGCCGAGCGTCTGGCACAAATGCAACAGCTGAGCCATCAGACCGACGACAGCGAAGCCGCAGCGGCGATCGCCGCGCAAACCGGCGATCGTAAAGTGGGTCGTAACGATCCATGCCCGTGCGGTTCTGGTAAAAAGTACAAGGCGTGCCACGGCCGTCTGAGCTAAGTTCATAAAAAAACAAAAAGGCGCAGATTTCTGCGCCTTTTTTATGGAAGTGACAATATGAAAATACTGCAAATTGCCGTCGGGATTATTCGCAACCCGCAAAATCAAATCTTCATCACCCAGCGCGCTGCCGACGTCCATATGGCAAACAAGTGGGAGTTTCCAGGCGGTAAAATCGAGTCAGGTGAAACGCCGGAAGAGGCGCTGGTTCGCGAGCTTCAGGAGGAGGTGGGGATCACCCCGCTTGGCGCAACGCTGTTTGATAAGCTTGAATACCAGTTTCCGGACAGACACATCACGCTGTGGTTCTGGCTGGTGGAAAACTGGGAAGGTGAACCCTGGGGGAAAGAGGGGCAGCCGGGTAACTGGGTGGAGCTTCAGGCAAGTGATGCCGAAAAATTCCCGCCAGCTAATGAGCCTGTGATCCTGCGGTTAGTCGAACAACCGAAGGCCTGCTAAGCGACGCGCCAGCAGGCTTTACAGATTACTGCTGGTTTTCACTCCAGTCATCGCTGTCCGAAAGATCGCCTTTACTCGGGATGCGTTTCTCTTCCGCCGCCCATTCGCCCAGGTCAATAAGCTGGCAGCGTTTGCAGCAGAATGGGCGGAACGGACTCACTTCGCCCCAGACAACGGCTTTGCCACAGGTCGGGCAGTTTACGGTGGTGACATCAGACATCGGCACTCCTTAACAACAGGCCAGTTCAAAATCGAGGCGTTCCGGCACGGTGCCATTTTCGCTGTCCAGCGGCATAAAGCGAATCGCAAAGCGGCTCTTATGCCCGGAAATTTGCGGATAAAGCTGTTCGCCAAGCGATAAATTCAGGCGCAGAAGATCGGCATCATCACCGTTGTCCTGGTAGAAACCGTTCAGGCTGGTTTGCTTGCGGAACGGCGCCGAGTTACGGATCAGATCGAGGATCAGCGACAGCGTCTGGTGCATCGGCTCCAGACTTGCCAGCCAGCTGTTCACCTGCGCGTCACGCTGCGCTTGTGGCATATGGAGCCACATATGCAGCGTCGGCAGGTCGAAGCTGCAGCAACCGCCAGGGATGCTCAGGCGCTGGCGCACCAGGCCAATCAGGCGGTCCTCACGCAAAAACTGCCCGACGCGCGGTGCGGCCATCAGGATGCTGCTGCTGGTTTTAAGCTGCTGACGAAGGGAATCGATACGGCTTACGTCCACCCCCGGAACCTCAGCCCATGCCTGCAATTTACGCTGCTGGCGCTCCAGCTCTTTAAGCAATTCTGTGCGGACATCGCCGCGTTCAATCACATCCAGCAGATCGCCTACATTGCGGAAGAAGTGCAACGCCGTAGCGTGATCGTTAACCGGCAGATGTTGTGAAAGCTGCTGAATGAGGAATTCGATACGTAGCCAGGTACGCATTTTTTCGTTGAGCGGATGCTCAAAAAGGATGTGAGTCGACATTATGGTTTTTCCTGTGCAACGGCCTGCCCGGCTAACGTCAGATACTGCGCGTGCAGACGGGCAATATCCGATGCAATAGCATCTGGTGCGCCGTTATTATCAATAACATCATCCGCCACGGCAAGGCGCTGAGCGCGCGTGGCCTGAGCGGCGAGAATATGTTCAGCATGCTCGCGCGAGACATGGTCTCGCGTCATGGTTCTCTGGATTTGCGTCTCGGGTGCGACATCAATCACCAGTACCCGATCGGCTTTCTGATGCAGCTGATTTTCCACCAGCAGCGGAACCACCCACAAGACATAGGGCGAGCGGGCTTCGGCTATCTGACGCTGTGTTTCCTGGTGGATAATGGGATGGAGCAGGGCATTAAGCCAGGCTTTTTCCGCTGAATCGGAAAAAATGCATTCGCGAAGCTGACGGCGATTTAGCGTGCCATCGGCATTGATGATTGCCTGGCCAAAATGTTCTGCGATGGCCTTAAGCGCGGGTGTATTGGGCTCTACCACCTGGCGGGCAATAATATCGGCATCGATAATCGTGATACCCAAACGAGAAAACGCGTCTGCAACGGTACTTTTGCCACTACCGATGCCACCGGTTAATGCAACGATATACCCCATTAAATCAAATCCTGGGAATTATTCATTATTAAAATCAGTTGATTAAAACTCTCAGGTGCGCCAGCAACTGTTTAGCCCTGTTTACCGGCTTTTTACCAGGTAAATTTATAGGATTGTAGCGTAAAAAAAGAGAATTTCGCAGTCTTGCGGAGCAGGTATTAGTGCGTATGATAGCGTCACTGGAGTTGTGCTTTTAACATATTTGCCTCTAACCCCAGGAATCCGCACATGCGTATCGAAGAAGATCTGAAGTTAGGTTTCAAAGACGTTCTTATCCGCCCTAAACGCTCTACACTGAAAAGTCGCTCAGACGTTGAACTCGAACGTCAATTCACCTTTAAGCATTCCGGTCAGACCTGGTCTGGCGTGCCGATCATCGCTGCCAACATGGATACTGTGGGAACCTTTGAGATGGCAACCGCGCTGGCACAGTTCGACATCCTCACCGCCGTGCACAAACATTACAGCCCTGAAGAGTGGGATGCGTTTGTGGCGTCCGCCTCTGCTGATGTGGTGAAGCACGTGATGGTCTCCACCGGTACCTCCGATGCGGATTTCGAGAAGACCAAACAGATTCTGAAGGCTAACCCGGCGCTGAACTTCGTTTGTATTGATGTGGCGAACGGTTACTCCGAGCACTTCGTACAGTTCGTCAGCAAGGCGCGTGAGGCCTGGCCGACGAAAACCATCATCGCGGGCAACGTGGTGACCGGTGAAATGTGTGAAGAGCTGATCCTCTCCGGTGCCGATATCGTGAAAGTGGGCATCGGTCCGGGCTCCGTATGCACCACGCGCGTCAAAACCGGCGTCGGTTATCCGCAGCTCTCTGCCGTCATTGAATGTGCCGATGCGGCGCACGGTCTGGGCGGCCAGATCATCAGCGACGGTGGTTGCACCATGCCGGGTGATGTTGCAAAGGCCTTCGGCGGCGGCGCGGACTTCGTGATGCTCGGCGGCATGCTGGCAGGTCACGAAGAGAGCGGCGGTACCGTAGTAGAAGAGAACGGCGAGAAATTTATGCTGTTCTACGGTATGAGCTCTGAGTCTGCGATGACCCGTCACGTCGGCGGCGTGGCAAAATACCGTGCGGCAGAAGGTAAAACCGTCAAGCTGCCTCTGCGCGGCCCGGTTGAAAACACCGCACGCGATATCCTCGGCGGCCTGCGCTCTGCCTGCACCTACGTTGGCGCCTCCCGCCTGAAAGAGCTGACAAAGCGTACGACGTTTATTCGCGTTCAGGAACAAGAAAACCGCGTATTCAACAGCCTGTAATGGCTATCGCTGGCGCATGCCCGTGCGCCAGCCCTGTTGTACTATCCCGCGCTCATCGCATCTCCCAGGTGGAATATCGGCAGGTACATTGCCACCACCAGCGTACCAATAATGACCCCCGTCACTATCAGAAGCACTGGCTCCAGAAGCGCCGCCAGATTCTCTGCACGTTGAAAGGTCTGTTCCGTATGATGGCGGGCAAGGTTTGCCAGCATGATATCCAGCGCACCTGACATTTCACCGGTTCGTAAAAGCTGAACACAGAGCGGGGTAAAGATTGCCGCTCTTTGAAAGGATGACCAGACGGGAAGGCCTTTTTCAATGTCCTCCCGCACGCCGCGCAGTATTCCCTGCCAGTACTGACTTTCAACGGTCTCCTCGGCGCTCTCCAGGCCCTGTAAAAAGGGGATACCCGCCTGTTGCGTGAGTGACAGCACGGTAAAGACGTGTCCCAGCTTTTGACCTTTTGCCAGTGCGCCCATCACGGGCGTATGCAGCAGGATGCACTGCCAGCGAGGATTCTGCCGCAGAGCCCAGGCGACGGCTAAGGGGGCTAATAGCAGGACGAACAACGCAAGGGCATATGACTGCATAAAGGCGGCCATCCCCATAACCATCTGTGTCAGCACGGGAAGCGGGGTATTAAACGTTTTGTAGATCGCGGCAAACTCGGGCAGGACCAGAGTGACCATCGCCAGCACGACGAGCACAGCCAGCGTCAGGACGATCGCCGGGTAGCGCAGCGCCTTTTTCACTTTTGCACTGAGCTGCTGCTGCGCTTTTTGTTGCTGCGCGAGCTGACGACAGCACACCTCCAGCTTCCCCGTCAGCTCTCCGGTTTTCACCATCGAGACATGCAGCGGGCTAAAAACGGCTGGCCACTTTTTTAGCGACTCAGAAAACGGGCATCCTTCACTGAGCTCATCGGCAATGCTTTGCAGCAGCGCCTGCCACGGTTTTAACGGATGTTGCTCTGCCAGCATTTGCAGGCTGTGGGACAGCGTCAGCCCAGCCTGCAGCAGCGAGGCGAGCTGATGAAACATCTCGCCGCAGTGGTGTGGCCGCCAGCGCTGTCGCTGCGCGCATCGGGTCAGCGTCAGAGGATGGAGGTCGTTACGCATCAGCCGGGTGAAGGCCGCATTGCGGTCTGTGGCCCAGAGTGTCCCGCTTCGGGGTTCTCCATCTTTGGTGAGCGCACGCCAGCGCCAGAGCTGATTAGCCGCCATTGGGCATTCCCAGGACGCGCAACAACTCTTCAATCGTGGTTAGCCCTTGTTCGACGGCCCTGCAGCCGTGTTCAAAAAGAGAAACCATCCCCGCCTGCCGGGCGCTCGCCTCTATGACGTCAGTTCCCGCCCCGCTGGCAATGGCCTGCCGCAGGGCATTGTCGATGGCGAGTACTTCAAAAATGGCCACGCGGCCATAAAAGCCGTGATAACAGCGATCGCAGCCGGTGGGCTGCCAGCGTGGAAGCGGCCTGGGCCATACTGAGCGAGGTAGTTGAGCCTGATCGCGGGTTTCCCGGCGACAATGTGGGCACAAACGCCGGACCAGTCGCTGGGCCATCACCATCGTCAGCGCGGAAGAAATCATCCAGCGCGCGACGCCCATCTGCTCCAGGCGAATCAGCGTTTCCGTCGTCGAGTTGGTGTGCAGGGTCGACAGCACCAGATGCCCGGTCTGGGCAGCATTAATGGCAATCCCGGCCGTTTCTCCGTCACGGATTTCGCCGACCATAATGATGTCGGGATCCTGACGTAGCAGTGCGCGCAGCACGTTCTGGAAGGTTAAACCCGCCCGGGGATTAATCTGCGTCTGGTTTAATCCGGCAAGGGGGATCTCAATAGGATCTTCCACGCTGCAGATGTTGACGTCAGGGGTGTTACGCGACTGCAAAGCGCTGTACAGCGTCACGGTTTTGCCGCTGCCGGTAGGGCCGGTGACCAGAATCAGCCCCTGCGGCTGGTGGAGAACCGCATTAAAACAGGCCAACTGTTCAGCATTCATGCCAAGCGCTTTCGGCTCAAGGGCCTGCGGAACCTGATGCAGGAGGCGCAGCACAATTTTTTCGCCGCCGCTGCAGGGAAGCGTCGCGATCCGAAACGAGACCGGCTCATTGGCCAGTTCAATCGTAAACTGGCCGTCCTGAGGCAGTCGGCGTTCCGCAATATCCAGGTTACCCAGCACTTTTAAACGTGCGCTTAACAGGTTAGCCAGTTCAGCGGCAAGCGGAGGCTGCGGACAAAGTACGCCGTCGATACGTAAACGAATCTGGCACGCGTGCTCCATCGGTTCGATATGAATATCAGAGGCGCGCTGGTTGATTGCCTGCTGCAGCGTGTGGTTAAGGACATCTACCGTGGAGTGTGTTTGCGAAACGCCGGGCAGATGCGATTGTGACGTTAGCTGCCGGTGTTTTTCCATGCGCTCCGCGCTCCAGCACTCAATATCAATCCGTTTCTGGGTCGCGAAACGCAGCGCCTCCATGAGTTCGGTCGCGGGCTTTCCCACGACGGCAATGTTGATCCTCTCACTGGCGCTGGATAGCAGCAGTGCGTGATGGCGAAGACAAAGCGCCACGAGTTGATCGGTATTCATTCTCCGCTCCTCAGTTATTGTTGAAGCGGAAAACGTCTTCGCAGGCCTGCTTCAGAGCGCTATCAGCACTGATGTTGCAGACGCGCGTCCAGCCCATCATCCCGTTGCCGTTGTTCCACTGCGGCGTCATGACCACTTCCAGCCCGTTAAGACTTTCCTGTCCTGTTAAGGTCACGATCCCTTTCGCTACGCTCATTCCGGAAACGTAGCGTGTCGTGGTGGGGGAAGGGATGCCGTTGCTGTTGGCATCGCAGCTCTCCACACCACCGTGATCCAGCGCGCAAAGTTCAATGGCGGTGCGGTAGGGAACGAAGGTTTGCAGCATATCGGTCAGCGCCGCTTTGCGCAGGTAGTTCTGATAGGCAGGTATGCCGATGGCGCTCAGAATCGCAATAATGCCGATGACCACCATCAGCTCAATAAGAGTGAATCCGTGTTGTCTGTTCATATCTGCTCCTTACGTTAAGTGGCGCTACTCTGTCAGCGCAAAAGGGCAGAAACGAGGGGCAAAAAAGGGAACGGGAAAGCGCATTCAGAGAATTAATGCGGTGTTGCAGGGAGGAACAGCGGATTTGCGAGCGGGGCTGAAATTCCCCTCTCCAGGCGGAGAGGGGAGGAATCACTATTTAAAACGCATCGAGAGGTCGAGGGCGCGAACGTGCTTGGTCAGCGCGCCGACTGAGATGTAATCCACGCCGGTTTCGGCGAATTCACGGATCGTTTCGAAGGTGACGTTCCCGGAGACTTCGAGCTGGGCCCGGCCATTGGTCAGTTTTACCGCCTCACGCATCTGCTCGGTTTCGAAGTTATCGAGCATGATGATATCGGCCCCGGCCTTAATCGCCTGCTCCAGCTCGTCCAGGTTTTCCACTTCTACTTCAACCGGCACATCCGGATGCAGCCAGAAGGCCTTCTCCACCGCCTGACGTACGGAACCCGATGCAATAATGTGGTTCTCTTTAATCAGGAAAGCGTCGGACAGGCCCAGACGATGGTTTGCGCCGCCGCCGCAGAGCACCGCGTACTTCAGCGCCGTGCGCAGGCCCGGCAGCGTTTTGCGGGTATCCAGCAGCTGGGTTCGGGTGCCGGCCAGCAGGTCAACGTAACGACGCACTTCGCTGGCGACGCCAGAGAGCGTTTGTACAAAATTGAGCGCGGTACGTTCGCCGGTCAGCAAGACGCGGGAAGGGCCGTCCAGCTCGAACAGCGGCTGATTTGGCGTGACGCTATCGCCGTCCTCCACGTGCCATGTGACCTGCACATCATCACCCGCCAGCTGGGTAAAGACCTCTTCAACCCAGCGCTTACCGCAAAAAACCCCTTCTTCGCGGGTGATAATGACCGCGTGGGAGCGCGTCTCTTTCGGCAACAATTGTGCGGTAATATCTTTATCGGCATTGACGTCACCGCCCAGATCTTCTTTCAAAGCATGGGCAACGCTTGCCGGAATATCCATATTAATACGTTCCAGAAGCGCTTCACGTCGGTGGTCGGGGTTGTAGCGGCGAGGCGGCATGATAAAACTCCAAATTGGTAACGAATCATAATATTGAAACATGCTACTCTGAACCGAGTAACAGCACCATACATAAGGAGTTCCAGCATGTTGTTAGAAAACGGATGGCTGGTGGATGCGCGGCATGTGCCTTCGCCGCACCACGACTGCCGCCCGGAGGATGAAAAGCCCACACTGCTGGTGGTTCATAATATTAGTCTCCCGCCGGGGGAATTCGGCGGCCCGTGGATCGATGCGTTATTCACGGGAACGATAGATCCCGATGCCCATCCTTTCTTTGCTGAGATTGCGCATCTGCGCGTGTCGGCTCATTGCCTGATTCGTCGCGATGGTGAAGTGGTTCAGTATGTTCCCTTTGATAAGCGCGCCTGGCATGCCGGAGTATCGATGTATCACGGGCGCGAACGGTGCAACGATTTTTCTATCGGGATCGAACTGGAAGGTACGGATACGACGCCCTACACCGATTCACAGTATCAACAGCTAGCGACTGTGACCCGCACGCTTATCGGACTTTACCCGGCCATCGCCGACAATATTACCGGGCACAGCGATATCGCTCCGGCGAGAAAAACCGATCCCGGCCCGGCATTTGACTGGCCGCGGTTCCGCGCCATGCTCACCGCGTCGTCAGAATAAGGAGATACCATGACGTTGTTTACCATGCTGCTGGTTATCATCGCTGAACGCCTGTTCAAGCTCGGTGAGCACTGGCATCTGGATCACCGGCTGGAGGTGTTATTCCGCCGTATCAAGCACTTTTCCATGCTGCGCACGCTGCTGATGATGGCGGGCGTGATGGTGATTACGTTCCTGCTGCTGCGCGCGCTGTATGGACTCTTTTTCAACGTGCCGCTGCTGGTGGTGTGGATCCTGCTCGGCGTGCTGTGCATTGGTGCGGGCAAGGTGCGTTTGCACTATCACGCGTACCTTAAAGCCGCCTCCCGTGACGATGCCCATGCGCGCAATGCCATGGCGAGCGAGCTGACGATGATCCACGGCGTGCCGCCGGACTGCGACGAGCGCGAGTTCCTGCGCGAACTGCAGAACGCGCTGCTGTGGATTAACTTCCGTTACTACCTGGCGCCGCTGTTCTGGTTTGTGGTGGGCGGCCCGTGGGGGCCGGTACTGCTGATGGGGTATGCGTTCCTGCGCGCCTGGCAGACCTGGCTTGCTCGCTATCTGACGCCGCACGAGCGTTTGCTGTCCGGCATTGATGCCATCCTGCACGTGGTTGACTGGCTTCCGGTGCGTCTGGTGGGCGTGGTGTACGCGTTAATTGGCCACGGTGAAAAAGCGCTGCCCGCGTGGTTCGCCTCGCTTGCCGACCGCCATACGTCGCAGTATCAGGTGTTAACGCGTCTGGCGCAGTTCTCGCTGGCGCGCGAGCCGCATACCGATAAGATTGAAACGCCGAAAGCCGCTGTCTCCATGGCGAAGAAAACGTCGTTTGTGGTCGTGGTTATCGTGGCGCTGCTGACGATCTACGGCACGCTGGTGTAAGCCAGCGCGCCGTAACGATTAAAGCGTGTCCGCAGGCGGGATGCCGAAATCAGGCATCCCGTTTTCATTCCAGCGGACGAGCTTCAGGCGAGTATGGCGGTTTGGATCGTACAGCGGATCGCCCTCAATTTCGGTGTAGTTCCGCGCGTGATACACCAGCACATCTTCCCCTTCCGGCGTTTGCGTAAAGCTGTTGTGTCCCGGGCCGTACTGGCGATTTTCGTAGCTGGTGGCGAATACGGGACGCGGGGATTTATGCCAGTTTGCAGGGTTTTGCGGATCGGCGTTCAGGTCTATCCACAGCAGCCCCATGCAGTAGTTATCGTCGGTGGCGCTGGCGGAGTAGCTGATAAACAGCTTATCGCCGTGAACCAACACCGCCGGGCCTTCGTTGACCCAAAACCCGCGACACTCCCAGTCATACTCCGGCTTGCTGAGCATCACCGGCTCGCCTTTCAGCGTCCACGGGTTCGCCATTTCGCACAGATAAAGGTTGGAGTTCCCGGTGATATCCGGCGCTTTTTGCGCCCACAGATACCAGCGTTTGCCCTGATGCACAAAGGTGGTGGCGTCCAGGGCGAAGGTGTCGAACGGGGTTTTGATCTGGCCTTTTTCCACCCACGTGCCGGTGAGCGGATCGCTGTCGGCACATTCAATGGCAAACATGCGGTGCTGAAACATCCCTAGCGCGTCGAGCGCCTGGGTGTGCGTCGCGGCAAAATAGATGTACCACTTTCCGTCAATGTGGTGCAGTTCCGGCGCCCATATCAGCTGGCTCATTGGGCCGGCGTCGGGTTTACGCCAGACCACCACCTCTTCGACATGACGTAAGCCTTCCAGCGAGTCTGCACGGCGGATCGCCAGCCTGTCGTACTGCGGCACGGAGGCGATAAAGTAATATTGCCCATCGTGGCGCAGGATATACGGGTCGGCGCGTTGTTCAATAAACGGGTTTGGCCAGGTTTGCATTCGGCTTTCCTTATTTAGTCTCAGCGGCTTTCAATTCCTGATAATCGTTCAGCTCGTGGTAGTTGTTGCGGCGTTTTTCCAGATCGAGCTGGATCTGCTTCATGGTTTCACGATCCACCTTCAGCAGGCGCACCACGCCCGCGGTAATCAAATAACCCACCCCCGGGATAACGGTAAACAGCAGCACAATCCCGTTGATGGCGTCTGCGCTTTGCGCTTTCGCCCCCGCGTCGTAGCCGTACCAGGAGAGCAGAAAACCGACCATCGCCCCGGCAATCGCCAGCCCCAGCTTGAGGAAGAAGATGTTGCCCGAGAAGCTGATGCCGGTGATGCGCTTCCCGGTTTTCCACTCGCCGTAGTCGTCCACGTCGGCCATCAGCGACCAGTGCAGCGGAGACGGGATCTGGTGCAGGATGTTCAGCAGGACGTAGAGCACCACGATGGTGACGGTCGCTTTCGGGTCGAAGAAATAAAAGGCGCAGGAGAAAATCGCCAGCACGATGTTGGTCCAGAAGAAGACCTTCAGCTTACACCAGCGGTCGGTCAGCACTTTTGCCAGCACGCTGCCGAGCATCATGCCGACAACGCCCAGGCTGATAAACAGCGTGGCGAAGTGGGTGCTCTGGCCCATGACCCAGGTGACGTAATACATGGTGGCCGCCATGCGGATAAAGCCCGGGCAGACGTTGCAGAGCGTCAGGAGCAGAATGCGCACCCACTGGTCGTTCTTCCACACGTCTTTCAGGTCGTTTTTCAGCTCGTCATTGGTCTGGACTGCCGGGCGCACGCGCTCGCGCACGGTGGCGAAGCAGAACAGGAACATGCAGGTGCCAATCAGCGCCAGCACGGTCATGGCCATCTGGTAGCCTTTGGCTTTGTTGTCCCCGCCAAACCAGTCGGCCATCGGCAGCAGCGTTAATGAGAGCAGCAGCGTGGCGATGCCGACCAGCACGAAGCGATACGACTGGCAGGCCACACGTTCTTTTGGATCGTTAGTGATCACCCCGCCCAGCGAGCAGTAGGGGATGTTGATGGCGGTGTAGGTGAGCGACAGCAGGAAGTAGGTGACAAAGGCATAGATAACTTTGCTGTTATAGCTCCACTCTGGCGTGGTGAACATCAGGATGCTGAACAGCGCGTACGGGAAAGCGATCCACAGCAGCCATGGACGAAACCGGCCATATTTACTGCGGGTGCGGTCGGCAATCGCGCCCATGATCGGGTCCGTAACGGCGTCAATCACGCGGACGGACAGCAGCAGCACGCCGACCAGCGCAGGGGCCAGACCAAAAATATCCGTATAAAAATAGTTAACAAACAGCATGATGGCGCCGAAGATGATGTTACATCCGGCGTCGCCCATCCCATAGCCGATCTTTTCTTTTACTGACAGCTTTGCGTTATCCATAGACTGCTCTCCGGGTTACGGTATGGAGAGAATTATTTGCTGGCGAAGGGATATATGCGTTGCAGTATCAGGGCGGTGATATGGATAAATGCGCTGTGGGCGTGAAAGTGTGAGGGAGGTAACAACGCGCGGCACCTGTAAAAACAGGTACCGCGGATAGGCTTAGTGCGCCTTCATGGCATTACGGCTTTTCTGACTGAAGAGATAGCCAACGCCGAGTACTGCAATCCAGACCGGAATCAGGTAGACGGAAATCGCCATACCTGGGGTGATCAGCATGATCACCAGCACGGCCGCCATGAACAGCAGGCAGATCCAGTTACCCAGAGGATAGAGCAGGGCAGGGAAGCGCGTGGTGACGCCCTGCTGCTGCTTCGCGCGGCGGAACTTCATGTGCGCCAGGCTGATCATCGCCCAGTTGATGACCAGCGCAGAGACCACCAGCGCCATCAGCAGGCCAAACGCCGATTCCGGTGCCATGTAGTTAATGAGCACGCACAGGGCGGTCACGATGGCGGAAACAATGATGGTATTCACCGGCACGCCGCGTTTATCAACGTTAAGCAGCATCTTCGGCGCGTTACCCTGCTGGGCCAGGCCGAACAGCATGCGGCTGTTGCAGTATACGCAGCTGTTGTAAACGGAGAGCGCTGCGGTCAGCACCACGATGTTCAGCGCGTTGGCGACAAAGGTATCGCCCAGCTCGTGGAAGATCAGCACAAACGGGCTGGTGTCAGCAGTCACGCGCGTCCACGGCAGCAGCGAGAGCAGCACCGCCAGTGAGCCCACATAGAAGATCAGGATGCGGTAGATAACCTGATTGGTGGCTTTCGGGATGCTCTGCTCCGGGTTGTCGGCTTCAGCAGCGGTGATGCCCACCAGCTCCAGGCCGCCGAAGGAGAACATTATGATCGCCATCATCATCACCAGGCCGGTCATGCCGTGAGGCAGGAAGCCACCCTGTTCCCAGAGGTTGCGCACCGTGGCCTGCGGGCCGCCGTTGCCGCTGAACAGCAGCCAGCCGCCGAAGATAATCATCGCCACCACGGCAATGACCTTGATGATGGCAAACCAGAACTCCATCTCCCCGAACACTTTAACGTTGGTCAGGTTAATGGCGTTGATAATAACGAAGAAGGCTGCAGCAGAAGCCCAGGTTGGGATTTCGGGATACCAGAACTGAATGTATTTCCCGACGGCGGTCAGTTCGGCCATGGCAACCAGAACGTACAGCACCCAGTAGTTCCAGCCCGAGGCGAAACCGGCAAAGCTGCCCCAGTACTTATAGGCAAAGTGGCTGAAGGAGCCTGCGACCGGCTCTTCCACGACCATTTCGCCCAGCTGGCGCATGATCAGAAAAGCAATGAAACCCGCAATCGCGTAACCCAAAATAATGCCCGGACCGGCAGACTGGATAACGGATGCGCTGCCCAGAAACAGGCCGGTACCAATCGCACCGCCCAGTGCGATGAGCTGAATATGGCGGTTTTTAAGCCCGCGCTTTAGCTGATCGCCGTGCTGTTGAGCTTCCATTTGAAACCTCGTGTGTGGTTGTTATGTTCACGCTGAGCGTGTGTAATTATGAAAATCCATATTCTGTATTTATTTCTTTACGGTTAACGAGACCGAAAAAAGCGGAGATGACTTCCGTAAGCGCCAGAATAGTGGTAAGTGCCTGCGAATGCACCTGCTTTATGAAGGGGTGATGACGACTTGAATAAAAAGAAAGCATTTGTAAATCGGCCCGCTCGTTGTTCCTCACCCAACCTATAGAATAGAAATGCGCCTTAAGTGGGCGAATTTTCATTATTTGCCTTGTTGAATCGCTTCAGATTGCAAAAACCCTCGTTTCATTATGGTTAAAACTCCCTCTTTGGGGGTAATCAACTCATTTGTGCAAAGTTACATTTCTGAAACGTTATTTCTGTAAGGTTGTTAAAATGTGCAGGGTTTACTGATTTCAATCAAAACCAATATGGACAGAAGGTGAATACTTTGTTACTTTAGCGATACGAAATAGAAATTGGTAAGACCAATTGACTCCGGGCAAAAAGGCGTAAGACAGGGAATATGGCCTACAGCAAAATTCGCCAACCAAAACTATCTGATGTGATTGAGCAGCAGCTGGAGTTTTTAATCCTCGAAGGGACTCTGCGCCCGGGTGAGAAACTTCCGCCAGAACGCGAACTGGCAAAACAGTTCGACGTTTCACGTCCCTCTCTGCGTGAGGCGATTCAACGTCTCGAAGCAAAGGGCTTGCTGCTTCGTCGCCAGGGCGGCGGAACCTTTGTGCAAAACAGCCTGTGGCAGAGCTTCAGCGATCCGCTGGTAGAACTTCTCTCTGACCACCCAGAATCCCAGTTTGACCTGCTTGAGACCCGTCACGCGCTGGAAGGTATTGCGGCCTATTACGCCGCCCTTCGCAGCACTGATGAAGATCGCGTGCGTATCCGCGAGCTGCATCAGGCCATTGAACGGGCACAGCAGTCCGGCGATTTAGACGCCGAGTCCAGCGCCGTCGTCCAGTATCAAATTGCCGTCACCGAAGCGGCCCACAACGTGGTGCTCCTCCATCTGCTACGCTGCATGGAGCCGATGCTGGCCCAGAACGTTCGTCAAAATTTTGAATTGTTGTATGCCCGTCGGGACATGCTCCCACTGGTAAGCAACCATCGCACCCGAGTATTCGAGGCGATAATGGCCGGGGAACCGGAGCAGGCGCGCGAAGCGTCGCACCGCCATCTGGCTTTCATTGAGGAAATCTTGCTGGACCGCAGCCGTGAACAATCGCGTCGCGAACGTTCATTACGCCGCATACAGCAACGAAAGGATTAAGCGCCAGGTACTTTTAGAGCGCGGCAACTAAACGCAGAACCTGTCTTATTGTGTTCTTGCCCAAGAGCACAATGGGACAGGTTCCAGACAAATCAACGTATTAGATAGATAAGGAATACCCCCATGTCAGAACGTCTCCAAAATGACGTGGATCCGATCGAAACTCGCGACTGGCTACAGGCGATCGAATCGGTCATCCGTGAAGAAGGTGTTGAGCGCGCTCAGTATCTGATTGATCAGCTGCTTTCTGAAGCCCGCAAAGGCGGCGTGAAGGTTGCTTCAGGTGCAGGGGCTAGCAACTACGTAAACACGATTGCCGTTGAAGACGAACCGGAATACCCGGGCAATCTGGATCTGGAACGTCGTATCCGTTCTGCAATCCGCTGGAACGCCATCATGACCGTTCTGCGCGCATCCAAGAAAGACCTGGAACTGGGTGGCCACATGGCGTCCTTCCAGTCTTCTGCGACCGTTTACGAAGTGTGCTTCAACCACTTCTTCCGTGCAGCGAACGAGAAAGACGGCGGCGATCTGGTGTACTTCCAGGGCCACATCTCTCCGGGCATCTATGCACGTGCATTCCTGGAAGGTCGTCTGACTGAAGAGCAGATGAACAACTTCCGTCAGGAAGTTCACGGTAAAGGTCTGTCTTCTTACCCGCACCCTAAACTGATGCCTGAATTCTGGCAGTTCCCAACCGTATCCATGGGTCTGGGCCCAATCGGTGCGATCTACCAGGCGAAATTCCTGAAGTATCTGGAACACCGTGGTCTGAAAGACACCTCTGAGCAGACCGTATACGCCTTCCTGGGCGACGGCGAAATGGATGAGCCAGAATCTAAAGGCGCGATCACCATCGCAACCCGTGAGAAGCTGGACAACCTGTGCTTCATCATCAACTGTAACCTGCAGCGTCTGGATGGTCCGGTAACCGGTAACGGCAAGATCATCAACGAACTGGAAGGCATCTTCGCAGGTGCTGGCTGGAACGTGATCAAAGTCATGTGGGGTTCCCGTTGGGACGAACTGCTGCGTAAAGACACCAGCGGTAAACTGATCCAGCTGATGAACGAAACCGTTGACGGTGACTACCAGACCTTCAAATCCAAAGACGGTGCCTACGTGCGTGAGCACTTCTTCGGCAAATATCCAGAAACCGCAGCCCTGGTTGCAGACTGGACTGATGAGCAGATCTGGGCCCTGAACCGCGGTGGTCACGATCCGAAGAAAATCTACGCTGCACTGAAAAAAGCGCGTGAAACCAAAGGTAAAGCGACTGTAATCCTGGCCCACACCATCAAAGGTTACGGCATGGGTGATACCGCAGAAGGTAAAAACATCGCTCACCAGGTTAAGAAAATGAACATGGACGGCGTGCGCTATATCCGCGACCGTTTCAACGTTCCGGTGACCGATGAGCAGGTCGAAAACCTGTCTTACATCACCTTCCCGGAAGGCTCCGAAGAGCACAAGTACCTGCACGAACGTCGTCAGGCGCTGAAAGGCTACCTGCCAGCTCGTCAGCCTAACTTCACCGAGAAGCTGGAACTGCCAGCGCTGGAAGACTTCTCTCAGCTGCTGGAAGAGCAGAACAAAGAGATCTCTACCACTATCGCTTTCGTTCGTGCCCTGAACGTGATGCTGAAGAACAAGTCGATCAAAGATCGCCTCGTGCCAATCATCGCCGACGAAGCGCGTACTTTCGGTATGGAAGGTCTGTTCCGTCAGATCGGTATCTACAGCCCGAACGGCCAGCAGTACACCCCGCAGGACCGTGAGCAGGTTGCATACTACAAAGAAGACGAGAAAGGTCAGATCCTGCAGGAAGGTATCAACGAGCTGGGCGCAGGCGCATCCTGGCTGGCCGCTGCGACTTCTTACAGCACCAACAACCTGCCGATGATCCCGTTCTACATTTACTACTCCATGTTCGGGTTCCAGCGTATCGGTGACCTGTGCTGGCAGGCAGGCGACCAGCAGGCTCGCGGCTTCCTGATCGGTGGTACTTCCGGTCGTACGACCCTGAACGGTGAAGGTTTGCAGCACGAAGATGGTCACAGCCACATTCAGTCTCTGACTATCCCTAACTGTATCTCTTACGACCCGTCTTACGCGTATGAAGTGGCAGTCATCATGCATGACGGTCTGCAGCGCATGTACGGTGAAGCGCAGGAGAACATTTACTACTACATCACCACCCTGAACGAAAACTACCACATGCCGGCAATGCCAGCAGGTGCCGAGGAAGGTATCCGTAAAGGTATCTACAAACTCGAAACCATCGAAGGTAGCAAAGGTAAAGTTCAGCTGCTGGGCTCCGGTTCTATCCTGCGTCACGTTCGTGAAGCAGCGCAGATCCTGGCGAAAGACTACGGTGTCGGTTCCGACGTGTACTCTGTGACCTCCTTCACTGAACTGGCGCGTGATGGCCAGGATTGTGAGCGCTGGAACATGCTGCACCCACTGGAAACCCCACGCGTACCGTACATCGCTCAGGTGATGAACGACGCGCCAGCGGTGGCGTCTACTGACTATATGAAACTGTTCGCTGAGCAGGTTCGTACTTACGTTCCAGCTGATGATTATCGCGTTCTGGGTACTGACGGCTTCGGTCGTTCTGACAGCCGCGAAAACCTGCGTCACCACTTCGAAGTTGATGCTTCTTACGTGGTTGTAGCAGCACTGGGCGAACTGGCTAAACGTGGCGAAATCGATAAGAAAGTGGTTGCAGACGCAATTACCAAATTCAACATCGATGCAGAAAAAGTTAACCCGCGTCTGGCGTAAGAGGTAAAAGAATAATGGCTATCGAAATCAATGTACCGGACATCGGGGCTGATGAAGTTGAAATCACCGAGATCCTGGTCAAAGTAGGCGACAAAGTTGAAGCTGAACAGTCGCTGATCACCGTAGAAGGCGACAAAGCCTCTATGGAAGTCCCGTCTCCTCAGGCTGGCATCGTTAAAGAGATCAAAGTCTCTGTTGGCGATAAAACCGAGACTGGCAAACTGATCATGATTTTCGATTCCGCCGACGGTGCAGCAGCTGCTGCACCTGCGCAGGAAGAGAAGAAAGCCGCTCCGGCCGCCGCTGCTCCAGCAGCTGCCGCGAGCGCGAAAGACGTGAACGTGCCGGACATCGGCGGTGACGAAGTTGAAGTCACTGAGATCCTGGTGAAAGTGGGCGATACCGTTGCGGCCGAGCAGTCACTGATCACCGTAGAAGGCGACAAAGCCTCTATGGAAGTGCCAGCACCGTTTGCGGGTACCGTTAAAGAGATCAAGATCAACACCGGTGACAAAGTGTCTACTGGCTCCCTGATCATGATCTTCGAAGTGGCAGGTGCTGCACCTGCTGCCGCGCCTGCACAGGCCGCTGCTCCGGCGCCAGCCGCAGCACCAGCTGCTGCTGGCGGCGCGAAAGACGTTAACGTACCGGACATCGGCGGTGACGAAGTTGAAGTGACCGAAGTGATGGTGAAAGTGGGCGACAAAGTTGCCGCTGAACAGTCACTGATCACCGTTGAAGGCGACAAGGCTTCCATGGAAGTGCCTGCGCCGTTCGCGGGTACCGTTAAAGAGATCAAAATCAGCACCGGCGACAAAGTGTCTACCGGCTCTCTGATCATGGTCTTCGAAGTGGAAGGCGCTGCGCCTGCCGCAGCTCCGGCTGCCGCGGCTGCTCCAGCACCGGCTGCTGCACCGGCTCAGGCTGCTAAACCAGCCGCTGCCCCTGCTGCAAAAGCAGAAAAATCAGAGTTCGCTGAAAACGACGCTTACGTCCACGCGACGCCGCTGATTCGTCGCCTGGCGCGCGAATTCGGTGTGAACCTGGCGAAAGTGAAAGGGACTGGCCGTAAAGGTCGTATCCTGCGCGAAGACGTTCAAACCTACGTGAAAGACGCGGTGAAACGCGCCGAAGCTGCACCAGCTGCAGCCGCTGGCGGCGGTATCCCGGGCATGCTGCCATGGCCGAAAGTGGACTTCAGCAAGTTCGGCGAAATCGAAGAAGTGGAGCTGGGCCGTATCCAGAAAATCTCTGGTGCGAACCTGAGCCGTAACTGGGTGATGATCCCGCACGTTACGCACTTCGATAAGACCGATATCACCGATCTGGAAGCGTTCCGTAAACAGCAGAACGCCGAAGCTGAGAAGCGTAAACTGGACGTGAAATTCACCCCAGTGGTCTTCATCATGAAGGCGGTTGCTGCGGCTCTGGAACAGATGCCACGCTTCAACAGCTCCCTGTCCGAAGACGGCCAGAAGCTGACGCTGAAGAAATACATCAACATCGGTGTTGCGGTTGATACGCCAAATGGTCTGGTTGTTCCGGTCTTCAAAGACGTGAACAAGAAGAGCATCACTGAGCTGTCCCGTGAACTGACCACCATCTCCAAGAAAGCGCGTGATGGTAAGCTGACTGCCGGCGAAATGCAGGGCGGCTGCTTCACCATCTCCAGCATCGGCGGCCTGGGTACCACCCACTTCGCGCCGATTGTGAACGCGCCGGAAGTGGCTATCCTCGGTGTGTCCAAGTCCGCGATGGAGCCGGTTTGGAATGGCAAAGAGTTCGTGCCGCGTCTGATGATGCCAATCTCTCTGTCCTTCGACCACCGCGTGATCGACGGTGCTGATGGTGCGCGTTTCATCACCATCATCAACAACATGCTGAGCGACATTCGCCGCCTGGTGATGTAATCGAAAAGCCGGCCAGTCGGCCGGCTTTTTTCTGATAATCTCATGGCGTTTGTGAGGTTATTGGCGAAAGCGACAATTCGTGAGCCGTTTGTTGTTTCAAAATTGTTAACAATTTTGTAAACTGCGGGCGGATAGAACGACCCGGTGGACGACGGGTATAAACTAAGAGGTCATGATGAGCACAGAAATCAAAACTCAGGTCGTAGTACTTGGGGCAGGCCCGGCAGGTTACTCCGCAGCATTTCGCGCAGCGGATTTAGGTCTGGAAACCGTCATCGTAGAACGTTACAGCACCCTCGGCGGTGTTTGTCTGAACGTCGGCTGTATCCCTTCTAAAGCGCTGCTGCACGTAGCGAAAGTTATCGAAGAAGCCAAAGCGCTGGCTGAACACGGTATCGTCTTCGGCGAGCCGAAAACCGACATCGACAAAATTCGTACCTGGAAAGAGAAAGTTATCACTCAGCTGACCGGCGGTCTGGCGGGTATGGCCAAAGGCCGTAAAGTGAAAGTGGTAAACGGTCTGGGTAAATTCACCGGTGCGAACACCCTGGAAGTGGAAGGCGAAAACGGCAAAACCGTGATCAACTTCGACAACGCGATCATCGCGGCAGGCTCTCGCCCAATCGAACTGCCATTCATTCCGCATGAAGATCCGCGCGTGTGGGATTCCACCGATGCGCTGGAGCTGAAAACCGTTCCTAAGCGTCTGCTGGTGATGGGCGGCGGTATCATCGGTCTGGAAATGGGTACCGTGTACCACGCGCTGGGTTCAGAGATCGACGTGGTTGAAATGTTCGACCAGGTTATCCCGGCTGCTGACAAAGACATCGTTAAAGTCTTCACCAAGCGCATCAGCAAGAAATTCAACCTGATGCTGGAAACCAAAGTGACTGCCGTTGAAGCGAAAGAAGACGGTATTTACGTTTCCATGGAAGGCAAAAAAGCCCCATCCGAACCACAGCGTTACGACGCCGTGCTGGTGGCGATCGGCCGTGTGCCGAACGGTAAGAACCTCGACGCGGGCAAAGCTGGCGTGGAAGTGGACGACCGTGGCTTCATCCGCGTTGACAAACAGCTGCGCACTAACGTGCCGCACATCTTTGCTATCGGCGATATCGTCGGTCAGCCAATGCTGGCGCACAAAGGTGTTCACGAAGGTCACGTTGCCGCTGAAGTTATCGCCGGCATGAAGCACTACTTCGATCCGAAAGTGATCCCATCTATCGCGTATACCGAGCCAGAAGTGGCATGGGTGGGTCTGACTGAGAAAGAAGCGAAAGAGAAAGGCATCAGCTACGAAACCGCCACCTTCCCGTGGGCTGCTTCTGGCCGTGCTATCGCGTCCGACTGCGCAGACGGTATGACCAAACTGATCTTCGACAAAGAGACTCACCGCGTGATCGGTGGTGCGATTGTCGGTACCAACGGCGGCGAGCTGCTGGGTGAAATCGGTCTGGCTATCGAAATGGGCTGCGACGCGGAAGACATCGCGCTGACCATCCACGCTCACCCAACTCTGCACGAGTCCGTGGGCCTGGCGGCAGAAGTGTTTGAAGGCAGCATCACCGACCTGCCAAACGCGAAAGCGAAGAAGAAATAAGTTTCTTCAGATGAAAAAAAGCGGCCTGAGGCCGCTTTTTTTATGCGCTGCGTTCAGGGAGCCACGGGTTGCCAGGCTTTATCCGGGTTATAGGCGGTTAACGCCCGGGCTTTCTGCTCAGAATCCTTGCCGAGATCGGACTGATACACCTTGTCGTCCTGATTTATCACAAAGCTCATCACGCCCGTTTGACCGTAGCTGACCGGCCACGCCACCATCGCGAAACCGTTATTATCCGGCAGGATCCGGAAGCGATAGCCGTGATAGCCGGTACCCGGCTCTTTCGGGCTAAATGCCGGTCCGAGCGGACTGGGCGTTTCGCCGGGTGAGACGGGCCAGTACAAACCGTCTTTCTTCCCTTCCGAGCTGACAATCTTCTGCGCGTATTTCTGGTTCATCGCAAAGTAGCTTTGCTGCGCATCAACATAGGCATGCAGGGCTTCAATGGCGGCAAGTTCGTTACGCCCGATTTCACGGGTCAGGATCTCTTCAGCCCCTTCTTTGATATCGAATTGCCAGCCGGCGGCGGTTTTGATCACCGGGATGGGAAGCTGCCAGTCGTTGTCTCCAACAACAAGATGCGCCGTATCTCCTTCGACAACGGTGTTATGACGAACTTTCCAGTCGCGCAGGAAACGATCGACGGCATCCGGATCAACGCCTTCGGGAGGGAGAAAATCGCGCCAGTTCTCTCCAAGCAGATTGCTCATCGCGCGCTCATTATGCTCACTAATGGCGCTGGCCAGCGCATCGGTCGCCTGGTCGGGCGTGCTAAAGGACTGCTGCGCCATCACCGAGGCCGAAAGCATGAACAACACCATTCCACTGAGTAGTTTACTTTTCATGTCGGTTCCCTTAGCGATGTCTAAATTCACGGCGTTCAGCGCGTCCACCAGACACCTGACGGGGCTGCTGCTGGCGAGCCGCAAGCTGCCTGCTTTGCGCACCGCGCTGCTGCTGCGCCTGCCAGTTCGCGGAACGGCTGTCGTTGCCGCTCAGCGCATTGGCCCGGGACTGACCGTTTCGCAGCTGCAGAGCGCGTTGCTGCGCGGGCTGTGAAGCGCGTTTCTCCTGTCTTTGGGTTACAGCCTGACGATTTTCTCGCTGCTGCGTGGTGGTCCGCTTCGCCGTCTGCGGTTTGGTGTCGTAGCCACGGTAGTTGTTGCGCTGCGAAATTTGCTTCAGCTGTTCACTCGAGGCCTGACGCTGCACATCCTTCGTGCCGGGACGTGCCGTTTGCGGGAAGGTTTTCCCCGTGGATTTCTCCATCTGGCTCAGGGCCGCCTGACGCTGGCTATCCCGGTTAACCGGTTTTTGCTGCGTTGAGCTTAGCCCGGTGACTGTGCTGGTGGGGTGGAAACGGGTGTTGAGCTGGTTAGTCGGATAGGGCACACCCTCCCGGTAGGCCGGGTTATGCTGCCAGGTACGGTTGGCGTCCGTCAGACGCTGTCCGCTGATTTTATTGAAGTTCTCAACGTTGATATTGATGTTGTTATCACCGTTGCGGTTATAGCCGCCGTGATTATCCCAGTCACCGTCATGGTGGTGGTCCCAGTCATCGTCGTCATCCCAGTCGATATTGCTGAAAATGGCATAGGTTGTGGCAACGCCCAGGCTGAAGCCTAAGCCGTTGACGAAGCTGTTGCCAAACTGCTCTCCGGGCGTGGGCGGGAGATAGGTGGGTGGATAGGCGGTGTTGGGCCTGGTCCCATAAACCGTATTGGGGTTATAGGTGGGAACATAAACGACCTGCGGATCGGCAGATTCAATTTTGATCACCGTTGGGGCGGGCGCAGACGTGGTTGTTGTCGTTGCCTCGGTGGCGCGGGTTTTCGCTGGTGCTGGCTTTGTCACGGTGGTGACCGTCTGCTGAGGCGTAGATTGTAAAGCACCGGTCTTCTGTGCCAGCGCGCGCAGGCGTTGAACGGAATCCATCACGTCTTTCGGCTGCGCGAGAAACGCATCGCCCAGATTTTGTACCCACGGCGGGTTTTCACCCATCAGCGACATAAGCTGAGGAAACGCGACCAGCGATTTTACGCTCGGATCCCAGGGCTGGCTGGCAACGGCCTGAATGGCGGCGTCCCCTTCCATTTTAGGGTTGTCTTTTGACCACTGAGCCGCCTGAATCACGTTGGCCGGGTAAGTCGAGGCCATCAGAATTTGTGAAAGCAGGGCGTCAGGGTAGAGCGCAATGGGGGCAACCCACTGATCGATTTGCGCGGCAGTGTAGGTCGGCGCGAACACAGGGGCGGGCTGGGCTACGGCAGGTGCCGCCGGTTGTTGAGCGACGGGGGCTGGCGCAACGGGTTCCGTTGCACGACTTTTGACAAACAAGACGCCTGAGGCGGCAAGCAGCCCGGCACTGCACAGAAGGATGAGCAGATGTGGCTTAAAGGGCAACTTCATAAAATGACTCCAACGAGACCAGCGCTGTGCCGTGAGGCGTTACGGTTGGCGTGAGTATTATTCACCCGTCTTTTACTGTTTTGACTTTTATTGGGAAGCGTCCGGTACGTCCGGATAAAGAGTGTGAGTATTTATTACACAATTATATCTGATGAAGAAAAAACTGAAGCGTCACGGTGCAGAAGAACCGCAAAATGATGCCCTAAATCCCCGCTACACCATGCTTAACGATTCAGCAAACTTTTTAATGTTGCTTTTTTGTAAACGGATTAACACTGTGCAGAAATCCTGCTATGCTGCCCGACGCGGTATCGGGCATTTACCCTACAAACTGCTGTCTCACAGGAGCGTGAAGAGAACGCCCGCCGCATATGACAATGAGAGCGAGGAGAACCGTCGTGCTAGAAGAATACCGTAAGCACGTAGCAGAACGTGCCGCCGAGGGAATTGTACCCAAACCGTTAGATGCAACCCAAATGGCCGCGCTCGTCGAGCTGCTGAAGAACCCGCCTAAGGGCGAAGAAGAATTCCTGTTAGATCTGCTGATCAACCGCGTACCGCCTGGCGTAGATGAAGCTGCCTACGTAAAAGCCGGATTCCTTGCTGCTATCGCCAAAGGCGAAGCCACCTCCCCACTGGTTACTCCTGAAAAAGCCATCGAACTGCTCGGCACCATGCAGGGTGGTTACAACATTCATCCGCTGATTGACGCGCTGGATAACGACAAGCTGGCACCGATTGCCGCTAAAGCGCTCTCGTCTACGCTGCTGATGTTCGATAACTTCTACGATGTGGAAGAAAAAGCCAAAGCTGGCAACGTCTATGCGAAGCAGGTGATGCAGTCCTGGGCTGATGCCGAATGGTTCCTGAATCGTCCAGCGCTGGCTGAAAAAATTACCGTTACTGTTTTCAAAGTGACCGGTGAAACCAACACCGATGACCTCTCTCCGGCACCGGACGCGTGGTCTCGCCCGGATATCCCGCTGCACGCCCTGGCGATGCTGAAAAACGCCCGTGAAGGCATTGAGCCGGATCAGCCGGGCGTTGTCGGCCCGATCAAACAGATCGAAGCGTTGCAGAAAAAAGGCTTCCCGCTGGCTTACGTGGGTGACGTTGTGGGTACCGGTTCTTCCCGTAAGTCCGCCACCAACTCCGTGCTGTGGTTCATGGGTGACGACATCCCGCATGTGCCAAACAAACGCGGCGGCGGCCTGTGCCTCGGCGGTAAAATTGCACCGATCTTCTTCAACACCATGGAAGATGCGGGCGCGCTGCCAATTGAAGTAGATGTGAGCAACCTGAACATGGGCGACGTGATTGACGTCTACCCGTATAAAGGCGAAGTGCGCAACCATGAAACCAACGAGCTGCTGGCAAGCTTCGAACTGAAAACCGACGTGCTGATTGACGAAGTGCGCGCCGGTGGCCGTATTCCGCTGATCATCGGGCGCGGCCTGACTACCAAAGCGCGTGAAGCGCTGGGCCTGCCGCACTCAGACGTGTTCCGTCATGCGAAAGACGTAGCGGAAAGCAACCGCGGCTTCTCGCTGGCACAGAAAATGGTCGGTCGCGCCTGCGGCGTCGCCGGTGTTCGTCCTGGCGCCTACTGCGAGCCGAAGATGACCTCCGTCGGTTCTCAGGACACCACTGGCCCAATGACCCGTGACGAACTGAAAGACCTGGCGTGCCTGGGCTTCTCTTCCGATCTGGTGATGCAGTCCTTCTGCCACACTGCGGCGTATCCGAAGCCGGTTGACGTGACCACGCACCACACGCTGCCTGACTTCATTATGAACCGTGGCGGTGTCTCCCTGCGTCCGGGCGACGGCGTTATCCACTCCTGGCTGAACCGCATGCTGCTGCCGGATACCGTGGGTACCGGCGGTGACTCCCATACCCGTTTCCCAATCGGTATCTCCTTCCCGGCGGGCTCCGGTCTGGTGGCGTTTGCTGCCGCGACCGGCGTGATGCCGCTGGATATGCCGGAATCGGTGCTGGTGCGCTTCAAAGGTAAAATGCAGCCGGGTATTACCCTGCGCGACCTGGTTCACGCGATCCCGCTGTATGCGATTAAACAGGGTCTGCTGACCGTTGAGAAGAAAGGGAAGAAAAACATCTTCTCTGGCCGTATCCTGGAAATCGAAGGTCTGCCGGATCTGAAAGTAGAGCAGGCGTTCGAGCTGACCGATGCCTCCGCCGAGCGTTCGGCTGCGGGCTGTACCATCAAGCTGAACAAAGAGCCGATCGTTGAGTACCTGAACTCTAACATCGTGCTGCTGAAGTGGATGATTGCAGAAGGCTACGGCGACCGTCGTACGCTGGAGCGTCGTATCCAGGGCATGGAAAAATGGCTGGCCGATCCGCAGCTGCTGGAAGCCGATGCTGACGCAGAGTACGCGGCGGTGATCGACATCGATCTGGCGGATATCAAAGAGCCAATCCTGTGTGCACCGAACGATCCGGACGACGCGCGTCCGCTGTCCGAAGTTCAGGGCGAGAAGATCGACGAAGTGTTCATTGGTTCGTGCATGACCAACATCGGTCACTTCCGCGCGGCCGGTAAGCTGCTGGATACCCACAAAGGCCAGCTGCCAACCCGTCTGTGGGTGGCGCCGCCAACCCGTATGGACGCGGCTCAGCTGACCGAAGAGGGCTACTACAGCGTGTTTGGTAAGAGCGGCGCGCGTATCGAAATTCCTGGCTGTTCTCTGTGTATGGGTAACCAGGCGCGCGTAGCCGACGGCGCGACGGTGGTCTCCACTTCGACCCGTAACTTCCCGAACCGTTTAGGTACCGGTGCGAACGTCTTCCTGGCCTCTGCGGAGCTGGCGGCGGTTGCGGCGCTGATTGGCAAACTGCCAACGCCGGAAGAGTACCAGACCTTTGTGGCTCAGGTGGATAAGACAGCGGTGGATACCTATCGCTATCTGAACTTCGACCAGCTCTCTCAGTACACCGAGAAGGCCGACGGGGTTATCTTCCAGACGGCAGTATAAATGCTACCCTCTCCCGTGGGAGAGGGGCTGGGGGTGAAGGCACCAGACCGCACCTGACCCATTGCCCGGTGGCGCTACGCTAACCGGGCCTACAAAACCCATCGCAACTACGGTGGGTTTTTTATTTTCATTCCTCCCACCTCCCACGCTTTTTTTCTTCCTCGCTGCTGCGATAATTACCTTAATGGCTTTGCAGAGGAAAACACTATGGATTACGAATTTCTGCGCGACATCACCGGAGTGGTGAAAGTGCGTATGTCGATGGGCCACGAAGCCGTTGGACACTGGTTTAACGAAGAGGTGAAAGAAAATCTCTCCCTTCTTGATGAGGTTGAACAGGCGGCAAAGACGGTGAAAGGCAGTGAGCGCTCCTGGCAACGCGCCGGGCACGAATACACGCTGTGGATGGACGGTGAAGAGGTCATGGTGCGTGCCAACCAGCTCGAGTTTTCAGGCGACGAGATGGAAGAGGGGATGAGCTACTATGACGAAGAAAGCCTGTCGCTGTGCGGCGTAGAAGACTTCCTTCAGGTGGTGAATGCCTACCGCGAGTTCATGAAACAGCGGTAATTTCCCGAAGCATCCCTGCTCCGGGCAACACTTACACGGCCGGAATGTTGCGGCCGTAGTAGATCTCGCGCATCTCTTTCCAGAGCAGGTCAGTAATCGCCTTACGCTCTTCTTCGCTCAAATCTTCCGGCTTCGTGTGGAACATATAGTGCTTAAGGTCGAACTCCTTAAGTAACATCTTGGTATGGAAGATGTTTTCCTGATACACGTTCACGTCCATCATGTCGTACAGTGACTTCATGTCCTCGGACATAAAGTTCTGAATAGAGTTAATCTCGTGGTCGATGAAGTGCTTCATGCCGTTGACGTCACGGGTAAAACCGCGCACGCGGTAATCAATCGTGACGATATCCGATTCCAGCTGGTGGATGAGATAGTTCAGTGCGTTCAGCGGGGAAATCACGCCGCAGGTCGACACTTCAATATCGGCACGGAACGTACACAGCCCGCCTTCCGGGTGACTCTCCGGGTAGGTATGGACGCAGATATGGCTTTTATCCAGGTGAGCAACCACTACTTCCGGCAGCGGGCCCGGATGTTCCGTTTTGTCGATAAGCTTCGGATCGACCGGCTCTTCGCTGACCAGTATGGTCACGCTGGCGCCCTGGGGTTCATAATCCTGTCGGGCAATATTCAGGATGTTGGCGCCGATAATGGAACAGGTTTCTGACAGGATCTCGGTCAGACGGTTGGCGTTGTAGAGTTCGTCGATATAGGCGATGTAACCATCGCGTTCTTCCGCTGTTTTGGCATAGCAGATATCGTAAATACAAAAACTCAGGCTTTTGGTCAGATTGTTAAAGCCATGCAGTTTAAGCTTTTTCAATTAGCTCACCCCCTTAGTGGATAATGCGTCTTGCAGGTACTGCGGCAGAGCAAACGCTGCGGTATGAATAGCCGGATTGTAGTATCGGCACTGTAGACCTGCCTGATGGAAGCGGGCCTGAATAATTTCGGTGGAAAGATGACGTAATACGTCGTTATCCGTCGCCCAGGCAAAGGTCATGATCCCGCCGTAGTACGTCGGAATGGCCGCCTGATAGAAGCTGACATCCTCGAAATAGGTGCTGAGCTTGCGATGGCTATCCAGCGCTTCATCCTGTTGCAGGAAGCAGACGCCGTTTTGGGCGACGAAGATCCCGCCCGGGTTCAGGCAACGCTTGCAGCCTTCGTAGAACGAGGAGGTAAACAGCGACGCGCCAGGGCCGATAGGATCGGTGCAGTCGGAGATAATGACGTCAAAGGTCTGGGTTGTCTGGTTAACAAAGTTAACCCCGTCATCAATCACCAGATTAAAACGCGGATCGTCATAGCTACCGGCATTGTGGTTGGGCAGGTACTGGCGGCAGAACGAGACGACGCCCGCATCGATTTCCACCATGGTGATGGTTTCAATCGAGCGATGGCGGGAAACTTCACGCAGCATTGCACCGTCGCCACCGCCGATAATCAGGACATGCTTTGCATGGCCGTGCGCCAGCAGCGGGACGTGGGTCATCATCTCATGATAGATAAACTCATCTCGCTCGGTCGTTTGCACGACGCCGTCCAGCGCCATTACGCGGCCAAAGGCAGCATTCTCGAAGATGATGAGATCCTGGTGATCGGTTTTTTCATGATAGAGCACGTTATCAACGGCAAAGTACTGACCAAACTGGTCATGCAGTGTTTCATGCCACAACGTGTGGTCGGCCATACGCGGACTCCTCCTTTGTTAACATCCGTTACGCTCACAAAAAATGAGCGAAACATGATAGCTAACTATAACCGTGGTTGCACGGCTATAGGTTTAACAGGAGGCGTCGGGAAGGTTATTTGACGTAGGCGAGCAGGCTGAGCGAATCGCGAGCCAGCGCTTTGCATTTTTTAGCCGTGGGAATGCCAATACCGCTTAGGTCACGGTAGCTGTCTTCGCCGAGCGCCTTCATGTCAAAGCTGTCGTAGTTGCTGAGATCCCACTGGTTCTGCTGGGCAAAAAAGACCAGCGCGCGGCGAATTTGCCCGTTGGGTAAATTCTGGTAGCCACAATCATTTTTCAGGAATACAAAAACCGCCGTTAAATCGGCCATATCTTCCGCTTCATTTTCACTGAGCGCATAGCTGTTCGCACACATTGCCATCAGGCTACCGAACAAAATTGTCCTGAAAAACGTCTTCATTGCTTCTACCACTTCTTCACGGAAAATTAACGTTAGCATACTTGATGCCAGTGCGACGATCTTTATTATTGCCGCTTTACTTGACCTTCCGGTAAGGGGAGGGTTTATGCTCAAAAGATCGCCTGCTGGAAATAAGGAAATGAACATGCAACGTCGTGATTTTTTAAAATATTCCGTGGCGCTGGGGGCTGCCAGCGCCTTACCCCTCTGGAGCCGTGCGGTTTTCGCGGCTGACAGGCCTGCCTTACCCATCCCTGATTTACTTACCGCTGACGCCCGCAGCCGTATCCAGCTTGTCGTTCAGTCCGGTAACACACTGTTCGGTGCGCACAACGCGACAACCTGGGGCTATAACGGCAATCTTCTCGGTCCTGCGCTACAGCTGCGCAAAGGTAAAGCGGTGACGGTGGATATCCAGAATACTCTTGCTGAAGAGACGACGGTGCACTGGCACGGACTGGAAGTGCCGGGCGAGGTAGACGGCGGGCCGCAGGGCATCATCAAAGCGGGTGGCACGCGCAGCGTCACCTTTACGCCCAACCAGCGCGCCGCGACCTGCTGGTTCCATCCGCATCAGCATGGCAAAACGGGCCATCAGGTAGCCATGGGGCTGGCGGGGCTGGTGCTGATTGAAGACGACGAAAGCCGCCTGCTGCGCCTGCCGAAGCAGTGGGGCATCGACGATGTGCCGGTGATTGTGCAGGACAAGAAATTCACCGCTGACGGGCAAATCGACTACCAGCTGGACGTGATGAGCGCGGCGGTCGGCTGGTTTGGCGACACGCTGCTGACCAACGGCGCCATTTATCCTCAGCACGCCGCGCCGAAAGGCTGGCTGCGCCTGCGTCTGCTTAACGGCTGTAACGCGCGTTCTCTCAACTTCGCCACCAGCGATAAGCGTCCTCTGTACGTGGTCGCCAGCGACGGCGGGCTGCTGCCTGAGCCGGTGAAGGTCAACGAACTGCCGATGCTGATGGGGGAGCGCTTTGAGGTGCTGGTGGATATCAGCGACGGCAAGCCGTTCGATCTTGTGACCCTGCCGGTTAGCCAGATGGGGATGGCGGTCGCGCCGTTTGACAAGCCGCATCCGGTGCTGCGTATCCAGCCGTTACGGGTGACCGCTTCCGGCACGCTGCCTGATACGTTAACCACGCTGCCGGCACTTCCGTCGCTGGATGGGCTTACGCAACGGAAACTGCAGCTCTCCATGAACCCGATGCTCGATATGATGGGCATGCAGGCGCTGATGGCGAAATATGGCGATAAGGCGATGGCGGGGATGCATCACGGGCAGATGATGGGTCACATGAACATGGACCACGGCAAAATGGGCGGCATGGGGAACATGAATCACGGCGATCATGGCTTTGATTTCCACAACGCCAACATGATCAACGGCAAAGCGTTCGACATGAACACGCCGATGTTTGCTGCGACAAAAGGGCAGCTTGAGCGCTGGGTGATTTCAGGTGAAGGGGACATGATGCTGCACCCGTTCCATATCCACGGCACGCAGTTCCGCATTCTCTCTGAGAACGGCAAAGCCCCGGACGCGCATCGCGCGGGCTGGAAGGATACGGTGAAGGTGGAAGGCGGCGTCAGCGAGGTGCTGGTGAAGTTTGACCACGATGCGCCGAAGGAGTTTGCCTATATGGCGCACTGCCATCTGCTGGAGCATGAAGATACGGGGATGATGCTGGGCTTTACCGTATAAAAAAAGCCGGGTGGCGGCTTCGCCTTACCCGGCCTGCATAGCGTATCCATAGGCCCGGTAAGCGTAAGCGCCACCGGGCTTTTCAGTTACTTGTTTTCGTCAGGCAACGCATACGCGACAATATAGTCGCCCATCTTCGTGCCAAACGAACCGTGACCGCCCGCGGAGATGACAACGTACTGCTTGCCATTCACTTCATAGGTCATCGGCGTAGCTTGTCCACCCGCTGGCAGACGGCCTTGCCACAGTTTTTCACCGTTGGTCATGTTGTACGCGCGCAGGTAGTTATCTGCGGTTGCCGCGATGAACAGCACGTTACCGGCGGTGGAGATTGGGCCACCCAGCATAGGCATACCCATATTGAACGGCACCGGAACCGGCATCGGGAACGGCATGCTGTCCTGTGGCGTACCAATACGTTTTTTCCATACGATCTGGTTAGTTTTCAGATCCAGACCGGAGATATAACCCCAGGCAGGCTGTTTACACGGCAGACCGAACGGCGACAGGAACGGATTCAGCGTTACGCCGAACGGTACGCCATACTGCGGCTGAATACCGGCTTCGGTACCGCTGCCTTTCGCGTCTTTCGGCTGCTCCATTGGGTTGCCCGGACCGCGTGGGATCAGACGGGAAACGAAGGGCAGCGCCATTGGGTTGGCAATCGCGACCTGACGGTTAGGGTCAACGGAGATCCCACCCCACTCGAACATCCCCAGGTTACCCGGGAAGACCAGCGTGCCCTGCTCAGAAGGCGGCGTGAAGATGCCTTCATAGCGCAGCTGATGGAACATCACGCGGCACACCAGCTGGTCAAACATCGTGGCACCCCACATGTCTGCCCCGCTGAGGTCTTTCTTCGGACGGAAGCTCAGATCGGAGAACGGCTGGGTTTTGCTGACGTAATCGCCTTTCGCCGCACCCTGCGGAACCGGTTTTTCCGGTGCAGGCACAACCAGCTTGCCGTTGCTGCGATCCAGCACGAAGATGTTGCCGGTTTTCGCTGGAGCGTAAATCACCGGTACGGTTTTGCCGTTAACGGTGATGTCCGCCAGCGTCGGCTGGGACGGCATATCCATATCCCACAGATCGTGGTGAACGGTCTGGTAGCTCCAGGCCAGCTTACCGGTGGTCGCGTTCAATGCCACGATAGCGCTGGCATAACGTTCCTGCTCCGGCGTGCGGTTACCGCCCCAGATATCTGGCGTAGTAACGCCCATCGGCAGGTAGACCAGGTCCAGCTTCGCGTCATACGCCGCAGGCGCCCAGGAGTTTGGCGAGTTAAAGGTAAAGGTGTGCTCGTCCGACGGGATCGCGTTCGGATCTTTCGCGCCCGGGTCGAAGGCCCACAGCAGTTTACCGGTGTTCACGTCGAAACCACGGATAACGCCGGAGGTTTCGCGGGTGGAGAAGTTATCTGTTACCGAACCGGCAATCACGATGGTTTTATCGGTGATGATTGGCGGGGAGGTCGGCTCATACAGACCCGGCGTGGTGTCCGGCATATTGGTCTGCAGATTCAGGATACCTTTGTTGGCAAAGGTTTCGCACAGCTTGCCCGTTTCGGCATTGATGGCGAACAGACGACCATCGTTCACCGGCAGCATGATGCGGCGAGGACAGTCGGCAATGACTTCCGGGCTCGCATTATCCGGGCGCGCTTCGTGATAAGAGACGCCACGGCAGGTCACGTGCTGGAAGGACGGGTTGGAGTTCAGCTGCGGATCGAAGTGCCATTTCTCTTTACCAGTGGCCGCGTCGAGCGCGAACAGACGCTGGTGCGCCGTACACAGATAAAGCATATCGCCGACTTTAATTGGCGTCACTTCGTTGGTCAGTTCACCCGGATCGTTCGGCATCTTCAGATCGCCGGTACGGAATACCCAGGCTTCTTTCAGGTTCTTAACGTTGTCCGCGTTGATCTGCTTCAGCGGAGAGTAACGCTGGCCTTCCTGGTTACGACCATAGGCAGGCCAGTCGCCGTCAGCAACCTGAGAGATCGCCGCCGCAGGCGTCGATTCTGCGTTCAGCGTACCGTTGATCTCCTGCGGATCGTTGAAGCCAGCCCAGGTCAGGATACCGCCGCTGATTAACAGCGCTACCACCAGCGCCGCGACCGCACCGCTGGACGGCACGATCAGGCGACGCCAGACGAACGGCAGGATCAGCCAGATGCCGAAGAAGACCAGGATGTCACTGCGCGGCGTCAGCGCCCAGAAGTCAAAGCCGACTTCCCAGACGCCCCAGATCATGGTGGCAAGAAGGAGTGCGGCATACAGCCACAGTGCAGATTGTTTTCTACGCCAGAGCAGGACGGTTACGCCAAGCATAACCAGGCCCGCAATCGGGTAGTACCAGGAGCCGCCGATCGCGACCAGCCAGACGCCACCGATTAACAGGTACAGGCCGCAGAAGGCGGCGAATAGCGCTGTTAATGTCACCAGTAGACGCGGCTGTTTAGAGTTTGTTTCAGCCATAGAAAGTGTACTCGTCAGTTTTTGTTAATAATTTGCTAGCAACTAATTATAGGTATTAACAAGTGTGATCGGAATCACAATATTTGCTTTTTATAACTCATACGCCAGGGTTATCCATTTGCTGATATAATGGCTGGCTTGCGTATCAGTGCTGGATATTAACTCATCCGTATTGAGAGATTTTCATTAAAATCATTTGGTTAGTAATATGAAACATACTGTTGAAGTGATGATCCCGGAAGCCGAGATCAAAGCGCGTATCGCCGAACTGGGTCGTCAAATCACCGAACATTACAAGGACAGCGGCAGCGAAATGGTGCTGGTCGGTCTGTTGCGCGGCTCTTTCATGTTCATGGCAGACCTGTGCCGTGAGGTGCATGTGCCCCATGAGGTCGATTTTATGACCGCCTCCAGCTACGGCAGCGGCATGTCCACCACCCGTGATGTGAAAATCCTGAAAGATCTGGATGAAGATATTCGTGGCAAAGATGTGTTGATCGTTGAGGACATCATCGACTCCGGCAACACGCTGTCAAAAGTGCGCGAGATCCTGAGCCTGCGTGAGCCAAAATCGCTGGCGATTTGCACCCTGCTGGATAAGCCTGACCGCCGTGAAGTGCAGGTGCCGGTGGAGTTCGTCGGTTTCTCTATCCCGGACGAGTTCGTCGTCGGTTACGGCATTGACTACGCACAGCGTTATCGTCATCTGCCGTATGTTGGGAAAGTGGTATTGCTGGACGAGTAATTGCGGTTTGTTGCCCGGTGGCGCTGCGCTTACCGGGCCTAAGAATGGGCACATGTAGGCCGGGTAAGGCGCAGCCGCCACCCGGCTTTGTTTATTTATGGTTTACGTGCTTAAGCTGAAGGTTGGCAATTCCCGAACGGTAACGCTGCTCCAGCGTTTCGCGGTTGGTGGCGGTCACTTCCAGGTTGCGCAGCAGACCATCGTGAATACCGTACGCCCAGCCGTGGATCGAGACCTTCTGCCCGCGCTTCCACGCCGATTGCATGATCGTTGAGTGGCCCAGGTTATACACCTGCTCCATCACGTTGAGTTCGCACAGGGTATCCATGCGGCGCTCCTGCGGCATTTCGCCAAGCAGTGAGCTATGTTTGAACCAGATATCGCGGATGTGGAGCAGCCAGTTATCAATGAGCCCCAGCTCCGTGTTTTCAACCGCCGCCTGCACGCCGCCGCAGCCGTAGTGGCCGCAGATGATGATGTGCTCGACTTGCAGAACGTCAACGGCATACTGAACAACAGAAAGACAGTTGAGATCGGTGTGAATCACCAGGTTGGCAACGTTGCGGTGAACAAACAGTTCGCCGGGCTCGAGGCCGGTCAGGCGCTCCGCCGGTACGCGGCTGTCGGAGCATCCAATCCAGAGAAAGCGTGGGTTTTGCGCCTGCGCGAGTTTTCCAAAAAATCCGGGGTCTTCCTCCACCAGCATTTTTGACCATAGTGCATTGTTGCTGATGAGTGTATCTATGTTGTTCATGGAGGTTAGCGACCTGTAACCGAGTAATTGCGTTGCGCTACTATAGGGTAACCCGACTTTTAATGAAACCACACAACGTGTGTCAGAACTGAAGGTAAGTTAATTTCATGGCAATTGCACTGGAGCTTGAGCAGCTTAAAAAAACCTATCCGGGCGGCGTTCAGGCGCTGCGCGGAATAGATCTTAAAGTAGAGGCCGGTGATTTTTACGCGCTTCTGGGGCCGAACGGGGCGGGGAAATCGACTACCATCGGCATCATTAGCTCGCTGGTGAACAAAACCTCCGGCCGCGTCAGCGTGTTCGGATACGACCTGCAAAAAGATGTGGTCAACGCCAAGCGCCAGCTGGGTCTGGTACCGCAGGAATTCAACTTCAACCCGTTTGAGACGGTGCAGCAGATCGTCGTTAACCAGGCGGGTTATTACGGCGTTGAGCGTAAAGAGGCCCTGGAGCGGAGCGAAAAATACCTCAAGCAGCTCGATCTGTGGGAAAAGCGTAACGAACGCGCCCGGATGTTATCCGGCGGGATGAAGCGCCGCCTGATGATTGCCCGTGCGCTGATGCACGAGCCAAAGCTGCTGATCCTCGATGAGCCGACGGCGGGCGTAGACATTGAGCTGCGCCGCTCCATGTGGGGCTTCCTGAAAGACCTCAATGACAAAGGCACCACCATCATTCTGACTACCCACTACCTGGAAGAGGCGGAAATGCTGTGCCGCAACATCGGCATCATTCAGCACGGCGAGCTGGTGGAAAACACCTCGATGAAGAACCTGCTCTCCAAGCTGAAATCAGAAACCTTTATTCTCGATCTGGCGGCAAAGAGCCCGCTACCGAAGCTTGAAGGGTACCAGTATCGTCTGGTGGATACCTCGACGCTGGAAGTGGAAGTGCTGCGCGAGCAGGGGATTAACAGCGTGTTCTCCCAGCTGAGCGCGCAGGGTATTCAGGTTTTAAGTATGCGTAACAAAGCGAACCGACTGGAAGAGCTGTTTGTCTCTCTGGTGCAGGATAAACAAGGAGACAAGGCATGACGCATCTTTACTGGGTCGCGCTGAAAAGTATCTGGGCGAAAGAGATTAACCGTTTTATGCGCATCTGGGTGCAAACCCTGGTGCCGCCAGTCATCACGATGACGCTCTATTTCATCATCTTCGGTAACCTGATTGGTTCCCGGATTGGTGAGATGCACGGCTTTACCTATATGCAGTTTATCGTGCCTGGCCTGATCATGATGGCGGTGATCACCAACGCCTATGCCAACGTGGCGTCGTCCTTTTTCAGCGCCAAGTTCCAGCGCAATATCGAGGAACTACTGGTGGCACCGGTGCCAACGCATGTGATCATTGCCGGTTACGTCGGTGGCGGCGTGGCGCGCGGTCTGTGTGTTGGGATCCTGGTGACGGCCATCTCGCTGTTCTTCGTGCCGTTCCAGGTGCACTCCTGGCTTTTCGTGGCCCTGACCCTGCTCCTGACGGCGATCCTCTTCTCGCTGGCCGGTCTGCTGAACGCCGTGTTTGCCAAAACGTTTGACGACATCAGCCTGATCCCGACCTTCGTGCTGACGCCGCTGACCTATCTCGGCGGGGTGTTCTACTCCCTGACGCTGCTGCCGCCGTTCTGGCAGGCGCTGTCGCACCTGAACCCGATCGTCTACATGATCAGCGGTTTCCGCTTTGGCTTCCTCGGCATCACCGATGTGCCGCTGTTTACCACGGTGGCGGTGCTGGTGGTGTTCATCATCGTCTTCTACCTGCTGTGCTGGTATCTGATCCAGCGTGGACGCGGTCTGCGCAGCTAGCCCTCAGCCCGGCGACATTCTGTCTGCCGGGCACTTTCTTTGACAGTTATCACCGAAAGCTAACCTTCACTCCGCTAAACTACTTGCCTGCTAAGGAGAGAGTTATGCTGGGATGGGTTATCACCTGCCACGATGAACGGGCGCAGGACATGCTGCTGAAGCTGGAAGCCAGGTTTGGTCCGCTGCCACAGTGTCGCGCGGTTAACTACTGGCGCGGCTTGAGTACCAACATGCTTGGCCGGATGATGTGCGATGCCCTTCATGAAACCGACACCGGAGACGGCGTGATTTTCCTTACCGATAAATCCGGCGCGGCGCCGTACCGTGCTGCGGCCCTGATGAGCCATAAGCACGACTGCTGCGAGGTGATCTCCGGTATTAGCTTTCCACTGCTTGAAATGATGTATCCCCATCGCGAGACCTTAACCAGCGCAGCGTTCCGTAACGCTATCGTTTCGCTGGGTACCCCGGGCGTCAGCAGCTTGTGGCATCAACAGCAAAAAAATCCTCCCTTTGTCCTGCTGCATGACCTGTATAAGAATTAAACATTGGTATTGATGTCGCTTTTGCTACAATGGCGTAAGTATTTCCGCTTCGAATAAGACCCTCATGTTCACGCGTATTGTTTTCCTGCTATTGATGTTCGTGTCCGGCACTGTTTCTGCCAGTTTATTAAGTCAGCAAAGACTGCCTGCTCAATATATGCAAACCACCGAAGATGCGGCGATTTGGGCGCAGATCGGCAACAGCGTCATTAACGTTGGCAACGTGCGGGCAGGGCAGATCCTCGCGGTGGTGCCTGCGGCGGCGGACTACTATGAATTTCGCTTCGGATTTGGCACGGGCTTTATCGACAAGGGGCATCTGGAGCCGGTTCAGGGCAAACAGCGCGTCGAGGATGGCCTGGGGGATTTGAATAAACCGCTGAGCAATCAAAACCTGATAACGTGGAAAGACACGCCCGTTTATAACGCCCCGAACAACGGCAGCGCACCCTTCGGCACCTTAAGCGCCAATCTTCGCTATCCGATCCTGAACAAACTTAAAGACCGTTTAAACCAGACCTGGTTTCAGATCCGCATCGGTAATCGTCTGGCGTGGATCAGCAGCCTGGATGCGCAGGAAGATAACGGCCTTCCTGTTCTGACCTACCATCATATTTTGCGCGATGAAGAAAACACGCGCTTTCGACATACGTCCACAACGACCAGCGTACGTGCGTTTAATAACCAGATGGCATGGCTTCGCGATCAGGGCTATACCACCCTGACGATGTACCAGCTGGAAGGGTACGTGCGTAACAAAATGAACCTGCCTGCGAAATCGGTGGTGATAACCTTTGACGATGGCCTGAAATCTGTCAGCCGCTATGCTTATCCTGTGCTGAAAGAGTACGGCTTCAAGGCTACCGCGTTTATTATCTCTTCCCGCATAAAAGGCCATCCGCAGAAGTGGGATCCTAAATCCCTGCAGTTTATGAGCGTGCAGGAGATTAAGGGGATTCAGGATGTGTTCGATATTCAGTCTCATACCCACTTCCTGCACCGCGTGGATGCCAATAAGCATCCGATTTTACTGAGCCGCAGCTATCACGTGATTTTGTTTGATTTTGAACGCTCGCGTCGCGCGCTGGCGCAGTTTAACCCGCGCGTGCTGTATGTCTCTTACCCCTTCGGCGGCTACGACAATAAAGCGATAAAGGCGGCGAATGATGCCGGTTTCCATCTGGCGGTGACGACGGTGAAAGGAAAGGTGAAGCCGGGGGATAATCCGTTCTTACTGAAACGCCTGTACATCTTAAGAACGGATTCGCTGGAGACGATGTCGCGGCTGATCAGCAATCAGCCGCAGGGGTAGTTTACTCGTAGGTTATCTGGAAGGTAACAGAGGTACCGAAAGTCCCGACGGTCACAGGTTCGCTGCCGATTTTAACCAGTTGAGCCCAAAGGGTTCTGTCTACAAAATTCACCGGGTCCACTCCAATCACTTCGCCCACAGCAAGGATTCGCGCATAGCTATCAGCTGGAACAGGATAGTTATCACCCTGATTATCCAGAATCCTGACGCCGACGCCTCCTGCCGCGGTTACTCCACTATTACCTTCAACGGCGTTAGTAAAATACTTTTTATCTGAGGTGGTATGAGTGGATGATAATGTATATTCAACCTTCACTGTATTTATACATGTCCCCGTAATCTGAAACCCGACTTTAGTGGTATTACCGTTTTCGACTTCTGCAGGATACCAGTCCCCCAGATTCACCGTTGTCGGGGCGCGTAATGCGCACGTTGGACGGTTTAAGGGAATACTGAATGACATCTGGGACATATTCACCAGCGGACGTGGATGGTCATCTTTTGTTGTCCCATTAGGGTTACCAATAATAATTTGACCGATAGGGCCACTGCTCGCGGTCAGGAAATTCTCATCTGTGGGTACACCTGTGAACCCATTTGTCTGCCAAATTTCCATACGAACGTGCCAGTTTTTCTCATCAAGAAGCCCATAGTCATACCCGATGATACCTGTCCGATAAAATTCGTTCGCGTTTGGGGGGAACCATGCCGTTACGCCATTACCATCCGGGAAAAACGCCAGCGTGTAGTAAATCCCTGGGATGTTTGTACGAAAAGCGGCTTTGCCATCAATGCTCGCCTCCTCCATTGCATTATCGGTTAACTGATAAACATCTCCGCCGTCATCGCCGCCTGCGCAGTGCGATCTTAACGTCGGTGTTGTCTCCATAATGATCGTGGAGCTGATCTGCGTTGGGGCGGTTACCGTGCCCACGGGCAGGGGGGTAATCACCGGTTGTGTACCCGGGGACATAATTAACACATCGTCTGCTCCGGCGTAAAATTTGCACTCGTACGCATGCGTTGCGCCAGAAATCCCGAGCGCCATAAACTCTAATAGAGTCAGTAGTTTCTTCATCATAAATCCCTTTATTCGTAGCTCACATTCACCAGAACGCTGCTCATCACCGTGCCGCTGGTGACGGTTCCTACGTTCTGATAGCGTGCGTAAAATCCATAATCCTTTATATAGCTCTCACTGCTTCCAGCAACGTCGTAAATAACGTTAGACGTACCGTCACTTTTCAAAACGTTCGTTTTGTATTTTTCAGAGAAAATAACGATACCCACATTTTCAGCTGCGCCGGCTGTCGCATCGTTTTTAAACACCTGGTTTTGGTTACTCCAGAAACCATTCTGCGGTGAAAAACTAAATTTCAGTTGGTTAATATCTGCACCCTCTCCACCGCCCGCATAGCAGTTATCTACGTGAATGGTGAAGGGCGTGCCTGCTTCATCATCGGTCGGCGTTAAACGGTCGCTCTTATCTCTGTTATAAAACCAGTCTCGGGCAACGGTGGGCAAATAGATTTCCCCGCCGTTTTCGACGCTGAGCTGGCATGTATTGTTAACAATGTTTGCCGTCAGGTTTACATCCATACCTGAACCTGCCTGACTTACGCCAGGCAGAGTGCTACCAGCCAGACCGATAAGCAACATCAGACCGGGCTGGTGTAAAGTAAACGGTGATTGTTGCATAGTGGTCCCTGGAATTATTGATAGGCGATGGTGAACGTGACCGGTGCACTAACGGCACCTGTGCCAACATCAGCAATGGTTTGACCCTGGCCTACTACGATGCGGGAAGTCATTGGAAATTCACCGATGCCATTAGAAATGGTGACTTCCTGTGCTGCTGGAGGGGTGTTGCAGCTCATGAGTAGCCCAGTATCGACAACGCCTGACCAGATTTCAAAGCCTGTTGCTAAGCCACCTGAGTAGGAGTCACCGTTCTTACCTGTGCCACTGCACTCCCCACCAGCGCCTTTTGCGGCTGCTACTGTTGCCTTCGTTACACCAGAACAGTTGGTGAAGGCAATCTTGAGCGGCTTAACGCGGGTTTTGTTCACCAGATCGGATTTATATACTTCGCCAAAAGCAATTTCAGTGGCTGCAGTACCGGCATCGTTAAGCACTTTTGCAGTACATGTGCCTGATACAACTTTGGTTTTAATCGTCATTTCGACGCTGTTGGTACCTGTAATTGCTGCACTTGCCATTCCAGAGAACAGAAGGGTAGAAACGGACAGGGCGATAAAAGTGGATTTAAATTTCATAATGTTGCTCCGGTTTCCTGCACCAATTACTCGTAGCTAAATTCAAATGTCGCCACAGCCTGAAAATCGCCAATGGTCATTTTGTTTGTTTGGGTTTCACGTAGTGTGGCAACTAAAGGTACTTCCTTGTTTTGGATTTCTGTTGCAGTCCAGACCAGGCGCTCTGTATCAACGGTAGAGTTAATAGTGAATGGAGCCAGCGGTGTATCTGCTCTGGCAATTTCGACCGCAGAATAATCTGCACCACCGTTTGCTTTAGTGATCTGGTTGACTAGCCCCGTGGTCAAATAACCCGATGGTGACCCTTTTACCGTGGTTTTCAGCGAGGTCAGGGATGCCGGACATTCAACGATCACGATTTTGAAATTGGCATTCGCAGTACCGGCCTTCACATCGTCAATACGCACCTGGCTATTGCTACCAATAGTCAGCGTTTGTTGCGTATCGGAGCCCGTACCGCCAACCAGTTTCATATCGCAAGTGGTTTCGCGAATATTGGCGGTGAAGTTCACATCCAGATTGGTGCCGTTGGCAAGCGCTGAACCTGATAACGCAAGCATCGTCATGGCAACGACCGACAGCTTAAGATTTTTTTTCATACTCACTCTCATCTATTTTCCTGAATAATTACATTTGGCACTGTTGGTTATTAAGTACCGTTGTAAGTCCTACTTTTTGAGCGTTTTGTAAAACCTGATAACGGACGTCACATTTACTGTCCTTATCATTTCCCCAGACCACGTGCAGTACGCCTTGATCCTCTACGCCACGGACATAAGCTTGACCCGCCTGACCGACGGTGCCGACAGATTCATTTTTCTCATTTAATACATCTGCACCCAGAGGAATAAACCCTTTATCGGTTCGCTGGAGCTCTAATATCAGTGAACGACCTTCGTTCGTTTCAAAATTAACCAGCACCACAGAACCGCTACGAGGAACAGTAATTTCACTGGTGTTTGTTATTTCAACGTCGTTTTCCAGGGTGCTGATATCCAGATAAACACGGTTTTCACGATAAGCCGACATATAAGGTAAAATGCCGTAACCAGAATCACCAATTTCACTACTGCCGAAGCCAATACCTGCTCCTTTCGCACCGCTGGCTTTTACCAGCGCCAGTGCATCGCTGTCACCAATACTTCCCGGTGCGAATGCAATGCCCCCGGAATGTAATACCATGCCCCCGCTATAGGATGCGGAATATTGCTTGCTGTTGTCATCGCCGAATGAAGCCGATAATCCAAGAGGACCGTATGCGCTATTTAATGAACCATAGCCACTTATTTGATTCAGATTACCGTAATTACCGCTGTTAGAGGCGGCGCTGACGGAATAGCTGATCTTATTATCTTGCGTGTTGCCACCCGCAGAAGTGTTAACGCTCGTGCCACCTTTAAGATCGGAACGCAACCCCATATTAACGTTAGAGAAACCACCTGAACGCGAACCGTCATGTGAAAACACGTTTAGTGGAATACTCAAACTCAAATAAACGCTGTCATCTTTTTTCCCATACTGGTCATAGGTTCGTTGTAATGACAGACTGTAACTGCCATAGGTGAAGCTATTGTTATATCCAATGTTGTAGTTGGACGTTGACCCGGTGGCATTCCAGTAATCCTGCCATGTACCGCTGACGTACAGAGAACCAAAGCTATTTTCACCCGAATTCAAGGGCTGATTAAGACTGATTTGCACCTGATTTTTGGTTCGCTGATAGTCGGCGTATAGCGCGTCGTTTGAGGCATAGCTGCGGTTAGAATATTTCTGTCGCGTGATACTGTCCTGGAGCTGTGCCGCATCGTTAAGACTGAGGTAATCCTCTGTTGAGAAACGATAGGCCGCCACGTTGAAGGACGTATCTGTCGCCTCAATCATTTTGCTGAAGGTAAGGCGATAACTTTGACCGCTAAGCGTATTAAGGCCTTCAATATTCGCATGGGACTGGGTGGCATCAAGTGCGAACGCACCAATTGAGGTGTTCATCGCGAGGCCCAGAATACCCGCATAAAAATCCATGTCGCTGTATTGCGCGCCAATATAACCCGTGAAGGTATTATTCAGGCCATAGTAAAGCGTGCCATAACCGACTTTTGGTGCGTCAATCAGGGAATCGTCGTTTAATTCACCAAGACCCACGTCCCAGCGCGTCGCGCCCGGGCGAAGCATTTGGGTAACGGATGAAAAAGGCACGGTAAAGGAGCGTTTGCTGCCATCTGCTTCTTCGATGGTGACCAGTAAATCATTGCCATAGCCCGTTGTGCTTAGGTCATTAATTTCAAATGCCCCTGGTGGCACCGAGGTTTCATAGATCTTATTGCCGCTCTGCGTGACGCTGACTTTCGCGTTACTGTTTGCTGTCCCGCGGATCACCGGCGCATAGCCAGTAGAGCCCATCGGCAGCATGCGGTCATCGCTGTACATTCGGGTACCGCGTAGGCTTATTGAGTCAAACGCGTCACCGCGAGTATAGGAGTCACCTACGACGAATTGCGCATTGAGTGGCGTAATATCCCGCTGTAAATAGATATCCTGGCTGGAATACTTGGTACCGTTATCTTTGTCCCAGTTAAGATTACCGCGAGAACGTAACCGCCACGGGCCCATATTGATCCCGTAACGTAAACCCATATAGGCGCTTTCTGATGTACTGCCATTGCTCTCGCTATGCCATGCGTTCATATCATAAGAGAGCAGGGCGGCAGGAATACCGTTTTCCCAAAGAGACGGATCGACATAACCTGCCGGGCGTTTCAGGACATAGACCTGCGGGAAATTAAGATCCAGCGCCTGTTTACCGCTGTCATAACTTACCGTTGCGCCGGGAAAGGCCTTTTTAATATCTATGCATGACGCATCATCTTCCTGTACTTTATCCAGCGTCTTGGTATCTATACCTGATTGTGCCAACAGCAGTTTCGTCAGGCATGGCGCCGCGCGCGGTGTTCCGTTATCTTTAAACGTTACATCCACGGTAGATTTTAATTTACCGTTAAGGTTAATCTTTGTGCGATAAGTACCCGGTAATACCGGGTTGCCATGTGCAAAACGGTTAATATCAATATTTGAGCTGCCATTTAAAAGAAACTGATCGTTAAATTCAATCGCTTCTTCATCATCAGGCTGCGTATCTGCTGATGCGATATTTTCTGCACAAGCATAAAAGGGTAATGCTGCGCTTATAGCAAGGCATAAAAGAGAACGTTTAAATAACATGGCAGACCCGCTTGATCAGTGCAGAGAGCGATCTCTCTGCAGAGCTAATGCTATCAATTTTTATAGGAATTAGAGTTTTCTATTTATTTAAGTCCGGTTTCGTAATGGTCTGTTCCACCATAGTCATTAATGGCGTCATACTCTACGCTGCCATTTTCCACGGAAGCTAAACCTTTTATCGTCATCACAGCATCGCTGAAAGGTGCCACTGCCTGATGAATGACCTCATACGTTTTTGGCCCGGTTTTAAAGGTCACCGTTGAAACAGAGATGTTATATGGTGAGCTATTGTGTGCAACGAGTTTAATTGCATTTCCATCTTTCTTCTGCGTCCAGGTTAAACCTTTAGCAGCATCACCTGGAGTGCCTTTTAATCCGTCTGGACGGAAGAAGAATTTAATACGCGTTCTGAATGCCAGCTGAAGCTGGTTAAGGTTTTCTTTATCCACATTTTTGGATTTTGGCGGAATTTCCAGAACGTTGAACCAGAACAGGGATTCACGATCCTGAGGTAACGGTGTACCCGTGTAGGTAATTCGCACGGACTGCCCTTTTTTCGGATCAATACGTGATACTGGCGGGGTAATGATAAATGGGAGCTTAAGCTCTTGCGGGTTTACACCATCGCGACCATCGTCAAGCCAGGTCTGAACCAGAAGGGGTTTAGTGCCATGGTTATCGAGATTTACCACGACATCTTTGGAAGACTGCGTGTATACAATACGCGTGCCGGATATAACGATATCCGCCTTGGCATTTGATGCGCACAAAAAAGCGGTTGCGAGTAATGTGGCCTTCAGACCTTTACCGAATACTAAACGAGACATTTTCCACTTCCTTTTGGAATTACAGAAACAATCCCTCATTATTAATGAGGGATTGTTAAATTATTTTTAATTTACGAATCTCTTATTCGTAAATCATAGTGAAGGCAACCTGTGCCTGCACGGTACCCGCAGATACTGGGTTAGACGCGGCATCCCAACCCTGACCTTGGGTGTAAGCTACACGGTAGTACAGGTTACCTGCGCCAGTAGTAGTATCGATTGTTGCTTTCTGGGTATTGTTAGTCTGGTCAATCTTAATTTGATCGGTAGCGGAGTTACCGTCGTTTGACAGAACCAGGTTGACGTTCTTAGCTGCGCCCTGAGCGTTGCTTGGTGGAACCAGCAGGCCGCCTTCGGTAGAAGAAGAGCCAGCCCATGAAGAGAACTGTGCAGACGCTTTCTTCGCAGTAGCAGTATCACAACCCGTCAGGGACAGGGTGAATTTCTTTTCACCCAGGGTGCTGGTGGTACCCAGTGCGTTAGCGAAATCGCGCACAAATACGGTGTCCAGGTTCACGTCAAAATCGTTACCGTTCTGATCTATCTTCTGGTCAAGAGAAACCTGGCAAGTGTTGTTAGAAACCATACCGTGGAAGGTAATGGTACCCGTATCATTAGCTGCCATTGCGGAACCCGCGCTCAGAACCATTGCTACAGCTGCTGCCATGCCATATTTTTTGAAAGACATTTGATTATCCATATCTATAAGTTTTCGATATCAACAGGGCAAATTATATTTATCTATAATAAACCTTGTCATTTGAAATAATGTTATTTCGGTGCGGAGTTTAAATGCTTGCTGGAGGGAAATAAATAGGGGTGGTTTTATGAAGTTTATAAGATGTTTGTAGATATACTAATAATATTACGTGTGTGAATGTTATTTATGGATGTATATCGTTATGAATATAATTATGGCGGGAATATTTTAATAGGATAGATGGGGGGATTCACTCACCGAAAAAGCATTTCGATGAGTGAATTAGCTTTACGCCACCTGAACCGGAATCGCCTTTGCGGTGCGCTTCATGTCATTGTCGCCTTCGAAGTAGGCGACTTTAGGCTGCCAGCGACGTGCTTCTTCGTCAGACATCATCACGAAACTGGCGATGATCACGATATCACCCACGTCCGCGCAGTGCGCCGCAGCGCCGTTAACGGAGATGATTTTAGAACCGCGCTCGGCGGCAATCGCGTAGGTAGAGAAGCGTTTACCGTTGTTCACGTTCCAGATATCAATCGCTTCGTTTTCGAGGATACCTGCTGCATCAAGGAAATCCTGGTCAATGGCGCAGGAGCCTTCATAGTGCAGGTCGGCCTGCGTGACTTTCACACGGTGAAGCTTACCTTGCAGCATTTTGCGAATCATTACGTTTACCTATAATTATCAGGGGTTAAAGGAACTACGCCAGCTCAACCACTTTATTGTCGATCAGACGCGCCTGACCTAGCCAGGCCGCCACCAGGATGACTGCGCGCTTGCTGTTCTGGGTTAATTCCAGCAGCGTATCAGCATCACGAATTTGTACGTCGTCAGCACGAAGGCCTTTATCGTTAAGCGCCTGCTCGGCAAGGGCGATAATCTCTTCTGCTGTTAACTCTTTTGCCAGCATCTGCTCCGCCATGGTGTTCATGACCTTGCTTAAGCCCGGCGCGATTTTACGTTGTTCGGCCGTCAGGTAGCCATTTCGCGAGCTGAGTGCCAGGCCGTCTTTTGCGCGTACGATCGGTACGCCGACAATCTCGATATCGTAACCCATATCCGCAACCATCTTGCGGATCAGCGCCAGCTGCTGGAAGTCTTTCTCGCCAAAGCAGGCAACGTCCGGCTGTACCAGGTTGAACAGCTTGCTGACGATGGTGGAAACGCCGCGGAAATGGCCCGGGCGGCTGGCGCCTTCGAGCATGGTGGAAATGCCCGGGACGTCAACGTAGGTTGCCTCTTCGGTACCCTGCGGGTAAACATCCGCCGGTGCAGGTGAGAAGACGATATCCGCGTGGCGTTTTTTGAGCTTCTCGCAATCTTCCTGCAGGGTACGCGGGTAGCGCGCCAGATCGTCTGCGCGGTCAAACTGCATGGGGTTCACGAAGATACTGACCACCACGATATCTGCCCGCGCACGGGCTTCGTCGACGAGCTTCATGTGGCCGTCATGCAGATTGCCCATGGTCGGGACCAGTGCGATACGTTTACCTTCCTGACGCGCGCGGCGGATATGCTGGCGAAGCAGCGGCAGGGTTTCAATGATTAGCACAACGAGACTCCTTAATGGAAACTGTGTTCTTCACCCGGGTAAACACCGGATTCAACGTCGGCAATATACTGCCTGACCGCAGCGCGCATGTCGCCCGCTTCGGCGAGGAAATTTTTGGCAAATTTCGGGATGTGTCCGCCGGTGATACCGAAGGCGTCGTGCATCACCAGAATCTGACCGTCGGTGACGTTGCCTGCACCAATACCAATCACCGGAATGGACAGCGCGTCGGTGATGCGTTTCGCCAGCTCAACCGGCACGCACTCCAGCACCAGCAGCTGGGCACCTGCGGCTTCCAGCGCCAGGGCATCATCCAGCAGCGTCTGGGCGGCATCGCCACGGCCCTGCACCTTATAGCCGCCAAAGATATTGACGGACTGCGGCGTCAGGCCTAAATGCCCGCACACCGGCACGGCGCGCTCGGTGAGCCTCTTCACCGTATCCACAAGCCAGGCGCCGCCTTCAATTTTGACCATATTGGCACCGGCACGCATCACTGCCGCCGCGTTTTCGAATGCCTGTTCCGGCGTGGCATAGGCCATAAACGGCAGATCGGAAAGCAGCAGGCACGCTGGGGCGCCACGGCGCACGGCGCGGGTATGGTAAGCGATATCCTCAACCGTTACCGGCAGGGTGGAATCATGTCCTTGTACCGTCATCCCTAACGAGTCTCCGACCAGCATGACGTTGATCCCCTCTTCGGCAAACAGTTTGGCGAAGCTGTAGTCATACGCGGTGATGGTGGCGAAGCGTTTTTTTTCCTGTTTGCATTTCTGCAGTAAGGAGATGGTGGTTGGTTTCATACTGTTTCCTGATAGCCCAAAAGCGAATCTTTGCGCATTCTAACAGTAACATTCGAGGGAACAATGATTTTAGGTAAACGATTAACCATAAATATTTTATGGTTAATCGCTAAAAAAACAGCCTTACCAGCGGGCGGGTTTCTCCGCACCGAGACTGTTGAGAACGGCCTTTAGCGAGAGCCCGTCAGGAAAGGTAAGGGAAGGGGCAACTTCATACAGCGGCCAGAGCATAAACCCGCGATTTTTCATGTCGTAATGCGGTACGGTGAGGCGTTCAGTGTTAATCACCTCATGGCCGAACAGCATAATATCGAGATCAAGCGTGCGCGGCCCCCAGCGTTCGGCTTTGCGTACGCGGCCCTGCTGAAGCTCAATACGCTGGGTATTGTCCAGCAGCGCTTCGGGACCCAGCTCAGTCTCAAGAACCACGGCGGCGTTGAGGTAGTCTGGCTGATCCTGCGGCCCCAGCGGCGGGGTGCGATAGAACGAGGAGACCGCCACGATGCGGCTTTGCGGGATCTCACCCAGCGCCTCTACGGCAGCATTCACCTGCTCCAGCGGTGAGGCTAAATTGCTGCCGATGGCGATATACGCGAGGGTCATGCTGTCCCTTCACGACGCGGCGCGCGTTTGCGCGGACGACGATGACGGCGACGCGGTTCCGGCTCTTCATCCAGCCCGGTCAGCATATCTTTCTGCTCTGGCGGGGCGGAGACCTGGAATTCAGCCCACCACTGCGCCAGACGCTGCAGCTCCTGGTTGCGTTCAATTTCAGCGCGCAGCGACAGGAGATCGAAGGCGGCACGGAACTTAGGATGTTCCATTAGCTTCCAGGCGCGTTTGCCCTGACGACGGGACATGCGCAGCTGAAGCTGCCAGATGTCGCGCACCAGAGTGGTAATACGTTTCGGAATGGCGAGCGTGCGGCAGCCTTCGTCCAGCACGTCGTTGGCGGCCAGCGCGAACGCATCGTAATAGGCGAGCCCGCTCTCCTGGGTAATGCGCTGGGCCGTTTCCAGCAGCGGATACCAGAACATCGCGGCAAACAGGAACGCCGGGTTCACGCGCATGTCGTTGCGAATGCGGGTATCGGTATTCTTCAGCACCTGCGCAATCATCCGCTCCATTGGGCTGTCACCGTTTTCGGTGAAGTAGCGGGTAATGGTCGGGAACAGCGGCTGGAACAGGTTGTATTCGCGCAGAAGATTATAGGTTTCAAAACCGTGGCCGGCCTGCAGCAGCTTCAGCGCTTCTTCGAACAGGCGAGCAGGCGGCACGTCGTTAATCAGCGTCGCCAGACGCGGGATCGGCTCGGCCGTTTCCGGGCTGATGCGCATATTGAGCTTGGCGGCGAAACGCACGGCGCGCAGCATACGCACGGGATCTTCACGGTAGCGCGTTTCCGGCGTGCCGATCAGGCGGATCAGACCTTCTTTCAGGTCCTGCATGCCGCCGACGTAATCGCGCACGGTGAAATCCGCCACGCTGTAATAGAGGCTGTTGATGGTGAAGTCGCGACGCTGGGCATCTTCTTCGATAGAGCCGAAGATGTTGTCGCGCAGCAGCATACCGTTCTGGCCGCGCTGCGACGTGGTGCGATCGGATGCGCCCGCTTCGTGGTGGCCGCGGAAGGTCGCCACTTCGATAATTTCCGGCCCAAACATCACGTGAGCCAGACGGAAGCGGCGGCCAACGAGACGACAGTTGCGGAATAATTTGCGCACCTGCTCAGGCGTGGCGCTGGTCGTCACGTCGAAATCTTTCGGTTTTTTGCCCAGCAGTAAATCACGCACCCCACCGCCGACGAGATAGGCCTCGTAGCCCGCTTTATTCAGACGATAGAGTACCTTGAGGGCATTTTCACTGATATCTTTGCGGGAAATAGAGTGCTGCTCACGCGGAATAACCGACATGTGTGGCTGTGCAATAGCATCATTCGCCATGCTCTCTTCGCGGCTTAGCACTTTACGGCAAAAATTAGCGACTCGGGTAAAAATGGTACACCTCGTAGTGTGTTTTGTTATGAAAAAAGCGGCTAATCATAGCTCAGCGCAACGCATTTGAGAATGCTGGATTTTTGGCACAGCCCTGAGCGTCCAGTTGGCGATGGCCATTTTCAGCAGTTCGTCAATACGCAGATCCTGCCATTCGTTGGTTACATTCTGGTTGAGAAAATGCAGCGCGTCGATCAAAACAGGGCGCGGATCGCCGTCTGGCAGGGCCGGGGCGTGGTTCTGCTTTGATAATTTTAAGCCCTGCGCATTAACCGCCAGCGGCAGATGAATATAGTCCGGTGCCGTCCAGCCAAACTGGTGATACAGCGAGATTTGCCGTACGGTGGGCTCGACCAGATCCGCCCCGCGCACAATTTCCGTCACGCCCTGGAAATGATCGTCCACCACCACGGCCAGGTTGTAGGCGAACAGGCCATCGCGACGGTGAATAATAAAATCCTCACGCGCCAGACGTTCATCGGCATGAATCTCACCGGAGAGTAAATCGTTAAAGCGCGTCACCGGCGAGCGCTGCAGTATTCGCACGGCGGCATTTTCAGGAGCGTTGTTCAACGTGCGGCAGTGGCCATCATAGACGCCGCCTGCGCTCTGAATACGCGCGCGGGTGCAGGTGCAGTTATAGGAAAGCCCCTGAGCGCGAAGCCAGACCAGACGTTCCCGATACGCCTCGTGACGTGTTGACTGCCAGAGAACCTCGTCATCCCAGTGAAGACCGTAATGTTCCAGCTGACGCAGAATCGTCTCTGCTGCACCGGGAACTTCACGCGGAGGGTCAATATCTTCAATGCGGACGAGCCATTTTCCCTGACGGGCGCGAGCCTGCAGGTAGCTGCCGAGCGCGGCAATTAATGAGCCGAAGTGTAATTCACCGGAAGGAGATGGCGCGAAGCGCCCAATATAGTGTGATTCAGACATATCAACAGTAACAAGGCGGGAGAGACTCCCGCCTTTGGAGTGTGTAAACAGCGCTGGTGTTAACCGGCCATCTGTTTTTCGCGGATTTCGGCCAGCGTTTTGCAGTCGATGCACAGATCGGCGGTTGGACGCGCTTCCAGGCGACGAATGCCAATTTCAACACCGCAGGATTCGCAGTAGCCAAAATCTTCGTCTTCGACTTTTTTCAGCGTTTTCTCGATCTTTTTGATCAGTTTGCGTTCGCGGTCACGGTTACGCAGTTCGAGGCTGAACTCTTCTTCCTGAGCGGCACGGTCTACCGGATCCGGGAAGTTAGCAGCTTCATCCTGCATATGAGTAACGGTGCGATCGACTTCATCCCTGAGTTGATTACGCCATGCTTCAAGAATACGCTTGAAGTGCGACAGCTGGGCTTCGTTCATATACTCTTCGCCCGGTTTCTCTTGATACGGCTCCACCCCAGCGATGGCGAGAATACTCAGGGACGATGTTTTACGGTTTTGCCCTTCTTGCATGTTGCTTCTCCTTAACACGCACTATCGATCCCCGTGTTGGGGGAAAAATCAGGTCGCTATAAATAGCAGATGCTTTTCCGTATGGCAATTATCTAAACGTAACACTTGACAAGCCTGTGAGGAAAAGCGTATTTGCGCACGCGGCCAGAACACTTAATAGTCAATCGTCTAATCCCTTATAAGACAATGGGAAGAGAGGATCTCAGAGTCATATTATCGGCAGAAAGTTCCGCTTTATAAGCGAAAACCTCTACCCCCTGCTTTTGTGCCTCATTCAACAATTGCGCGTATTTAGGATCAATATGGCGGGCAGGGGAGAAACGTTCAATGGCTGAATGCAATACCGCAAACAGCAATACGGCGCGTTTGCCCGCCGCCGCAACACTCATTAGCTCTCGCAGATGCTTCTGGCCACGTAGCGTTACCGCATCCGGGAAGTAGCCATTTTCCTGTTCCGCTAACGTCACTGATTTTACTTCAATATAGCACTCCGGCCTGTCTTCCGCCTGTAACATGAAGTCAATTCTGCTGCCTTCATCGCCATATTTCACTTCGCTTTTATGCGTGCCATAACCAACCAGTTCGGGAATAACGCCATGGGTCAGCGCTTCCTTAACTAACTGATTGGCGCGCAGGGTATTAACGCAAATAAATGCCCCGTTTTGGGTTTCGGTCATTTCCCAGGTATGAGCATATTTGCGTTTAGTATTTTCTGATGTGGAATACCAGACCCTGTCACCCGGCGTCGCACAGCCCGTCATGGCACCGGTATTGGGGCAGTGCAGGGTGAGCTGTTCGCCTTCTGGCGTGATCACATCGGCGAGGAAGCGTTTGTAGCGTTGGACAAGCGTAGCGTGCTGCAGGGGAGGACTAAACTTCATCAGAATTCCTTTCGGTGTCGCCCAGCGTCCAGCGCTGTAGCGGCGTATAGCGGGTGCGTCCCTGAATAAAGACGGATTCATAAAGCGCGAATGTGTTGACCTGAAAGGCCCAGTGAAAACCCGGCGGCGGGATGGCAACGGCCTGACCGGCATCGCGCAGCAGGGTGATGTGCGGATGAAACGGCTGTGGGCTTTGATAACAGCCGCTGCGCGCCGCCTGCGCGCGCAGCATGTTCGCCAGCTGTAATAATCCGCGCGGAGGCTGTCGCGTACCCAGCCAGACCACGCGCGAACGCAGCCACTGGCCCGCGTCGTCGAGGTGCAGCGTAAATTCCGGCTGGGCAATACGCCCTGCCAGGGCGGCTAGCGCCCGCTGTTTTTCGGCACTGACGTCGCCCAAAAAGGCCAGCGTCAGGTGCAGGTTGGCCGCCGCGACAGGGCGACCGGCCTCCGGCGGGAAGTGGTCAGCGCGCCAGCGAACAATTTGACGCTGTAAGGGGGTGGGCAATTCAATGGCAAAAAACAGCCGTTTCGACTCAGGCATACGGAGGACTCGGTAATGATATGCGCCGATGCTACAATGTACGCCGACGAATGTTAACCCTCTGGAGCTGTTAGTGTCCTCATTGCCGGTCGCCGTTGTTCTTCCTGACCTTCTCGCTGCCTTACGCCATTCCCCGCAGGTTTTGCTGAATGCCCCGACGGGGGCGGGTAAGTCCACCTGGCTGCCGCTGCAGATTCTGAAAGAGGGGAACATCAGCGGGAAAATTATCCTGCTGGAGCCGCGCAGGCTGGCCGCACGCAACGTGGCGCAGCGCCTCGCGGAACTGCTGAAAGAAAAACCGGGCGAAACGGTAGGGTACAGGATGCGCGCCGAGACCTGCGTGGGTCCGACAACGCGCCTTGAGGTGGTCACCGAGGGCATTCTCACCCGCATGCTGCAAAACGATCCGGAGCTGACCGGCGTCGGGCTGGTGATCCTGGATGAATTTCACGAGCGCAGCCTGCAGGCGGATCTGGCCCTCGCGCTGTTGCTGGACGTTCAGCAGGGACTGCGTGACGATCTCCGGCTGCTGATAATGTCGGCCACGCTGGACAATGCGCGGCTACGGCAGGCGCTACCCGATGCGCCTGTCATCAGCTCTGAAGGGCGGGCGTTTCCAGTTGAACGCCGCTATCAACCGCTTCCCTCCCATCAGCGTTTTGACGAAGCGGTCGCCATTGCCACCGCAGAACTGCTGCGTCAGGAACCCGGCTCGCTGCTGCTGTTTTTGCCGGGCGTCGGGGAGATCCAGCGCGTGCAGGAGCAGCTTTCCTCTCGCGTAGGCGGTGATGTACTGCTCTGCCCGCTCTACGGCGCGCTGTCGCTGCAGGAGCAGCGTAAAGCTATCCTTCCTGCCCCGGTTGGACAGCGCAAGGTGGTACTGGCAACCAATATTGCTGAAACCAGTTTGACCATCGAAGGTATTCGCCTGGTGGTCGATAGCGCGCAGGAGAGGGTGGCAAGCTTTGACCCGCGCACCGGGCTGACTAAACTCCTGACGCAGCGCATCAGCCAGGCATCAATGGTGCAGCGCGCGGGCCGCGCGGGGCGACTTGAGCCGGGTATCTGCCTGCATCTGACCAGCGCAGAGCAGGCTGAACGCGCGGCGCAGCAAAGCACACCGGAAATTTTACAAAGCGATTTGTCTGGCCTGGTGATGGATCTGCTGCAGTGGGGCTGCCCGGATCCTGGACAGCTTACCTGGCTTGATTCCCCGCCAGCCGTGAACCTCACCGCTGCGCGCAACCTGTTGACCCAGCTTGGTGCGCTGGAAGGCGAACGTCTGACGGTACGCGGCCAGAAAATGGCGGCACTGGGCAACGATCCGCGTCTGGCCGCGATGCTGATGGCCGCGCAGGGGGAAGATGAGATTGCCACGGCGGCCAAACTGGCGGCTATCCTTGAGGAGCCGCCGCGCGGAGGCAGTAGCGATCTGGGGCAGGCGTTTTCGCGCAATCAGGGGAACTGGCAGCAGCGGGCGCAGCAGCTCTGTAAGCGGCTTAACAGCCGCGGCGGCGTGCCAGACAGTGAGAGCCTCTCCCGGCTGTTAGCGCAGGCGTTTCCGGACCGGATTGCGCGTCGGCGCGGGCTGGACGGTCGCTACCAGCTGGCAAACGGTATGGGGGCGATGCTGGACAGCGATGATGCCCTGACGCGTCATGAGTGGCTGATTGCGCCGCTCCTGTTGCAGGGGAGCAACTCTCCGGATGCGCGTATCCTGCAGGCGATTGCCGTCGATATTGACGCCCTGACCCGTACCTGTCCGCATCTGCTCCAGCAATCGGACATCGTCGAGTGGGATGACGCCCAGGGCACGCTGAAGGCGTTTCGTCGTAGCCAGATTGGCAAACTGACGCTTGGAACGAAGCCGCTGGCGAAGCCGTCGGAAGACGAGCTCCATCAGGCTATGCTGAACGGCATTCGGGAAAAAGGGCTCAGCGTGCTGAACTGGACGCCGGAGGCTGAGCAGTACCGCATTCGCCTGCACTGCGCCGCTCGCTGGTTGCCGGAGTACGCCTGGCCAGCGGTGGATGACGAAACGTTACTCGCGTCGCTGGAGGCCTGGCTACTGCCGCAGATGAGCGGCGTACACTCCCTGCGGGCGCTGAAAGCGCTTGATGTTAAGGTCGCGTTACAGAATTTACTGGACTGGTCATTGCGTCAACGTCTGGATAGTGAACTGCCAGGGCATTACACTGTGCCGACCGGAAGCCGGATTGCCATCCGTTATCATGAGGATAATCCGCCGGCGCTGGCGGTTCGAATGCAGGAGATGTTTGGTGAGGCAACCACGCCGTCTATCGCTGAAGGGCGCGTGCCGTTGGTGCTTGAACTGCTGTCGCCTGCGCATCGACCCTTGCAGATCACTCGCGATTTGGGGGCGTTCTGGGCGGGGAGCTACCGTGACGTGCAAAAAGAGATGAAAGGGCGGTACCCCAAACACGTCTGGCCGGACGATCCGGCGAATACGGCGCCGACGAAGCGGACGAAGAAGTATTCCTGATAGGGATGTGCGGCCTGATGCCCTCACCCCGGCCCTCTCCCACAGGGAGAGGGAGAACTAATTTTGAGAGATTTCTTCTTTCACAGACCGGTGGAAGAAAAGAGAATCGGGCCCTTGCGCCTGAAAGTTGCGGAGAAAAAGCATGGCGGGGAATGACCGCGAGCCAATAGGACGTAAGGGAAGACCAACGCGTCCGGCGAAAGAAAAGGTAAGCCGTCGTCGCCTCAGAGATGAGGACTATGACGATGACTATGAAGACGATGATGAGGATGAAGAACCGATGCCGCGTAAAGGGAAAGGCAAAGGGCGCAAGCCTCGGGGCAAACGCGGCTGGTTCTGGCTGCTGCTGAAGCTCTTTATTGTTTTTGTTGTGCTGATGGCAATTTACGGCGTCTATCTGGATCAGAAGATCCGCAGCCGTATCGACGGTAAAGTCTGGCAGTTACCTGCGGCCGTGTATGGCCGTATGGTGAACCTTGAGCCAGATATGTCCATCACGAAAAACGAAATGGTAAAACTGCTGGAAGCCACCCAGTATCGTCAGGTGTCAAAAATGACGCGCCCTGGCGAATTTACCGTGCAGGCCAACAGCATTGAGATGATCCGCCGTCCGTTTGATTTCCCGGACAGCAAAGAGGGTCAGGTGCGCGCGCGTCTGACCTTTGACGGCGATCGTCTGGATACCATCGAGAACATGGATAACAACCGTCAGTTCGGTTTCTTCCGTCTCGATCCCCGCCTGATCACCATGCTCTCGTCGGCGAACGGCGAACAGCGTCTGTTCGTGGCGCGTAACGGCTTCCCGGATCTGCTGGTTGATACCCTGCTGGCAACCGAAGACCGCCACTTCTACGAGCATGACGGCATCAGCCTCTACTCGATTGGCCGTGCGGTCCTGGCGAACCTGACCGCGGGCCGTACCGTGCAGGGGGCAAGTACGCTGACCCAGCAGCTGGTGAAGAACCTGTTCCTCTCCAGCGAGCGCTCTTACTGGCGTAAAGCGAACGAAGCGTATATGGCCGTGCTGATGGATGCGCGCTACAGCAAGGATCGTATCCTTGAGCTGTATATGAACGAGGTGTACCTCGGTCAGAGCGGCGACAACGAAATCCGCGGCTTCCCGCTGGCGAGCCTGTACTACTTTGGTCGTCCGGTCGAAGAGTTGAGCCTGGATCAGCAGGCGCTGCTGGTGGGCATGGTGAAAGGGGCGTCCATCTATAACCCGTGGCGTAACCCGAAACTGGCCCTTGAGCGTCGTAACCTCGTTCTGCGTCTGCTGCAACAGCAGCAGGTGATTGACCAGGAGCTGTACGACATGCTGAGCGCACGTCCGCTCGGCGTGCAGCCGCGCGGCGGGGTGATCTCGCCTCAGCCTGCGTTTATGCAGCTGGTGCGTCAGGAGCTGCAGAGCAAGCTTGGCGATAAGGTGAAAGACCTCTCCGGCGTGAAGATCTTTACGACCTTTGACTCCGTGGCGCAGGATGCGGCAGAAAAAGCGGCGGTGGAAGGCATTCCGGCGCTGAAGAAACAGCGTAAGCTCTCCGATCTTGAAACCGCGATGGTGGTGGTTGACCGTAACTCCGGCGAAGTTCGTGCGATGGTGGGCGGTGCCGAGCCGCAGTTTGCTGGCTATAACCGTGCCATGCAGGCGCGTCGCTCGATCGGCTCTCTGGCAAAACCGGCAACCTATCTCACTGCCCTGAGTCAGCCAAACCAGTATCGTCTCAATACCTGGATTGCGGATGCGCCGATCTCCCTGCGCCAGCCTAACGGCCAGGTGTGGTCACCGCAGAACGACGACAAGCAGTTTAGCGGTCAGGTGATGCTGGTGGATGCGTTGACGCGCTCCATGAACGTGCCGACGGTGAACCTGGGCATGTCGCTGGGTCTGCCAGCGATTGTCGATACCTGGCAGAAGCTGGGCGTGGCGAAAGATCAGCTGCACCCGGTACCGGCGATGATCCTGGGTGCGCTCAACCTGACGCCGATCGAAGTGGCGCAGGCGTTCCAGACGATCGCCAGCGGCGGTAACCGCGCGCCGCTCTCCGCCCTGCGTTCGGTGATTGCCGAAGATGGCTCCGTGCTGTATCAGAGCTTCCCGCAGGCGGAACGTGCCGTTCCTGCGCAGGCGGCCTATATGACGCTGTGGACGATGCAGCAGGTGGTGCAGCGCGGTACCGGCCGTCAGCTGGGGGCGAAGTATCCGGGCCTGCATCTGGCGGGTAAAACCGGGACCACCAACAACAACGTTGATACCTGGTTTGCCGGTATTGATGGTCGTGAAGTGGTGATCACCTGGGTAGGCCGCGACAACAACCAGCCGACCAAGCTGTACGGCGCGAGCGGGGCGATGTCGATTTACCAGCGCTATCTGGCGAATCAGTCCCCGGTGCCGCTGAACCTGGTTGCGCCGGAAGATATCGTCGATATGGGCGTGGACAGCTCCGGTAACTTCGTCTGCGGCGGCGGAATGCGTACTCTGCCGGTCTGGACAACCAACCCGGATTCCCTGTGCCAGCAAAGCCAGCCAGAACAGCCAACGGGTAACCCGTTCGAGCAGTCTTCTCAGCCACAGCAGCCGCAGCAGCAACAGCCGCAGCAGCAGAACGAGAAGAAAGACAGCGATGGTGTCGCAGGCTGGATTAAAGATATGTTCGGCGGTAACTAACCGCGTGAGGTCCCCCCGCAAGGGGGGATTTTTTTACCCATTCCCCCCCTTTTTTTAACCCTCTTTTTAATATTGATTAACCCTTCGTTCTCTCCTGGTTATTTCTTAAACCCTTAATTCTCGTAGGGCCGCTTACTGCTTGCTATGCAGTCAGCGTTTCGCCTATTATGCTGCGGTCATAATAATAATTCTCGTTTACGTTATCATTCACTTTTCCATCAGAGATACACCATGGCGCTTTCCAATACTGCTCAGCCAATCAATACGTCGCTGCGTAAAATCGCGGTCGTCGTCGCCACAGCGGTTGCCGGCATGTCGGCTTATACACATGCTGCCGAAACCCCGAAAAAAGAAGAAACCATTACGGTAACCGCAGCACCTGCGGCACAGGAAAGTGCCTGGGGACCGGCACCCACGATTGCGGCTAAACGCACCGCCACCGCGACCAAGACCGATACCCCGATTGAGAAAACCCCGCAGTCTATTTCTGTCGTCACCCGTGAAGAGATGGACATGAAGCAGCCGGGGACGGTTAAACAGGCGCTGGCCTATACGCCGAGCGTGTTCGCAACACGCGGGGCGTCAACAACGTATGACGTTGTTTCTATTCGTGGGTTCACCACCTCCAGTACCGTGAATACTAACCAGTATCTGGACGGGATGAAGCTGCAGGGAGATAACTATTCTGAAGCGTCCATGGATCCGTATTTCCTTGAGCGCGTCGAGCTGCTGCGTGGCCCAACGTCCGTTCTGTACGGTAAAAGCCACCCGGGCGGCGTGGTCAGCATGGTCAGCAAGCGCCCAACCACCGAGCCACTGAAAGAAATTCAGTTCAAAATGGGTACCGATAACCTGTGGCAGACCGGGTTTGATTTCAGCGATGCGATTGATGATGACGGCGTGTGGTCATACCGTCTGACCGGTCTGGGGCGCAGCGAAAATGCGCAGCAGGAGATGGTGAAATCTTCCCGCTACGCCATTGCACCTGCTTTCAGCTGGCGTCCTGACGATAAAACCGATTTTACTTTCCTGAGCAACTTCCAGAGCGATCCGGATGCAGGCTATTACGGCTGGCTGCCGCGGGAAGGTACCGTTGTGCCTTACTACGATGCCAACGGCAAAGCACACAAGCTGCCGACCGATTTCAACGAAGGTGAAGAAGATAACAAGATCTCCCGTCGTCAGAAAATGGTGGGTTACAGCTTCTCGCATCAGTTTGATGACACCTTTACCGTGCGTCAAAACCTGCGCTACACCAAAATCAATACGCTTTACCGTTCCGTCTACGGTAACGGCTATATTGCACCGGCTCAGATCAGCCGCGCGTATGTGCGCTCCGATGAGGACCTCAACTCGTTTACCGTTGATACTCAGCTTCAGTCCAAATTCGCGACGGGTGCAGTGGATCATACCCTGTTGACGGGCGTTGATTACCTCCGCATGCGTAATGATATTGATGCTGACTACGGCACGGCCGATCCCATCAGTATGACGAAGCCTGCGTACGGCAATCCAAATGTCGACGTTTACTACCTTTACAAAGTACTCAACCGTCAGGAACAAACCGGCCTTTATGCGCAGGATCAGGCTGAATGGGATAAGTGGGTACTCACAATGGGTGGCCGCTATGACTTTGCGAAAACCTCAGCACTGACGCGTACAACCGGTACTACCGCGGAAATCAACGATCAGGCATTCACGTGGCGCGGCGGGATTAACTACCTGTTCGACAACGGCATCACGCCTTATTTCAGCTATAGCGAATCGTTCGAACCGATTTCGGGTACCACTCAGGGCGGCAAACCGTTCGATCCTGCACGCGGCAAGCAGTATGAAGCGGGCGTGAAATACGTACCGAAAGATCTGCCTGTTGTGGTCACGGCTGCTGTTTATCAGTTAACCAAAAACAACAACCTGACGGCCGATCCGGCGAACCCGACCAGCGGCTTTAGCGTGCAGGGCGGTGAAATTCGCTCTCGCGGTTTCGAACTGGAAACGAAAGCTGCCGTCTCTGCCAACGTGAACGTGACGGCTTCCTATAGCTTTACTGATGCCAAATACACGCACGATACCTGGTATGAAGGCCGTCGTCCGGCGGAAGTGCCGCGCAATATGGCGTCTCTGTGGGCAGATTACACCTTCCACGAGACGGCGTTGAGCGGTCTGACGGTAGGGGCTGGCACCCGTTACATCGGTAACACCGTGTCCTATTACTCCGCCTCGTCGCCAAAAGCCTACCAGTCATTCAACGTCGCGGGCTATGCCCTGGCGGATGCCACCGTGAAATACGATCTGGCACGCTTAGGACTTCCCGGCTCTTCTGTCGGCGTCAACGTGAACAACATCTTCGATCGCGAATACGTCTCCAGCTGCTACAGCGAATATGCCTGCTACTGGGGAGCAGGACGTCAGGTTGTTGCTACCGCGACCTTCCGCTTCTAATCTCTCTTCGGGCACGGTTCGCCGTGCCCTTTTTATTTAAGTTGGCTGATATGCAGGATAATCAAACGCAACCCGACACCACCTTTACGCTCAACCATCTCTCCTTTCGCGTACCCGGGCGCACCTTGCTGCATCCGCTCTCTTTGACGTTTCCCGCAGGTAAAGTCACGGGCCTGATTGGTCACAACGGTTCCGGTAAGTCCACGCTGCTCAAGATGCTGGGACGACATCAGCCGCCGTCAGAAGGCGACATCCTGCTGGATGACCAACCGCTGGAGAGCTGGAGCAGTAAAGCCTTTGCCCGCAAAGTGGCGTATCTGCCGCAGCAGCTGCCGCAGGCGGAGGGGATGACGGTGCGAGAGCTGGTGGCGATTGGGCGTTATCCGTGGCATGGCGCGCTTGGACGCTTTGGCGTGGCCGACAGAGAGAAAGTGGAAGAGGCGATTGCGCTGGTCGGGCTTAAGCCGCTGGCGCACCGTCTGGTGGATAGCCTGTCCGGCGGTGAACGCCAGCGCGCGTGGATTGCAATGCTGGTGGCCCAGGACAGCCGCTGCCTGCTCCTCGACGAACCCACCTCCGCACTTGATATCGCCCATCAGGTCGATGTTCTGGCGCTGGTGCACCGCTTGAGCCAGCAGCGCGGTCTGACGGTGATTGCGGTGCTGCATGATATCAACATGGCGGCACGCTACTGCGATTACCTTGTTGCGCTGCGCGGTGGCGAAATGATTGCGCAGGGAACGCCGTCCGAGCTGATGCGCAGCGAAACGCTGGAACAGATTTATGGTATTCCGATGGGTATTCTGCCTCACCCGGCCGGGGCTGCACCGGTGAGCTTCGTGTACTGATGCTGGACAACATGCGCATTAGCCGCCGTCGCCTGCTGACGGCGATGGCCCTCTCACCGCTGCTGTTAAAAATGAATACGGCGCGTGCCGCCGCCGTCGATCCGCACCGCATAGTGGCGCTTGAGTGGTTGCCGGTCGAGCTGATGATGGCGCTCGGCGTTACGCCCTACGGCGTCGCGGACATTCCCAACTATAACCTCTGGGTGAACGAGCCGAAGCTGCCGGACTCGGTGATCGACGTCGGCCTGCGTACGGAGCCAAACCTCGAGCTGCTCACCCAGATGAAACCGTCGTTCCTCTTCTGGTCCGCGGGCTACGGTCCGTCAGAAGAGGTGATGGCGCGCATTGCACCCGGGCGTGGATTCGCTTTCAGCGACGGTAAAAAACCGCTGGCCGTAGCGAAAAATTCGATTGGCGAGATGGCGCATTTCCTTAACCGGGAAGCGGAGGCCAAACGGCATCTCGACGAATTTGATGCCCTGATCGACTCCCTGAAGCCGCGTTTTGCTCACCGGGGCGATCGTCCGCTGCTGATGGTGACGCTGCTGGATGCCCGCCATATGCTGGTCTTTGGTAAAAACTGCCTGTTCCAGGAGGTGCTGGACAGCTTCGGCATTCGCAACGCCTGGGAAGGGGAGATGACGTTCTGGGGCAGTACCGCTGTGGGTATCGATCGCCTCGCGGCGTTTCGCGATGTGGATGTGCTGTGTTTCGATCACGGCAACGAGCGCGACATGCAAACCCTGATGGCGACCCCGCTCTGGCAGGCGATGCCGTTTGTGCGCGAGCGGCGCTTCCAGCGCGCTCCGGCGGTCTGGTTCTACGGCGCGACGCTGTCGGCGATGCATTTTGCCCGCGTGCTGGATAACGCCCTGGGAGGTAAAGCATGAGTACGCGTATTGCCCGTTTCCCGGCGCTTCTGCTGATGCTGATTTTTCTTGCCGCGCTGGCGTTAACCGGGTTCAACCTCTCTGCCGCGTTACCGCGCGCGCAATGGGAAGCCGCGCTGGCCTCGCCGGATATCGACAATATTCAGCAGATGCTGTTCCACTACAGCCTGCTGCCGCGTCTGGCAATCTCCCTTTTAGTCGGTGCCGGCTTAGGGCTGGTGGGCGTGCTGTTCCAGCAGGTGTTACGTAACCCGCTGGCGGAGCCAACCACGCTCGGCGTCGCGACCGGCGCACAGCTTGGGATCACTATCACCACGCTGTGGGCGCTGCCGGGAGCGTTAACCTCGCAGTTTGCGGCACTCGCGGGGGCGTGCGTAGTGGGCGCACTGGTCTTTGGCGTGGCCTGGGGCAAACGCCTTTCCCCTGTGACGCTCATTCTGGCCGGGCTGGTGGTGAGCCTCTACTGTGGCGCGATTAACCAGCTGCTGGTGCTTTTCCACCACGATCGGCTGCAAAGCATGTTCCTGTGGAGTACCGGTACGCTCACCCAAACCGACTGGAGCGTTGTGCTGCGCCTGTGGCCGCAGCTGGCTGGCGGTGTTGTGGTGACGCTGCTGCTCCTGCGTCCCCTGACGCTGATGGGACTGGATGATGGCGTGGCGCGTAACCTGGGGCTGGCGCTGTCGCTGGCTCGCCTGGCGGCGCTGACGCTGGCGATTGTATTAAGCGCCCTGCTGGTGAACGCGGTCGGCATCATCGGGTTTATCGGCCTGTTTGCGCCGCTGCTGGCGAAAATGCTTGGGGCGCGTCGTTTGCTGGCGCGTCTGCTGCTGGCCTCGCTGATTGGGGCGTTGATCCTCTGGCTTTCCGATCAGCTTATTCTCTGGCTGGCGCGGGTGTGGCGGGAAGTCTCTACCGGCTCGGTCACGGCGCTGATCGGTGCGCCGCTGCTGCTTTGGCTGCTGCCGCGTCTGCGCAGCATGAGCGCACCGGCGATGGATGCGGGCGATAAAGTCCATGCTGAACGTCAGTCGGTACTGTGGTTTAGCCTTGCCGGGCTGGCGGTGCTGGTTATTGCCTCGTTCGCGGCGCTCTCATTCGGTCGCGATGCCGCGGGCTGGCACTGGGCAACGGGCGATTTACTCAACGATCTGCTGCAGTGGCGCTGGCCGCGTATCTTTGCTGCGCTGATCGCAGGGGTAATGCTGGCGGTGGCGGGGTGCATTATTCAGCGTCTGACCGGCAACCCGATGGCGAGCCCGGAAGTGCTTGGGATCAGCTCTGGCGCCGCCTTTGGCGTGGTGCTGATGCTGTTCTTTGTGCCGGGCAATGCGTTTGGCTGGCTGATGCCTGCCGGCAGTCTCGGGGCGGCGGTTACGCTGCTGATTATCCTGATTGCCGCTGGTCGCGGCGGGTTTTCACCGCACCGCATGCTGCTGGCGGGGATGGCGCTCAGCACCGCGTTCACCATGCTGCTGATGATGCTGCAGGCAAGCGGCGACCCGCGTATGGCGAAGATCCTGACCTGGATATCCGGCTCAACGTACGGCGCGACCGGCAGCCAGGCGATCGGGTCCGGGCTCGTGATGGTCGTGCTGCTGGCGATGGTGCCGCTGTGCCGACGCTGGCTGACTATTCTGCCGCTCGGCGGGGAAACCGCACGTGCGGTTGGAATGGCGCTGACGCCAGCGCGTGTAGCGCTGCTGCTGCTCGCCGCGTGCCTGACGGCGACGGCCACCATGACGATTGGCCCGCTGAGTTTTGTGGGGTTAATGGCGCCGCATATCGCCAGAATGATGGGGTTCCGCCGGACGATGCCGCATATCGTCATGTCGGCCCTCACGGGCGGGGTGATGCTGGTGTTTGCAGACTGGTGCGGAAGAATGGTGCTGTTCCCGTATCAGATCCCGGCGGGGCTGCTGTCGACCTTTATTGGTGCGCCGTATTTTATTTATCTGTTGAGAAAGCAGAGTCGGTAGTCAGGTGCGGCCTTATGCCCTCTCCCACGGGGAGAGGGAGAACACCGTAGGCCGGGTAAGCGTTAGCGCTACCCGGCAATGCCCTTAGAGCTTGGCAAACACCTTACGCGCCGCGTCAATGGTGTTATTGATATCTTCTTCGCTGTGCGCCACGGACATAAAGCCCGCCTCGAATGCGGACGGTGCCAGGTACACGCCTTCTTCCAGCATCAGGTGGAAGAAGCGCTTGAAGCGTTCAACGTCGCACTTCACCACGTCCTGATAGCGGGTCACGGTTTTCGCCTCGGTGAAGAAAATCCCGAACATCCCGCCTACGTGGTTAACCACCAGCGGAATACCGGCCTCTTCTGCCGCTTCCAGCAGGCCGTTTGCCAGCTGCGTGGTCCGGTCGGTCAGGGTTTCGTGAATACCTGGCTGAGCCACTTCGGTCAGGCAGGCAAATCCCGCCGCCATGGCGATAGGGTTACCGGAGAGCGTGCCCGCCTGGTAAACCGGGCCGGTTGGTGCCAGCGCTTCCATGACGTCCTTACGACCACCGAACGCGCCGACCGGCATGCCGCCGCCGATGATTTTACCCAGACAGGTGAGGTCCGGCTCCACGCCGTAATAAGACTGGGCGCCCGCCAGCGCCACGCGGAAGCCGGTCATCACTTCGTCGATGATCAGCAGCGCGCCGAACTCATCGCACAGGGCGCGCAGGCCCGGCAGGAAGTCAGGCTGCGGTGGGATACAGTTCATGTTGCCCGCAACCGGCTCAACGATGATGCAGGCGATCTCCTGCGGATACTGCTCGAACGCCGCGCGAACGGTGTTCAGATCGTTGTAGGTACAGGTCAGGGTATGCTTCGCGAAATCCGCAGGTACGCCAGGCGAGTTTGGCTGGCCGAGCGTCAGCGCGCCGGAACCCGCTTTCACCAGCAGGCAGTCCGCGTGGCCGTGGTAGCAGCCTTCGAACTTGATGATTTTATCGCGGCCGGTAAAACCGCGCGCCAGGCGGATGGCGCTCATGGTGGCTTCGGTACCGGAGTTCACCATGCGCACCATGTCCATGGTCGGGACCAGCTCGGTGACCAGTTCCGCCATCTTCACTTCCATTTCGGTAGGCGCACCGAAGCTCAGGCCGCGCTGGGCGGCTTCAATCACGGCGTTACGAATGGCCGGGTGGTTGTGACCAAGCACCATCGGGCCCCAGGAGCCGACGTAATCGATATAGGCTTTGCCATCGACATCATACAGATACGCGCCGTCAGCACGTTCGATAAACAGCGGCGTGCCGCCCACGCCGGTAAAGGCGCGCACAGGTGAGTTCACGCCACCCGGAATAAGCTCGCGGGCTGCACTGTAGAGGTTTTCAGACTTGCTCATGGCGTCGTTCCTGGTTCGTATAAAATGATTAAGCCCACTATTCTAAGTGATTCGGGGAAGGTTATGAAATTTTTAGCCTGGTAATGCTTTAAGATTTGTTAAGTAATTTTCAGGAGACGGTGGGGCAGTCTCTGGTAAAATCCACGCGGCTTTTGTATGACGAATAAGTACAGGACATGAAATCAGATTCTCCGTCTTTTGAAGAACAACAGTTTACGCGCGCCCAGCATCGAATCAGTATTCGACGGCTGCTCAATCGCGATAAAACGCCGCTGGCGATCCTGCTGGCCGCTGCCGTGGTGGGAACACTCGCCGGTCTGGTGGGCGTGGCGTTTGAAAAAGCGGTTAATGCCGTACTCAACTGGCGAGTGGGAACCGTGGCCGGTTTCGCCGACAGCCGATGGCTGGTCTGGGTTGCGGCGTTCGGGTTGTCGGCGCTGTTCGCCATGGTGGGGTATTTTCTTGTGCGTAAATTTGCGCCGGAGGCGGGCGGGTCCGGCATCCCGGAAATTGAAGGGGCGCTGGAGGAGCTGCGTCCTGTGCGCTGGTGGCGAGTCATTCCGGTGAAATTTATCGGCGGCATGGGTACGCTGGGCGCGGGGATGGTTCTTGGCCGGGAAGGGCCTACGGTTCAGCTGGGCGGGAACGTCGGCCGCATGGTGGGCGATCTCTTTCGGATGCGCAGCGCCGAAGCGCGCCATACGCTGCTGGCAACCGGTGCGGCGGCGGGGCTGTCGGCGGCCTTTAACGCGCCGCTGGCGGGCATTTTGTTTATCATCGAAGAAATGCGCGCGCAGTTTCGCTACAACCTGATCTCCATTAAAGCGGTGTTTACCGGCGTCATTATGTCGAGCATCGTGTTTCGCCTCTTTAATGGCGAAGGGGCGGTCATTGAGGTGGGTAAACTGACCAACGCGCCGGTTAACACCCTGTGGCTTTACCTGATCCTCGGCATGATTTTTGGCGTGGTGGGACCGCTGTTTAATACCTTTATCCTGCGCGCTCAGGATATGTTCCAGCGTATTCACGGTGGGAATACGACTAAATGGGTGCTGATGGGCGGCCTGCTTGGCGGAATCTGTGGCGTGCTCGGGTTTATCGAGCCGAATGCCGCGGGCGGCGGCTTCGGGCTGATCCCCATTGCGGCGGCGGGGAACTTCAGCGTGGGTCTGCTGCTGTTTATGTTTATCTCCCGCGTCATCACCACGGTATTGTGTTTTTCCTCCGGCGCGCCCGGCGGGATATTCGCCCCGATGCTGGCGCTGGGAACCTTGTTGGGCACCGCGTTTGGTATGGCGGCTGAGGCGGGCTTTCCCGCCTATCACCTTGATGCAGGGACCTTTGCGGTAGCCGGAATGGGGGCGCTGCTGGCCGCCTCCCTGCGCGCGCCGTTGACCGGTATCGTGCTGGTGCTGGAGATGACGGACAATTACCAGCTCATTTTGCCAATGATCATTACCTGTCTCGGGGCGACACTATTAGCCCAGTTCCTGGGTGGAAAACCGCTATACTCCACCATCCTCGCGCGTACCCTGGCAAAACAAGAGGCGGAGCGGGCCGCCGCGCAGAATACTTGAATGAATTACCAGGGTATTAGATAATGACGAAAAGAATTGGGTGAATTTTACCCAATAGCAGTATTCATGGGAGCATAAGATGAGTGATGACGTAGCTGTGCCGCTGGAATTTACCGAAGCAGCAGCCAACAAAGTGAAAACCCTGATTGCCGACGAAGACAATCCGGATCTGAAACTGCGTGTCTATATTACCGGTGGCGGCTGCAGCGGCTTCCAGTACGGTTTTACTTTTGACGATCAGGTTAACGATGGCGATATGACCATTGAGAAACAGGGCGTCGCGCTGGTGGTTGACCCGATGAGCCTGCAGTATCTGGTAGGTGGTTCGGTCGACTACACCGAAGGTCTGGAAGGTTCACGCTTTGTGGTGACCAACCCGAACGCAACAAGCACCTGCGGGTGTGGGTCTTCGTTCAGCATTTAAGCCTGAATGCGGATTGTAGGCCCGGTAAGCGAAGCGCCACCGGGCTTATAAACGACGCCTATCTTGAAGTTTCATCCAGCGCAAACGTCGGCAGCTTCAGATGCCAGCGTATCGCCGCTAAACGTATCGCCAGCGTCACGATCATCCCCAGCATCGCGGCGTTTTCCAGCGGAATTGCAAAGGTGTAATACGCGGTCGCGTGGACAATGCCGCCCGCAATACAGGCCGTCGCGTAAATTTCAGTACGCAGGATCATCGGCACCTCCCGTGCCAGAATGTCGCGAATGATCCCGCCGCCCACGCCGGTTAACACGCCCATGCAGATCGCCACCATCGGACCGGTGCCCGCATTAAACGCCTTATTGACACCAATACCGACAAACACGGCCAGACCGACGGCATCCAGTACCGGCAATATCCATTTTGGTAATCGGCGGGGCTGGCGAATCAGCACAATGGTTAACAGGCAGGTGACCATCGCGACCACCAGGTCGGTCGGATCTTTCACCCAAAACACCGGGCCATTGGCCAGCGCCATATCGCGGATTGTCCCGCCGCCCACGGCGGTCACCACGCCAAGCACCAGCACGCCAAACGGATCCATGCGTAGTTTTCCGGCGAGCAGGACGCCGGAGATAGCAAAAACGGCTGTGCCAAGAATATCCAGCCAATAAACGAGCATCGTTAAATCCTCGAAAAGGGTCTTATGTTAGTGACTCTCTGCCAGCGCGGCACAGAGCTGTTTTGCGGCGAGGATAATACGCGGGCTGGCGCGTTCAAACCAGTCGCTGTTGAGGGGTATTACCGGTATTTTTAGCTGCTTTTGCCAGAATTGCTCGATTTTGGGAATTTCGCTCGCATTTCCGACCACCACGATGGCCTGTGGCTGGCGCGCCAGAACCTGCTCACGGCTTACCTGAGGCCACGGTACCCGGCTGGCTGCAAAGATGTTTTCACCGCCACAGACTTCCAGTACCTGATTCTGAATCGACCCTTTACCGGTGGTGAACAGCGGCTGGCTGCCAAACTGCAGGAAGATGCGCTTTTTAACAGGGGTATCGTATCGGGATTTCAGCGCGGCATAGTCGCTGAGCATCTGTTTCGCTGCAGCCTCGGCTTTTTTGGGCGTAGGGCTATAGGGTGCCAGGGCCTGTAGCGCCTGAGCGACCTGCTCAATGCTGACGGCATCAATCCACATGATCTTGATGCCAAGGGAGGTAAGCTGGTTAACCAGCCGCTCGGCGTTTCCGCCGCGCCAGGCCAGCACGAGATCCGGTTTCAGCGCCACGATGCGCTCAAGGTTCATCCCTTGCCAGGTTGCCACCTGTTCAATGCCCGCAGCCTGTGGGGGATAATCCGAAAAGCTGCTCACGCCAACGGGCGTGATCCCGGCGGCAAACGCCAGTTCGGTATTGGCGGGAGAGAGGGTAATCACACGCGGCGCGGCAAAAAGCCACGCCGGTGCGAGCAGAAGCAGGGCGGCCAGCGCCCTGAAGGGATGTTTAGCCACGTGCCAGGTTCTGCACCAGGCGTTCCACCATCACGGTGGACTGTTTTGCTGCAACGGTCAGGAACTCGTCGAAGCTGATGTGGGACTGCTGATCTGCCACGTCAGAGATGGCGCGAACCACTACAAACGGTACGTTGAAATTATGGCAAACGTGCGCGATCGCGGTCGCTTCCATCTCAACGGCCACCGCCTGAGGGAAGTTATGACGGATTTTCGCCAGGCCAACGGAGCCATTGATGAACGCATCACCGCTGACAATCAGACCGCGTACCGCGTTGAGGTTGAGCTCCGCAATGCAGGTCTCTGCCGCCGCAATCAGTTTGTCGTCCGCTTTAAACCCTGCCGGGCAGCCCGGAAGCTGGCCGTACTCGTAGCCGAACGCGGTGACGTCCGCATCGTGATAGCGCGCTTCGTCGGAAACAACGATGTCACCCACTTTCAGCGTCGGCGCCAGGCCGCCCGCAGAGCCGGTATTCACGATCACGTCCGGCTTGCAGCGCTCAAGCAGCAGGGTGGCACCCAGCGCCGCAGCGACTTTACCGATGCCTGATTTCAGCAGAGCCACGTCAACACCGTTTAGCTGACCGGTATAGATCTCACAACCTCCCAGAGAGAGGGTCTGACGGTTCTCAATTTTGTCACGCAGAAGCGTAACTTCTTCTTCCATTGCACCAATAATGCCGATTTTCATAGATTTACTCGCGATGTGCCTTGTTAAGATGCATAGTCTATCATGCGGTTAAGGGGAAACGCATTCTCACGCGGGGGAGCACATGTCACCAATCGATTTTCGCACCAAAATTAACTGGCACCGACGTTTCCGTTCGCCGCAGGGCGACAAGAGCGAACATGAGATCCTGCGTATCTTCGAAAGCGATCGCGGGCGGATCATTAACTCGCCCGCCATCCGCCGTCTGCAGCAAAAGACCCAGGTCTTTCCGCTGGAGCGTAACGCCGCGGTGCGCACGCGCTTAACCCACTCCATGGAGGTGCAGCAGGTCGGGCGCTACATCGCCAAAGAGATTTTAAGCCGTCTCAAAGAGCAGCGCTTACTGGAAACCTATGGTCTGGACGAGCTGACGGGGCCTTTTGAGAGCATCGTTGAGATGGCCTGCCTGATGCATGACATCGGCAACCCGCCTTTCGGCCACTTTGGTGAGGCGGCTATCAATGACTGGTTTAAGCAACGGCTTTACCCTTCGGATGCGGTAAGCCAGCCGCTGAGCGACGACCGCTGCATCGTACGCGATTTACGCCTGCGTGAAGGTGAAGAGGGGCTGAACGATCTGCGCCGCAAGGTGCGCCAGGACCTCTGTCACTTTGAGGGTAACGCGCAGGGGATCCGGCTGGTGCATTCCCTGATGCGTATGAACCTGACCTGGGCGCAGGTCGGCTGCATTCTTAAATATACGCGCCCCGCGTGGTGGATGGGGGAGACGCCCGCGTCCCACAGTTATTTAATGAAAAAACCGGGCTATTACCTTTCCGAAGAGGCTTATATTGAACGGTTACGTAAAGAACTTTCATTGACGCCAAACGGCCGTTTTCCATTGACCTGGATTATGGAAGCCGCCGATGATATTTCCTATTGCGTGGCCGATCTGGAAGACGCCGTTGAGAAAAAAATTTTCAGCGTCGAGGAGCTTTATCAGCATCTTTATACGGCCTGGGGCACCCATGAAAAAGGCTCGCTGTTTGCGCAGGTTGTCGAAAATGCCTGGGAAAAATCACGCTCAAATACATTAAGCCGCAGTACGGAAGACCAGTTCTTTATGTATTTGCGGGTCAATACATTAAATAAGCTGGTGCCGTACGCGGCGTCACGCTTTATTGATAATTTGCCGCTGATTTTCAGCGGGGAATTCAACCACGCCCTGCTGGAAGATGACAGCAGTTTCAGCCAGCTCCTCGAGCTTTATAAACATGTGGCGATGCGGCATGTATTCAGCCATCCGGATGTCGAACAGTTAGAGCTGCAGGGATATAGGGTGATCAGTGGGTTACTGGAAATTTATGCTCCGCTGCTCCAGCTGTCGGTCGACGAATTCAGCGAGCTGGTAGAACACGAGCGCGTGCGCCGTATTCCCATTGAATCACGACTTTATCAAAAACTTTCTACCCGACACCGTCTGGCGTATGTCGAAGCGATTGGCAAGCTGGATCGCCAGTCACCGCAGTGGCCGGTGATGGAATATTATTACCGCTGCCGTCTTATCCAGGACTATATCAGCGGCATGACGGATTTGTATGCCTGGGATGAATATCGCAAGCTGATGGCGGTGGAATAACCCGGAGTTTTGTAAAGACGGCCAATAAATTTTTACCTTTTCCATAAACTTATCGCCGGAACTAAGCGGTATAAAACGAATCTGAGTTACACAGCAATTTTGCGTTACCTGTAAATCGAGATTGAGAAACATGAAAAAAACCACATTAGCAATGAGTGCACTGGCTCTGAGTTTAGGTTTAGCGCTGTCTCCTCTGACTGCTACTGCAGCCGAGACCGCGTCGTCGGCAGCAACCGCGCAGCAGATGCCAAGCCTGGCACCGATGCTCGAAAAAGTGATGCCATCGGTGGTGAGTATTAACGTTGAGGGTAGCACGACCGTCAATACGCCGCGCATGCCGCGTAACTTCCAGCAGTTCTTCGGCGACAACTCGCCGTTCTGCCAGGACGGTTCGCCATTCCAGAGCTCTCCGTTCTGTCAGGGCGGTGGCGCAGGGGATGACAGCCAGGGCGGCGGCCAGCAGCAGAAATTCATGGCGCTTGGCTCGGGGGTAATCATTGATGCAGCGAAAGGCTATGTCGTCACCAACAACCACGTTGTTGATAACGCGAGCAGCATTAAGGTTCAGCTGAGCGATGGCCGTAAGTTTGACGCCAAAGTGGTCGGCAAAGATCCGCGCTCCGACATCGCGCTGATCCAGATTCAGGATCCGAAAAACCTGACGGCGATTAAAATTGCCGACTCCGACGCGCTGCGCGTGGGTGACTATACCGTGGCGATCGGTAACCCGTTTGGTCTGGGTGAAACCGTGACCTCGGGTATCGTCTCTGCACTGGGCCGCAGCGGCCTCAATGCCGAAAACTATGAAAACTTCATCCAGACGGATGCAGCGATCAACCGCGGTAACTCCGGCGGTGCGCTGGTCAACCTGAACGGCGAGCTGATCGGTATCAACACCGCGATCCTGGCACCGGACGGCGGCAACATCGGGATCGGCTTTGCTATCCCAAGTAACATGGTGAAAAACCTGACCGCGCAGATGGTGCAGTATGGCCAGGTGAAACGCGGTGAGCTGGGTATCCTGGGTACGGAACTGAACTCCGAACTGGCTAAGGCAATGAAGGTTGACGCCCAGCGCGGGGCATTCGTCAGCCAGGTGATGCCGAACTCCTCTGCGGCGAAAGCGGGCATTAAAGCGGGGGATGTGATCACCTCCCTGAATGGTAAACCGATCAGCAGCTTTGCCGCCCTGCGTGCGGAAGTCGGCTCTATGCCTATCGGCAGCAAAGTGACCCTTGGTCTGCTGCGCGACGGCAAGGCGGTTAACGTCAGCCTGGAGCTGCAGCAGAGCAGCCAGAATCAGGTGGACTCCAGCACCATCTTCAGCGGTATTGAAGGTGCCGAGATGAGCAACAAAGGCGCAGATAAAGGCGTAGTGGTGAATAACGTGAAGGCGAATTCACCGGCAGCCCGTATTGGCCTGAAAAAAGGCGATGTGATCATGGGCGCTAACCAGCAGCCGGTGAAAAACATCGCTGAACTGCGTAAGATCCTCGACAGCAAACCTTCCGTGCTGGCGCTGAATATCCAGCGTGGTGACACCTCTATTTACCTGCTGATGCAGTAATCCTCTGAAGCCCCTGTTCGCAGGGGCTTTTCTCGTTTCTGTGACCTTTCACACAAGTCCACACTTCTTCCTCTCTCTTTGTGCATCTGCACAATGCAGGCGTCGCTGAACTTCCCTATGCTTGAGCTCTGCTCACGGGAGGGTTCTATGGCTGGCTGGCATCTTGATACCAAAATGGCGCAGGATATTGTGGCGCGCACCATGCGCATCATTGATACCAATATCAACGTAATGGATGCCCGCGGGCGCATTATTGGCAGTGGCGATCGCGAGCGTATTGGGGAATTGCACGAAGGCGCGCTGCTGGTGCTCTCCCAGGGGCGCGTGGTCGATATCGACGATGCGGTAGCGAAACACCTGCACGGCGTCCGTCAGGGCATCAATTTACCGCTGCGCCTTGAAGGCGAGATTGTGGGGGTCATCGGCCTCACCGGCGAGCCCGAGTCACTGCGAAAATATGGCGAGCTGGTCTGCATGACGGCGGAGATGATGCTGGAGCAGTCGCGGCTGATGCACCTGCTGGCTCAGGACAGCCGCCTGCGCGAAGAGCTGGTGATGAACCTTATTCAGGCAGAGGAGCATACGCCTGCGCTCAGTGAATGGGCGCAGCGTCTGGGGATCGATCTGAACCAGCCGCGCGTGGTGGCGGTCATTGAGGTCGACAGCGGCCAGCTGGGCGTAGACAGCGCGATGGCCGAGCTGCAGCAGCTGCAAAATGCACTGGCGACGCCGGAGCGCGATAACCTGGTGGCGATCGTTTCTCTGACGGAGATGGTGGTGCTCAAACCGGCGCTCAATGCGTTTGGCCGCTGGGATGCGGACGATCATCGCCGTCGCGTGGAGCAGTTAATTTCCCGTATGAAAGAGAATGGTCAGCTGCGTTTTCGCGTTGCGCTGGGCAACTACTTTACCGGTCCGGGCAGTATCGCCCGCTCCTGGCGAACCGCGCGCACCACCATGATGGTGGGCAAGCAGCGAATGCCGGAGAGCCGCAGCTATTTTTATCAGGACCTGATGCTGCCGGTGCTGCTCGACAGCCTGCGCGGTGGCTGGCAGGCCAATGAGCTGGCGCGGCCACTGGCGCGCCTGAAAGCCATGGACAATAACGGCCTGCTGCGCCGGACCCTGCAGGCGTGGTTCCGTCATAACGTGCAGCCGCTGGCGACGTCAAAAGCGCTGTTTATTCACCGCAATACCCTGGAGTATCGGTTAAACCGAATTTCAGAGCTGACGGGGTTAGATCTGGGAAATTTCGACGACAGGCTGCTGCTGTATGTGGCGCTGCAGTTGGATGAACAGAGATGAAGCTGTTTGCCGGGGGGCGGCTTCGCCTTACCCGGCCTACATGCGTTCGTAGGCCCGGTAAGCGAAGCGCCACCGGGCAATAAAACGGCTTATTTGTTGCGGGTTAACTTCTCAAGATCCGCTTCAATCTCGCTGATCTTATTGGTAACAACGCTTTCAAGGTGACGCAGGTCGTCAAGGATCTTGCGCTTGAGATCGACTTCGGTGCGGTCGCGCTGGCAGATCTGATCGAGTTCATCGATCACATAGCGCAGGTTAGGGCTGATTTCCTGTACTTCTTTGTATCCCTGTCCTACACCGTCAGCAACAACGGTCTTACGCTGGCGTGGGTATTTAAACTTCACGCTTTTGGCGAAAAACTCTCCTTTGTCCTTGTGAAAATAGATTTTCAAAATATCGTTATTGGCTTCCTGGCGGAGGCTGTAACGATCAATTTCATCAGGATTGGTAATGCCCAGACTTTTCAGATTATCGTACATAGCGGTACCCTTGATCTCAACATAACCTTTGAATAATTAACGAAAAAATCTATTTTCGCCACCCTCAGATATAAAAAAAGCGGGGTTGCCCCCGCTTTTTGTTATACCCGATTAATCGATGGTGCGCAGCAATTCGTTGATGCCCACTTTACCGCGCGTTTTCGCATCCACTTTCTTCACGATAACCGCACAGTACAGGCTGTATTTGCCATCTTTTGACGGCAGGTTGCCGGAAACCACCACGGAGCCCGCCGGAACGCGACCGTAATGCACTTCACCGGTTTCACGGTCGTAAATACGGGTGCTCTGGCCGATGTAAACGCCCATGGAGATCACGGAACCTTCTTCCACGATCACGCCTTCCACCACTTCTGAACGCGCGCCGATGAAGCAGTTATCTTCGATGATGGTTGGGTTAGCCTGCAGTGGCTCCAGAACACCGCCGATGCCCACGCCGCCGGACAGGTGAACGTTTTTCCCGATCTGTGCGCAGGAACCAACCGTTGCCCACGTATCCACCATGGTGCCTTCATCAACGTAGGCACCGATGTTCACGTAGGATGGCATCAGCACGGTGTTGCGTGCGATGAAGGCACCCTGACGCACCGCCGCAGGCGGCACCACGCGGAAACCTTCTTTCTGGAAACGCGCTTCGTCGTAGTCAGCGAACTTCATTGGCACTTTATCGAAGTAGCGGCTTTCTGCTCCGTCGATAACCTGGTTATCGTTGATGCGGAAAGAGAGCAGCACGGCTTTCTTCAGCCATTGATGAGTGACCCACTGACCGTCGATTTTTTCTGCCACGCGCAGCGCGCCGGAATCCAGCAGGGAAATCACCTGGTTTACCGCTTCACGGGTCACGGTATCCACATTTGCCGGGGTAATCTCGGCGCGACGCTCAAAAGCGGACTCAATAACGTTCTGTAACTGCTGCATTGTTTACTCTTTCCATTTCACTAAAAAACATATCACCCTTTATCGTTTGGATTGAGGGCTGCTGTCAACCGTTGTTGCACTTCAAGCTGCAGGTCATTATTAAGGGCACGCCGGTCGGCGGTGGCGATTATAAATAAATCTTCTACTCGCTCGCCAATCGTTGTAATTCGGGCCCCATGAAGCGAAATTCCCAGATCGGCAAAAACCTGGCCGACGCGGGCGAGCAGCCCTGGCTGGTCGAGCGCGATCAGCTCCAGGAACGATTTACGATCGGTGTGGGTCGGCAGGAAATTGACCTCGGTATCCACGGTAAAGTGGCGCAATTTTGCCGGCTGGCGACGCGGCTGCGGGGGCTGCCAGCTGCGCTGGGTAATCGCCTGCTCCAGACCTAAACGTATCCCTTCATGCCTGTCCGACGACAGCGGGCTGCCGTCCGGCTCCAGCACGATAAAGGTGTCCATGGCCATGCCGTCGCGGGTGGTGAAAATCTGCGCGTCATGCACGCTCAGGTTACGTCTGTCCAGCTCGGCACAGACGGCAGCAAACAGATAAGGCCGGTCCGGGCTCCAGATGAAAATCTCCGTTCCGCCGCGCGTGGCCTGCGGGCTTAGCAGGATCATCGGCTGGGACAGATCGTGCTTGAGCAGATGCCGCGCGTGCCACGCCAGCTGGTTTGGGCTGTGGCGGACAAAATAGTTGGCGCGGCAGCGGGCCCAAATCTGATGTAGCGCCTCTTCATCAATGTTATCCATCCGCAGCAGCGCCAGCGCCTGAAGCTGGTGGTGACGCACGCGCTCGCGCATGTCCGGCGTGTTCTGCATCCCGCGACGCAGCTGTTTTTCGGTAGCGAAGTACAGCTCGCGCAGCAGGCTCTGCTTCCAGCTATTCCACAGGGTTTCGTTGGTGGCGCAAATATCCGCCACCGTCAGGCAGACCAGATAGCGCAGGCGGTTTTCCGTCTGAACTTCTTCCGCGAACTGCTTAATGACTTCCGGGTCCTGAATGTCCCGACGCTGCGCGGTGACCGACATCAGCAGGTGATGGCGCACCAGCCAGGCCACCAGCTGCGTTTCACGTGAGTTCAGGCCGTGCAGTTCGGCAAATTTCAGCACGTCCTGGGCGCCCAGTACCGAGTGGTCACCGCCGCGGCCCTTGGCGATGTCGTGGAACAGGGCGGCAATCAGGATCAGTTCCGGATGGGTCAGGCGCGGCCACAGCTCGACGCACAGCGGGTGGCGGGAGCGCGTCTCTTCTTTGGCAAAGCTCTCCAGCTTGAGCATCACGCGGATGGTGTGTTCATCCACCGTGTAGGCGTGGAACAGGTCGAACTGCATTTGGCCGACAATGTGCGACCACTGCGGCATATAGGCCCACAGCACGCTGTGGCGGTGCATCGGCAGCAGCCCGCGGCTTACGGCGCCCGGGTGGCGGAGCATGCTCAGGAACAGCGAACGGGCTTCCGGGATGTAACACAAAGGCTGCGTCAGATGACGGCGCGCATGGCGCAGATGGCGCAGGGTGGTGGAGTAGATCCCGGTGATGCTGCTGTTGCGCACCATGGTGTAGAACATCCGCAGGATCGCTTCCGGCTCGCGGATAAACAGCGTTTCGTCGCGCAGATCGATAAGCGTGCCGCGCAGCTGGAATTCATCGTCAATCGGGCGCGGCTTTTCGTCCGCCGTCAGGGCCAGAATGGCCTCGTCGAACAGCTGCAACAGCATCTGGTTCAGCTCGGTCACCCGGCGGGTGACGCGGAAGAAATCCTTCATCATCTGCTCAACCGGCTCGTTACCTTCGCCCTGGTAATTCAGGCGCTGCGCCACGCTGAGCTGGCGGTCAAACAGCAGACGGTTATCGTAGCGGGTGACCTCCAGATGCAGGGCAAAGCGGATGCGCCACAGCAGGTGCAGACACTCGTTGAGCTCGTTACGCTCCGCCTCGGTTAAAAAGCCGAAGCCAACCATCTCGTCCAGCGAGGTGGCGCCGAAATGGCGACGGGCGACCCACTGTAACGTGTGGATGTCGCGCAGGCCGCCGGGGCTGCTTTTAATGTCAGGCTCAAGGTTATAGCTGGTGCCGTGGTAGCGCTGGTGGCGCTGGTTTTGCTCCTCGACCTTCGCGGCGAAGAACTTTTCTGACGGCCAGAAGCCGTCGCTGAAGATGTGTTTTTGCAGCTCCAGGAACAGCGCGACGTCGCCAATCAGCAGACGGGTTTCAATCAGGTTGGTGGCAACGGTCAGGTCCGATAGCCCTTCCAGCAGACACTCTTCCAGGGTGCGAACGCTGTGGCCGACTTCCAGCTTCACGTCCCAGAGCAGGGTCAGAAGCTCGCCGATTTTTTGCGCCTGTTCGTCCGGCAGCTTTTTGCGGCTTAGGATCAGGAGATCGATATCGGAAAGCGGATGCAGCTCACCGCGGCCATAGCCCCCGACGGCAACCAGCGCGATGTCGCTAACCTGCCCGAAACCGTAGTCGATCCATAGACGCTGCAGGAGCTGGTCGATAAACTCGGTGCGCGCCTCAATGAGCTGCTCGGCAGATACGCCTGCATCGAACGCGCTACCCAGCCAGCGATGGAAAACATCCATATGGGATTTAATATGCGCGCAGGTCAGCTCGTGCGGCGGCCAGACGCCCGGGTTATCGGGCTGGTCGGGGAGGGTGGGAAGGGCTGTGTTAGCATACTGTTCGGGTAAAAGATTACTCATCGTGCGCCACCCATAAGAAAAAGCTATCGCCATTAAAAAAGCCGGCATTTGCCGGCTTCTTATCACTCAATGTTCGTCAGTATCGCCGGGATGGTGTCATCCTTGCGCAACGTCATAATTTCGCAGCCGTTGTCTGTTACCACAATAGTATGCTCGTACTGGGCAGACAAGCTTCTGTCTTTGGTTTTCACCGTCCAGCCGTCTTTCATGGTGCGGATGCGGTAGTCACCGGCGTTGACCATTGGCTCGATGGTGAAGGTCATGCCCTTTTGCAGCACGACGCCGCCGTCGTCTGCATCGTAGTGCAGAACCTGCGGCTCTTCATGGAAGACGCGGCCAATACCGTGACCGCAGTATTCGCGCACCACGGAGAACCCTTCCGCTTCCACAAATTTCTGAATTGCGGCGCCGATAGTACGCAGGCGAATACCCGGCTTCACCATTTTCAGCGCCAGGTAGAGGCTATCCTGGGTGACTTTGCACAGGCGCTCGCCCAGGATGGTCGGCTTGCCAACGATGAACATTTTTGAGGTGTCACCGTGGTACTCGTCTTTAATGACGGTCACGTCGATGTTGACGATATCGCCGTCTTTCAGCAGTTTTTCATCGTCAGGAATGCCGTGGCACACCACTTCATTAATAGAGATGCAGACGGATTTTGGGAAACCGTGGTAGCCGAGGCAGGCGGAAACCGCGTGCTGCTCGTTCACGATATAGTCGTTACAGATGCGGTCCAGTTCACCCGTGCTGACGCCCGGCTTCACGAACGGCTCGATCATTTCCAGCACTTCCGCGGCCAGACGACCGGCGACGCGCATCTTTTCAATTTCTTCAGGTGTCTTAATAGAGATAGCCATGTAATCTGTCCATCGGTGTCGATTTTTTCGACAATACTAGTCTAAGTGTCGTCAATGGTATCAGTCAGGCACGCTCCGTGCCAAATTGAGAATCATTAACAGCACACTCCGCCAACAACTGTTGGTTTCTGGTCGTGTTTTGTGGTATAAAGCGCGCCGGACTTCCGATCCATCTCAGATACACAGGCTGGACGGGAGCGACAAATCTCACTTTGTGTAACAACACACACGTATCGGCACATATTCCGGGGTGCCCTTCGGGGTCGGTAATATGGGATACGTGGAGGCATAACCCCAACTTTCAATATAGAGGTTTTAAACATGGCAACTGTTTCCATGCGCGACATGCTCAAGGCTGGTGTTCACTTTGGTCACCAGACCCGTTACTGGAACCCGAAAATGAAGCCTTTCATCTTCGGCGCACGTAACAAAGTTCACATCATCAACCTTGAGAAAACTGTACCAATGTTCAACGAAGCCCTGGCTGAGCTGAACAAGATCTCTTCCCGTAAAGGTAAGATTCTGTTCGTTGGTACTAAGCGCGCTGCAAGCGAAGCTGTGAAAGATGCTGCTAACAGCTGCGACCAGTTCTTCGTGAACCATCGCTGGTTGGGCGGCATGCTGACCAACTGGAAAACTGTTCGTCAGTCCATCAAGCGCCTGAAAGATCTGGAAACCCAGTCTCAGGACGGTACTTTCGACAAGCTGACTAAGAAAGAAGCGCTGATGCGCACTCGTGAACTGGACAAGCTGGAAAACAGCCTGGGCGGTATCAAAGATATGGGCGGCCTGCCAGACGCGCTGTTCGTAATCGATGCAGACCACGAGCACATCGCTATCAAAGAAGCTAACAACCTGGGTATCCCGGTATTCGCTATCGTTGATACCAACTCCGATCCGGACGGTGTTGACTTCGTTATCCCGGGTAACGACGACGCAATCCGTGCTGTTAGCCTGTACCTGAGCGCTGTAGCTGCTACCGTTCGTGAAGGCCGTTCCCAGGATCTGGCTTCTCAGGCGGAAGAAAGCTTCGTAGAAGCTGAATAATAAGGTTTTACCCCTTATTAGTACCGTGTATGAATAGGGGCCCATTACCGGCCCCTTTTTTCAATTTACACTGTTTGGCCCCCGGCCGGGCAGTTCACATCTCCCGAGGATTTAAGAATGGCTGAAATTACCGCATCCCTGGTAAAAGAGCTGCGCGAGCGTACTGGCGCAGGCATGATGGATTGCAAAAAAGCGCTGACTGAAGCGAACGGCGACATCGAGCTGGCAATCGAAAACATGCGTAAATCCGGTGCGATCAAAGCAGCTAAAAAAGCAGGCAACGTTGCTGCTGACGGCGTGATCATCACTAAGATCGACGGCACCTACGGCATCATTCTGGAAGTTAACTGCCAGACTGACTTCGTTGCTAAAGATGGTGGTTTCCAGGCATTTGCTAACAAAGTTCTGGACGCAGCGGTTGCTGGCAAAATCACTGACGTTGAAGTTCTGAAAGCACAGTTCGAAGAAGAGCGTGTTGCGCTGGTTGCTAAAATCGGTGAGAACATCAACATCCGTCGCGTTGCTTCTCTGGAAGGCGACGTTCTGGGTTCATACCAGCACGGTGCTCGTATCGGTGTTCTGGTTGCGGCTAAAGGCGCTGACGAAGAGCTGGTTAAACAGCTGGCAATGCACATCGCTGCAAGCAAGCCAGAATTCGTTAAGCCAGAAGACGTGTCTGCTGAAGTGGTAGAGAAAGAGTACCAGGTTCAGCTGGACATCGCGATGCAGTCTGGTAAACCAAAAGAAATCGCAGAGAAAATGGTTGAAGGCCGCATGAAGAAATTCACCGGCGAAGTTTCTCTGACTGGCCAGCCATTCGTAATGGACCCAAGCAAATCTGTTGCTCAGCTGCTGAAAGAGCACAACGCTGACGTAACTGGCTTCATCCGCTTCGAAGTGGGCGAAGGCATCGAGAAAGTTGAGACTGACTTCGCAGCAGAAGTTGCTGCAATGTCCAAGCAGTCTTAATGATTGAAAAGGAGCCGCCTGAGGGCGGCTTCTTTTTGTCACCCGTCACAGGAAATCAGACAGGCTCCAGTATCGCTGTACTGATTTGCGGCATATCATGTCGCCAGAATTAACCCCCATCTTAATCGTTGACAGTCTCAGGAAAGAAACATGGCTACCAATGCAAAACCCGTGTACAAACGCATTCTGCTTAAGCTGAGTGGCGAAGCGCTGCAGGGATCGGAAGGCTTCGGTATTGACGCAAGCATCCTTGATCGCATGGCACAGGAAATCAAAGAACTGGTCGAACTGGGCATCCAGGTTGGCGTGGTCATTGGCGGTGGCAACCTTTTCCGTGGTGCTGGTCTGGCGAAAGCGGGGATGAACCGCGTTGTGGGCGACCACATGGGTATGCTGGCAACCGTGATGAATGGCCTGGCGATGCGTGATGCGCTCCATCGCGCCTATGTGAACGCCCGCCTGATGTCCGCGATCCCCCTGAATGGCGTATGCGATAATTACAGCTGGGCAGAAGCTATCAGCCTGCTGCGCAACAACCGCGTGGTGATCCTCTCCGCCGGTACGGGTAACCCGTTCTTTACGACCGATTCCGCTGCTTGCCTGCGCGGTATCGAGATCGAAGCTGATGTGGTACTGAAAGCGACCAAAGTCGATGGCGTGTTTACTGCCGACCCGGCAAAAGATCCTTCTGCCACCATGTACGATCAGCTGAGCTACAGCGAAGTGCTGGATAAAGAGCTGAAAGTGATGGATCTTGCCGCCTTCACGCTGGCTCGCGACCACAAATTGCCAATTCGTGTCTTCAACATGAACAAACCTGGCGCACTGCGTCGCGTGGTCATGGGCGAAAAAGAAGGCACTTTGATCACGGAATAATTTCCGTTGACGATAAATACAGGTAAGATTCCGCTTTATTTTGTAGTGGTATCTTACCCGGGCGCGCCTTTGGCGTTGTCATGAATTAAACGCGACTATACTTAGCACACCTGTAGCGCTGTGCTGGCGGATAGTCTGCCTGAGACAAGTTTTCAAGGATTCGTAACGTGATTAACGACATCAGAAAAGATGCTGAAATACGCATGGAAAAATGCGTAGAAGCGTTCAAAACCCAAATCAGCAAAATCCGTACTGGCCGTGCTTCCCCAAGCCTGCTGGATGGCATCATCGTCGAGTACTACGGTACGCCAACCCCTCTGCGTCAGCTGGCGAGCGTGACGGTAGAAGATACCCGTACGCTGAAAATCAACGTATTCGATCGTTCTATGGGCCCGGCGGTTGAGAAAGCGATCATGGCGTCTGACCTCGGTCTGAACCCAAGCTCTGCGGGTGCTGACATCCGCGTTCCACTGCCACCGCTGACCGAAGAGCGTCGTAAAGACCTGATCAAAGTGGTGCGTGGCGAAGCTGAGCAGGGTCGTGTATCCGTGCGTAACGTCCGTCGCGACGCGAATGATAAAGTCAAAGCGCTGCTGAAAGAAAAAGAGATCAGTGAAGATGACGATCGTCGTTCCCAGGACGACATTCAGAAAATGACTGACGCTGCCATCAAGAAAATTGATGCGGCGCTGGCAGATAAAGAAGCGGAACTGATGCAGTTCTGATTTCTGTCGTACACTGATAAACGCCGTTCAGAGGGACTTTGGGTCTTGCTGGCGGCGTTTTGCTTTTATCTGGTCTAACTTTTCGGGCATCTCATGAAGCATTTAACACTCCTTGGCTCAACCGGCTCTATCGGTTGCAGCACTCTCGACGTTGTTCGCCATAATCCTGAACTTTACACCTTGACAGCGCTGGTGGCCGGTAAGAATGTGCAGCGAATGGTTGAGCAGTGCCTGGAGTTTACGCCCCGCTATGCGGTGATGGATGACGAAGAGAGCGCGCGCCTGCTGAAAGCACAGCTGCTTGAGAAGGGCAGCCGAACCGAGGTGCTGAGTGGCCAGCGGGCGGCCTGCGAGATGGCGGCGCTGGATGAGGTGGATCAGGTGATGGCGGCCATTGTCGGGGCGGCAGGATTATTGCCGACGCTTGCCGCAATTGATGCCGGTAAGGACGTTCTGCTGGCCAATAAAGAGTCGCTGGTCACCTGCGGACGCCTGTTCATGGAGGCGGTGAAGCAGCGCGGCGCGCGTCTTTTGCCCGTCGACAGCGAGCACAACGCGATTTTTCAGAGTTTACCGCAACCTTTTCAACAGAACCTGGGGTACGCTGACCTGGAGCAGAATGGCGTCGTGTCGATTCTGCTTACCGGGTCTGGTGGCCCGTTCCGTGAAACGCCACTGTCTGAACTGCGTGCGATGACGCCGGATCAGGCGTGCCGTCATCCGAACTGGTCCATGGGGCGTAAAATCTCCGTTGACTCTGCCACCATGATGAACAAAGGTCTGGAATACATTGAAGCGCGCTGGCTGTTTAATGCGTCAGCGAAACAGATGGAAGTACTGATTCACCCGCAATCGGTGATTCATTCGATGGTGCGTTATCAGGATGGCAGCGTGCTGGCGCAGCTGGGCGAACCGGATATGCGTACGCCGATTGCCCATTCCATGGCGTGGCCGAATCGAGTGAAGTCCGGCGTGAAGCCGCTTGATTTCTGCAAGCTAAGTTCCCTGACGTTCAGTGAACCAGACTATGACCGCTACCCTTGTCTGAAGCTTGCAATGACGGCCTTTGACCAGGGGCAGGCGGCGACAACGGCACTGAATGCAGCCAATGAAATTACCGTTGAAGCATTTCTGAATCAGCAAATTCGTTTTACCGATATTTCGGCGTTAAATTTATCGGTACTGGAGATGATGGATTTGCGCGAACCACAGAGCGTGGAAGAGGTGCTGACGGTGGATGCAGCTGCGCGTAATATTGCGCGCCAACAGGTGACACGTCTCGCAAGCTGGTGATAAAGCAACCACTAGTCGTCGTGCTATTTGTTAGCGTTGGGCTTCAGTGATATAGTCTGCGCCACCTGATCGCAGGTATTTGACTTTACGTGGTCAGGTGAGCCGTGGTTTGACACGGCTTTTTTATGTATCGGCTTCAGTATTCCTGAGTACCGTTAAATCCTTTTCAGGGACAAAAAACGCGTTATGTTGTCTGCGAATCAACCAATAAGCGAAAACTTGCCAGCTCATGGCTGCCGTCATGTAGCAATCATTATGGATGGCAATGGCCGCTGGGCGAAAAGACAAGGGAAGATACGAGCCTTTGGGCATAAAGCTGGGGCGAAATCCGTTCGCCGCGCCGTTTCTTTTGCCGCCAATAACGGCATTGATGCGTTAACGCTCTATGCTTTTAGCAGTGAAAACTGGAATCGACCGCTGCAGGAAGTGACTGCGTTGATGGAATTGTTTGTGTGGGCGCTAGACAGCGAAGTAAAAAGCCTGCACCGCCACAACGTCCGCCTGCGTATCATTGGCGATACCAGTCGTTTTAACTCACGTTTGCAGGAACGGATTCGTAAAGCAGAGGCGCTGACTGAAAATAATACCGGTCTGACGCTGAATATTGCGGCGAATTACGGCGGACGCTGGGATATTATCCAGGGCGTTCGGCATCTCGCCGAACAGGTTCAGGAAGGGCTGTTGAGACCCGACCAAATTGATGAAGAAGCGCTGAGCAAGCAAATCTGCATGAATGAACTGGCACCTGTGGATTTAGTAATTAGGACAGGGGGAGAACATCGCATAAGTAACTTTTTGATATGGCAAATTGCCTATGCCGAACTTTACTTTACAGATGTTCTTTGGCCCGATTTTGATGAACAAGACTTTGAAGGTGCGCTGCATGCCTTTGCCAATCGAGAGCGTCGTTTCGGCGGCACCGAGCCTGGTGGCGACAACGCCTGATGGGGGTAGCTTTTGCTGAAGTATCGCCTGATTTCCGCTTTTGTATTAATACCCATTGTCATTGCGGCGCTGTTTTTACTGCCCCCGGTGGGATTCGCTATTGTTACGCTGGTGGTGTGCATGCTCGCCGCGTGGGAATGGGGACAGTTTAGCGGCTTTACCTCGCGTACGCAGCGAGTATGGCTTGCGGTACTTTGTGGCTTTATTCTGGCCGTAATGCTGTTCACGTTGCCTGAATATCATCATGATATTCATCAGCCTCTGGTGGCTGGTTCCTTGTGGATATCGTTGGCCTGGTGGGTTGCCGCGCTGTTGCTGGTGCTGTTTTATCCCGGCTCCGCGGCGTTGTGGCGTCATTCAAAAGTGCTGCGACTGATTTTTGGTTTGCTCACTATTATTCCTTTTTTCTGGGGTATGGTTGCGCTGCGCGCCTGGCACTACGACGAAAACCACTACAGCGGTGCGATCTGGCTGCTTTATGTGATGATTCTCGTCTGGGGGGCTGACTCCGGGGCCTATATGTTTGGTAAACTGTTTGGCAAACATAAGCTGGCACCGAAGGTTTCTCCGGGCAAAACCTGGCAAGGATTTATCGGCGGTTTGTTTACGGCCGCGATCATCTCCTGGGGCTACGGCGTCTGGGCGAATCTTGAAGTGGCACCATCAATACTGCTGGTGTGCTCGATTTTTGCTGCGCTTGCCTCCGTGCTCGGTGATTTAACCGAAAGTATGTTCAAGCGTGAAGCAGGGATTAAGGACAGTGGACACCTGATTCCAGGGCATGGCGGTATACTGGATCGCATTGATAGCCTGACAGCGGCTGTTCCAGTGTTTGCGTGTTTGCTTTTACTGGTATTCGGGACGATTTAACGGAAGGTTTTATGCTGAGCATTCTCTGGAATCTGGCGGCGTTCATAGTTGCACTGGGTGTACTGATTACCGTGCATGAATTTGGCCATTTCTGGGTTGCTCGCCGCTGTGGCGTGCGCGTAGAACGGTTTTCCATCGGTTTTGGTAAATCACTCTGGACGCGCACCGACCGCCACGGTACGCAATTTGTCATCGCCCTTATCCCGCTGGGTGGCTACGTCAAAATGCTCGACGAACGCGTCGAGCCTGTCGCGCCTGAACTGCGACACAGCGCATTCAACAATAAAACCGTTGGACAACGCGCCGCCATCATCGCTGCCGGACCGGTAGCCAACTTCATCTTTGCAATTTTCGCTTACTGGCTGGTGTTTATCATCGGCGTCCCTGGCGTGCGTCCGGTAGTAGGTGACATTGCCCCCAACTCCATCGCGGCGAGTGCGCAAATTACATCCGGGATGGAACTTAAAGCGATTGATGGCATCGAAACCCCTGATTGGGATGCCGTGCGACTGCAGCTGGTTGCTAAAATTGGCGATCCGCAGACCACCATCAGCGTATCGCCATTTGGGTCAGACGCCCGTCAGGACAAAGTGCTCGATTTACGTCAATGGCGTTTCGAGCCAGACAAAGAGGATCCCGTCGCTGCGCTGGGCATTCGTCCGCGCGGCGCGCAGATCGAGCCGGTATTAGCCGAAGTACAGGCAAACTCGGCGGCGAGCAAAGCGGGTTTGCAAGCAGGCGACAGGATCGTTAAAGTCGATGGTCAACCATTAACAGAGTGGATGACCTTTGTTACTCTGGTGCGCGATAATCCGGGTACGTCTCTCGCGCTGGAAGTTGAAAGGCAGGGCAGTCCGCTTTCGCTGACGCTGATCCCGGATACGAAGTCGGTCGGCAAGAAGGCAGAAGGGTTTGCAGGCGTTGTGCCAAAAGTGATCCCGCTGCCAGATGAGTACAAGACAATACGCCAGTATGGGCCGTTCAGCGCCATCCTTGAAGCCACGGATAAAACATGGCAACTGATGAAGCTGACGGTCAACATGTTGGGGAAATTGATAACCGGTGATGTGAAACTGAACAACCTCAGTGGGCCAATTTCGATTGCCCAGGGGGCTGGGATGTCAGCGGAATTCGGGGTGATTTACTATCTCATGTTCCTCGCGCTCATTAGCGTGAACCTTGGGATAATCAACCTGTTCCCGCTTCCCGTTTTAGACGGGGGTCATCTGCTGTTTTTAGCGATTGAAAAGCTAAAAGGCGGGCCGGTATCCGAGCGAGTTCAAGACTTTAGTTATCGCATTGGCTCGATTTTGCTGGTGCTGTTAATGGGGCTTGCACTTTTCAATGATTTCTCTCGGTTGTAAGAGAGTTAGTTAGGAAGAACGCATAATAACGATGGCGATGAAAAAGTTGCTCATAGCGTCGCTGCTGTTTAGCAGCGCCACCGTATACGGTGCTGACGGGTTCGTAGTGAAAGACATTCATTTCGAAGGCCTTCAGCGTGTCGCCGTTGGTGCGGCCCTCCTCAGTATGCCTGTGCGCCCCGGCGATACGGTTAATGATGATGATATCAGTAATACCATCCGTGCTCTGTTTGCCACCGGCAACTTCGAGGATGTCCGCGTCCTGCGTGATGGTGATACCCTGCTGGTACAGGTAAAAGAACGTCCAACGATCGCCAGTATCACTTTCTCCGGCAACAAGTCGGTGAAAGATGACATGCTCAAGCAAAACCTTGAAGCATCCGGTGTTCGTGTGGGTGAGTCTCTGGACCGCACAACCCTTTCAGACATTGAAAAAGGTCTGGAAGACTTCTACTACAGCGTCGGTAAATACAGCGCCAGCGTGAAAGCGGTTGTGACTCCGCTGCCGCGTAACCGTGTTGACCTGAAGCTGGTCTTCCAGGAAGGCGTCTCTGCGAAGATCCAGCAGATCAACATTGTGGGTAACCACGCGTTCAGCACCGACGAACTGATCTCCACCTTCCAGCTGCGCGATGAAGTGCCGTGGTGGAACGTGGTGGGCGATCGCAAATACCAGAAACAGAAACTGGCGGGCGACCTTGAAACCCTGCGCAGCTACTATCTGGATCGTGGTTACGCGCGTTTCAACATCGACTCGACGCAGGTGAGCCTGACGCCGGACAAGAAAGGCATCTACATTACGATCAACATCACGGAAGGCGATCAGTACAAGCTTTCGGGTGTTGAGGTGAGCGGTAACCTGGCGGGGCATTCTGCTGAAATCGAATCGCTGACCAAAATTCAGCCAGGCGATCTCTATAGCGGATCCAAAGTCACCAAAATGGAAGACAGCATTAAGAAGCTGCTCGGCCGCTATGGTTATGCCTATCCGCGCGTACAGACTCAGCCGGAAATCAATGACGCGGATAAAACCGTTAAGCTGCACGTGAATGTTGACGCGGGTAACCGTTTCTACGTGCGTAAGATCCGCTTCGTCGGTAACGACACCTCCAAAGACTCCGTTCTGCGTCGCGAAATGCGTCAGATGGAAGGCGCATGGTTAGGTAGCGATCTCGTTGATCAGGGTAAAGAGCGTCTGAACCGTCTGGGCTATTTTGAAACGGTTGATACTGATACCCAGCGCGTACCGGGCAGCCCGGATCAGGTTGATGTCGTTTATAAAGTGAAAGAGCGTAACACCGGTAGCTTTAACTTTGGTGTGGGCTACGGTACTGAAAGCGGCGTCAGCTTCCAGGTTGGCGTGCAGCAGGATAACTGGCTGGGTACGGGTTACTCTGTCGGAATTAACGGTACCAAAAACGACTACCAGACCTACTCTGAGTTCTCTGTAACGAACCCATACTTCACCGTTGACGGTGTGAGCCTGGGTGGTCGTATCTTCTATAACGACTTTAAAGCCGACGATGCGGATCTGTCCTCCTACACCAACAAGAGTTACGGTGTGGACGGAACGCTTGGCTTCCCGATTAACGAATACAACACCCTGCGAGCGGGCTTAGGTTACGTGCATAACGACCTGTCCAATATGCAACCGCAGGTGGCCATGTGGCGTTACCTGGACTCTATTGGCCAGTCGGCGAGCAAAAACAGCGATAACAACGGTTTCGCTGCAGATGACTTCACCTTCAACTACGGCTGGACCTATAACCGTCTCGACCGTGGCTACTTCCCAACGGAAGGTTCTCGCGTCAACCTGAACGGTAAAGTCACCGTCCCGGGTTCCGATAACGAGTTCTATAAGGTGACGCTGGATACTGCGTCCTACTTCCCGATCGATGACGATCACAAGTGGGTGGTTCTGGGTCGTACCCGTTGGGGCTATGGTGATGGTTTAGGCGGCAAAGAGATGCCGTTCTATGAAAACTTCTATGCCGGTGGTTCCAGTACCGTTCGTGGCTTCCAGTCCAACAACATTGGTCCGAAAGCGGTTTACTACGGCGGGAACGACAAAGATAACTGCGATAAGTCTTCCTCATCAGAAGTCTGTAGTTCTGATGACGCAGTCGGCGGTAACGCTATGGCCGTGGCGAGCCTGGAGTTCATCACGCCAACGCCGTTTATTAGTGATAAATATGCGAACTCCGTCCGTACATCCTTCTTCTGGGATGCGGGTACGGTGTGGGATACCAACTGGGAGAACACTGCCCAGATGCGTGCAGCTGGCGTTCCTGACTACAGCGATCCGAGCAATATTCGCATGTCTGCCGGTATCGCATTACAATGGATGTCACCGCTGGGGCCGTTGGTCTTCTCTTACGCCCAGCCGTTTAAGAAATATGATGGAGACAAAGCGGAGCAATTCCAGTTTAACATTGGTAAAACCTGGTAATAATCCGCTGCAAAGGAATGCGTTGGCAGTGTAGCGCTGACAACTGGCGATCGGTAATACGGTCGCCTTGCCACGCAAAGAACGGTACCTTCTGGTGCCAATGGGATGGTAAGGAGTTAATTGTGAAAAAGTGGTTATTAGCTGCAGGTCTCGGTTTAGCGATGGCAACTTCTGCTCAGGCAGCAGACAAAATTGCAATCGTCAACATGGGTAATTTGTTCCAGCAGGTTGCACAGAAAACAGGTGTTTCTGCGACTCTGGAAAACGAATTCAAAGGCCGTGCAAGCGAACTGCAGGGTATGGAAAACGATCTTCAGTCCAAAATGCAGCGTCTGCAGCGTGATGGTTCTACCATGAAGGCAAGCGACCGCAGCAAGCTGGAAAAAGACGTAATGGCTCAGCGCCAGGCGTTCTCCCAGAAAGCGCAGGCTTTCGAGCAGGATCGTCAGCGTCGTTCTAACGAAGAACGCGGCAAGCTGGTGACTCGCATTCAGACCGCGGTTAAAGCAGTGGCTGCCGATCAGAGCATCGATCTGGTTGTTGATGCGAACGCCGTCGCTTTCAACAGCAAAGATGTTAAAGACATCACTGCTGACGTTCTGAAACAGGTTAAATAAGTAATGCCTTCAATTCGACTGGCTGATTTAGCTCAGCAGTTGGATGCAGAATTACACGGTGATGGCGATATCGTCATCACCGCTGTTGCGTCCATGCAATCTGCTAAAGCTGGCACGATTACCTTCATGGTAAGCCCTAAGTACCGTGAGCAACTGGCTCAATGCCAGGCGTCAGCTGTTGTTCTGACGCAGGACGATCTTCCATTTGCCACTGTAAGCGCGCTGGTAGTGAAAAACCCCTACCTGACGTATGCACGCATGGCTCAAATTCTTGATACCACGCCGCAACCGGCCCAGAACATTGCTGCCAGCGCAGCGATTGATGAGACGGCCAGGCTGGGTAACAACGTCGCCGTTGGTGCGAATGCGGTTATCGAATCCGGCGTCGAGCTGGGCGATAACGTCGTCATTGGCCCGGGCTGCTTCGTTGGGAAAAATACGAAAATCGGCGCCGGGACCCGTTTATGGGCCAATGTGTCCGTATACCATGACGTTGAAATTGGCGAAAACTGCCTCGTCCAGTCCAGCACCGTGATTGGTTCTGATGGCTTTGGTTACGCTAACGATCGCGGTAACTGGGTTAAGATCCCGCAGCTTGGTCGCGTTATTATTGGCGATCGCGTGGAGATCGGCGCCTGTACCACCATTGACCGTGGCGCGCTTGACGACACGATCATTGGCAATGGTGTTATCATCGATAACCAGTGCCAGATTGCGCATAACGTTGTGATTGGCGACAATACCGCGGTTGCGGGTGGCGTCATCATGGCGGGCAGCCTGAAAATTGGCCGTTATTGCATGATTGGCGGTGCGAGCGTGATTAATGGCCATATGGAAATCTGCGACAAGGTGACCGTGACGGGAATGGGCATGGTAATGCGTCCTATCACTGAACCTGGCGTCTATTCCTCCGGCATTCCGCTCCAGCCCAACAAGGTATGGCGTAAAACAGCAGCTCTGGTGATGAACATTGATGATATGAGCAAGCGCCTCAAGTCCCTTGAGCGCAAGATCGATCAACAAGACTAAGCGTCATCCGTTTAACGCTATTTTTCCCGGCCTGTCGGCTTTCTAATAAACCGGCAGGCCGTGTTATTATTGTTATCAGTACATTTTGACAGGAAGAGTATTTTGACTACTGACACTCATACTCTGCATATTGAAGAGATTTTAGAACTTCTGCCGCACCGCTACCCGTTTCTGCTGGTAGACCGTGTGCTGGATTTTGAAGAAGGTCGTTTTCTGCGCGCAGTGAAAAATGTTTCCGTGAATGAGCCGTTCTTCCAGGGGCACTTCCCTGGTAAACCTATCTTCCCGGGTGTGTTGATTCTGGAAGCGATGGCTCAGGCTACCGGTATTCTGGCGTTTAAAAGCGTCGGTAAACTGGAACCCGGTGAGCTGTATTACTTCGCGGGTATTGACGAAGCGCGCTTTAAGCGCCCTGTCGTGCCTGGTGATCAGATGATCATGGAAGTCACTTTTGAAAAAACGCGTCGTGGCCTGACTCGCTTCAAAGGCGTAGCGCTGGTTGACGGTAAAGTTGTTTGCGAAGCGACGATGATGTGTGCTCGTAGCCGGGAGTCCTGATACGTGATTGATAAATCCGCCTTTATTCATCCTACCGCCATTGTGGAAACGGGTGCCATCGTTGGTGCTAACGCCCACATTGGCCCGTTTTGTATTGTTGGACCCCATGTCGAAATTGGTGAGGGTACAGTACTGAAATCTCACGTTGTGGTGAATGGTCACACGACCATTGGCTGCAATAACGAGATCTATCAGTTTGCCTCCATCGGCGAAGTTAACCAGGATCTGAAATATGCTGGTGAGTCGACCCGTGTGGAAATCGGCGATCGTAACCGTATTCGCGAAAGCGTCACCATTCATCGTGGAACAGTACAGGGTGGTGGGTTGACGAAGGTGGGCAGCGATAACCTGTTTATGGTGAATGCGCATATCGCGCACGACTGTACCGTGGGTGATCGCTGTATCCTTGCCAACAATGCCACGCTGGCAGGACACGTATCAGTTGATGACTTCGCAATTATTGGCGGCATGACCGCAGTCCATCAGTTCTGCATCATTGGTGCGCACGTGATGGTCGGCGGATGCTCCGGTGTGGCGCAGGACGTCCCACCGTATGTGATTGCGCAGGGCAACCATGCCACGCCGTTTGGCGTGAACATCGAAGGCCTCAAGCGTCGTGGTTTTAGTCGCGAAGCGATTACTGCCATCCGCAACGCGTACAAACTGCTGTACCGTAGCGGTAAAACGCTGGAAGAGGCGAAGCCGGAAATTGCCGAACTGGCGAAAAAGCACCCGGAAGTGGACGCGTTCATGGAGTTCTTTGACCGTTCAACAAGGGGTCTGATTCGTTAATGGTCGACAGTCGTCCGCTTACGATAGCCCTGGTCGCCGGAGAAACCTCCGGCGATATTCTTGGTGCCGGTCTCATCCGTGCGCTTAAGGCTCGCGTACCCAATGCTCGCTTCGTCGGTGTTGCTGGCCCGCTGATGCAGGCCGAAGGCTGTGAAGCCTGGTATGAAATGGAAGAGCTGGCCGTGATGGGGATCGTTGAGGTGCTGGGACGGTTACGCCGTTTGCTGCACATCCGTGCCGATCTCACCCGCCGCTTTACCGAACTCAAACCCGATGTGTTTGTCGGTATCGATGCACCTGATTTCAACATTACCCTCGAAGGGAACCTGAAAAAGCAGGGCATTAAGACGATTCACTACGTCAGTCCGTCCGTCTGGGCGTGGCGACAGAAACGCGTTTTCAAAATCGGACGGTCCACCCACCTGGTGCTGGCTTTCCTGCCTTTCGAAAAAGCGTTTTACGACAGATTTAATGTTCCGTGCCGTTTTATCGGTCATACCATGGCGGATGCGATGCCACTGGATCCGGATAAAAACGCGGCGCGCGACGCGCTGGGCATCCCGCATGATGTGCACTGTCTGGCCTTACTGCCAGGCAGCCGTGGCGCAGAAGTTGAGATGCTGAGCGCCGATTTTCTTAAGACTGCGCAACTTCTTCGTCAGACCTATCCCGATCTTGAAGTGGTCGTGCCGCTGGTGAATGCCAAACGCCGCGAGCAGTTTGAGCGCATCAAAGCTGACGTCGCCCCGGATCTTCACGTCCGTCTTCTGGACGGGCAGGGGCGGGAAGCGATGTATGCGAGCGATGCCGCACTGCTGGCCTCCGGCACGGCGGCGCTGGAGTGTATGCTGGCGAAATGCCCGATGGTGGTCGGTTACCGCATGAAGCCGTTTACCTTCTGGCTGGCAAAACGTCTGGTGAAAACAGATTACGTCTCCCTGCCAAACCTGCTTGCGGGTCGCGAGCTGGTGAAAGAACTGCTACAGGATGAATGCCAGCCACAGGCGCTGGCGGAGGCCCTGCTGCCGCTGCTCGCCAACGGTAAAACCAGCCACCAGATGCACGATACCTTCCGCGAACTGCATCAACTGATCCGCTGTAATGCTGATGAGCAAGCGGCCGATGCGGTGCTGGAGTTAGCAAAATGATGGAATTTGTTTATCCTCACACCCACCTTGTGGCGGGTGTGGACGAAGTGGGTCGTGGTCCGTTAGTGGGAGCCGTGGTGACCGCTGCGGTGATCCTCGATCCGGCTCGGCCGATCGTCGGGCTGAACGACTCAAAAAAATTGTCTGAAAAGCGCCGGCTGGCGCTGTTTAGTGAGATTCAGGAGAAAGCGCTGGCCTGGAGCCTCGGGCGCGCTGAACCGCATGAGATAGACGAGCTGAATATTTTGCATGCCACGATGCTGGCGATGCAGCGTGCGGTGGCGGGGCTGAAAATTTCCCCTGAATATGTCCTGATTGACGGCAACCGCTGTCCGGCATTGCCCATGCCTTCAATGGCAGTGGTCAAAGGCGATAGCCGGGTCGCAGAAATTAGCGCAGCTTCTATTATTGCCAAAGTGACACGCGACGCCGAAATGGCCGCGCTGGACCTCACTTACCCTCAGTATGGTTTCGCCCAGCATAAGGGATATCCCACACCTTTCCACCTGGAGAGGCTGGCTGAACATGGCGCAACCGAACACCATCGGCGCAGTTTTGGCCCGGTAAAACGCGCCCTGGGACGGGTGTCCTGAATCATTACGCAAGCAATTAAGTAACGCGGAATCTGAAGATGGCTGAACCACGTTTCGTACACCTGCGGGTGCATAGCGACTACTCCATGATCGATGGGCTGGCGAAGACCGGGCCGCTGGTAAAAAAGGCGGCCTCGCTTGGCATGCCTGCGCTGGCGATCACCGATTTTACCAACCTGTGTGGCCTGGTGAAGTTCTACGGAACGGCGCACGGCGCGGGGATGAAGCCTATTGTCGGGGCAGATTTTCATGTGCAGAGCGATCTCATCGGCGATGAACTGACGCAAATCTCCGTGCTGGCGATGAACAACGCGGGTTACCAAAACCTCACGCTGCTGATCTCCAAAGCCTATCAGCGCGGTTACGGCGCGCTGGGACCGTGGATCGACCGCGACTGGCTGGCTGAACTGAACGAAGGGCTGCTCCTGATCTCAGGCGGCCGGATGGGGGACGTCGGCAAATCCCTGCTGCGCGGTAACAGCGCGCTGGTGGATCAATGCGTCTCGTTCTATGAAGAATATTTCCCGAATCGTTATTACCTGGAGTTGATCCGTACCGGCCGTCAGGATGAAGAGAGCTATCTTCATGCCGCGGTGGCGCTCGCAGAGGAGCGTGGCCTGCCCGTAGTGGCCACCAATGATGTGCGATTCCTTGAGGCGGGCGATTTTGACGCTCACGAAATTCGCGTGGCGATCCACGATGGCTTTACCCTCGACGATCCGAAGCGGCCGCGTAATTACTCCGCACAACAGTACATGCGCAGCGAGGAGGAGATGTGTGAGCTCTTCTCCGATATCCCCGAAGCGCTGGAAAACAGCGTAGAGATTGCCAAGCGCTGCAACGTCACCGTCCGCCTTGGCGAATACTTCCTGCCGCAGTTCCCGACGGGTGACATGACCACGGAAGATTTCCTGGTCATGAAATCGAAAGAAGGTCTGGAAGAGCGTCTGGAATTCCTGTTCCCGGATGAAGAAGAGCGTAAAAAGCGTCGCCCGGAGTATGACGAACGCCTGGACATAGAACTCCAGGTGATCAACCAGATGGGCTTCCCGGGCTACTTCCTGATCGTTATGGAGTTCATCCAGTGGTCGAAGGATAACGGCGTGCCGGTTGGGCCGGGGCGTGGCTCCGGCGCAGGTTCGCTGGTGGCGTATGCGCTGAAAATTACCGACCTCGATCCGCTGGAGTTCGACCTGCTGTTCGAACGTTTCCTCAACCCGGAACGTGTCTCGATGCCCGACTTCGACGTCGACTTCTGCATGGAGAAACGCGACCAGGTGATCGAGCACGTGGCCGACATGTACGGCCGTGATGCGGTATCGCAGATCATTACCTTCGGTACGATGGCGGCGAAAGCGGTTATCCGCGACGTGGGCCGCGTGCTGGGCCACCCGTACGGGTTTGTCGATCGCATCTCTAAACTGGTGCCGCCCGATCCGGGCATGACGCTGGCAAAAGCCTTTGAGGCTGAACCGCAGCTGCCGGAAATCTATGAAGCGGACGAAGAGGTCAAAGCGCTGATCGACATGGCGCGCAAGCTGGAAGGCGTCACGCGTAACGCCGGTAAGCATGCGGGGGGCGTGGTTATCGCCCCGACCAAAATCACCGACTTCGCGCCGCTGTATTGCGATGAAGCGGGCCAGCATCCGGTCACCCAGTTCGACAAGAACGACGTAGAATACGCCGGGCTGGTGAAGTTTGACTTCCTTGGCCTGCGTACGCTGACCATCATCAACTGGGCGCTGGAGATGATCAACGCCCGCCGCGAGAAGAACGGCGAGCCGCCGTTGGATATCGCGGCCATCCCGCTGGACGACAAGAAAAGTTTCGACATGCTGCAGCGCTCGGAGACCACTGCTGTCTTCCAGCTTGAATCCCGCGGCATGAAAGATCTGATTAAGCGTCTGCAGCCCGACTGCTTCGAAGATATGATCGCACTGGTGGCCCTGTTCCGTCCGGGTCCTTTGCAGTCAGGGATGGTAGATAACTTTATCGACCGTAAGCACGGGCGCGAAGAGATTTCCTACCCGGACGTTCAGTGGCAGCACGAAAGCCTGAAGCCGGTACTGGAGCCAACCTATGGCATCATCCTGTATCAGGAACAGGTGATGCAGATCGCCCAGGTGCTTTCCGGCTATACGCTTGGCGGCGCGGACATGCTGCGTCGTGCGATGGGTAAGAAAAAGCCGGAAGAGATGGCTAAGCAGCGTTCCATCTTTGAAGACGGGGCGAAGAAAAACGGCGTCGACGGCGAGCTGGCGATGAAAATCTTCGACCTGGTGGAGAAATTCGCCGGGTACGGATTTAACAAATCTCACTCAGCCGCCTATGCTTTGGTGTCGTATCAAACGCTGTGGCTGAAGGCGCACTATCCTGCGGAGTTTATGGCTGCGGTAATGACCGCCGATATGGACAACACCGAGAAGGTGGTGGGCCTGGTGGATGAGTGCTGGCGCATGGGGCTGAAGATCCTGCCGCCGGATATTAACTCAGGTCTCTACCATTTCCACGTCAACGACGACGGGGAGATCGTTTACGGGATCGGCGCGATCAAGGGCGTAGGTGAAGGGCCGATCGAGGCGATCATCGAAGCGCGCAACAACGGCGGGTATTTCCGCGAGCTATTCGATCTTTGCGCCCGTACCGATACCAAAAAGCTGAACCGCCGCGTGCTGGAAAAACTGATCATGTCCGGCGCGTTCGACAGGCTGGGGCCGCACCGCGCCGCGCTGATGAACTCGCTGGGCGACGCCCTGAAAGCGGCGGATCAGCACGCAAAAGCGGAAGCCATTGGCCAGGCGGATATGTTCGGGGTGCTGGCGGAAGAGCCGGAGCAGATTGAACAGTCGTATTCCAACTGCCAGCCGTGGCCAGAACAGGTGGTGCTGGACGGCGAGCGTGAAACGTTAGGTTTGTACCTGACGGGTCACCCGATCAACCAGTACATTAAAGAAATTGAGCGCTATGTCGGCGGCCACAGGCTAAAAGACATGCATCCGACAGAACGTGGTAAAATCACCACGGCTGCGGGGCTCGTGATTGCTGCAAGGGTTATGGTCACCAAGCGCGGCAATCGTATCGGCATCTGTACGTTGGATGACCGTTCCGGGCGTCTGGAGGTGATGTTGTTCACCGACGCGCTGGATAAATACCAGCAATTGCTGGAAAAAGACCGCATACTTATCGTCAGCGGACAGGTCAGCTTTGATGACTTCAGTGGGGGGCTTAAAATGACCGCCCGCGAAGTGATGGACATTGACGAAGCCCGGGAAAAATATGCTCGCGGGCTTGCTATCTCGCTGACGGACAGGCAAATTGATGACCAGCTTTTAAACCGACTCCGTCAGTCTCTGGAACCCCACCGCTCGGGGACAATTCCAGTACATCTCTACTATCAGAGGGCGGATGCACGTGCGCGGTTGCGCTTTGGTGCAACGTGGCGTGTCTCTCCGAGCGATCGTTTACTGAACGATCTCCGTGGCCTCATTGGTTCGGAGCAGGTGGAACTGGAGTTTGACTAATACAGGAATACTATGAGTCTGAATTTCCTTGATTTCGAACAGCCGATTGCTGAGCTGGAAGCGAAAATCGATTCTCTGACAGCGGTAAGCCGTCAGGATGAAAAACTGGATATTAACATCGACGAAGAAGTGCATCGTCTGCGCGAGAAAAGCGTAGAGCTGACGCGCAAAATCTTTGCCGATCTCGGCGCATGGCAGGTGGCCCAGCTGGCACGCCATCCACAGCGTCCGTACACCCTGGATTATGTCCGCCTGGCGTTTGACGAATTTGACGAACTGGCAGGCGATCGCGCATACGCTGACGATAAAGCTATCGTTGGTGGTATCGCGCGTCTGGACGGACGCCCGGTGATGATCATTGGTCATCAGAAAGGCCGTGAAACCAAAGAGAAAATCCGTCGTAACTTTGGTATGCCAGCACCAGAAGGCTACCGTAAAGCCCTGCGTCTGATGGAGATGGCTGAGCGTTTCAACATGCCAATCATCACCTTCATCGACACCCCGGGTGCATACCCAGGCGTGGGCGCGGAAGAGCGCGGTCAGTCTGAAGCTATCGCGCGCAACCTGCGCGAGATGTCTCGTCTGAAGGTGCCGGTCATCTGTACCGTTATCGGTGAGGGTGGTTCCGGTGGCGCGCTGGCGATTGGCGTGGGTGATAAAGTGAATATGCTGCAGTACAGCACCTATTCCGTAATCTCCCCGGAAGGCTGCGCGTCTATTCTGTGGAAGAGTGCCGACAAAGCGCCTCTGGCTGCAGAAGCGATGGGCATCATTGCGCCACGCCTGAAAGAGCTTAAGCTGATCGATTCCATCATCCCGGAACCACTGGGTGGGGCACATCGTAAGCCGGAAGTGATGGCTGCTTCTCTGAAAGCACAGCTGCTGGCCGATCTGGCAGACCTGGACGTGCTGAGCAAAGAAGATCTGCTCAACCGCCGTTACCAGCGTCTGATGACTTACGGCTACGCGTAAGCTTCACAATTATCTGAAAAGCCGCACAATGTTGCGGCTTTTTTTATACCTGCGGTTTAGCCGGACTATGCTTAGCTAATGTTTTTTAAGGAGGAAGCCCATGAATATCATTGCCGTTATGGGGCCACACGGCGTCTTTTATAAAGATGAGCCGATTAAGGAGCTGGAGCACGCCCTGCAGTCGCGCGGGTATCAGCTAATCTGGCCGCACAACAGCGCCGATCTGCTGAAGTTCATCGAGCATAACCCGCGTATCTGCGGCGTGATCTTCGACTGGGATGAATATGACCTCGAACTGTGCAGCGATATCAACAAGCTGAACGAATATCTCCCGCTGTACGCGTTTATTAATACCCACTCAACCATGGACGTCAGCGCCAATGATATGCGTATGGCGCTGTGGTTCTTTGAATATTCCCTCGGCGTGGCGGAAGACATTGCGACCCGAATTCAGCAATACACGAATGAATATCTCGATAACATTACGCCGCCCTTTACCCGGGCGCTCTTCACCTACGTGAAAGAGGGGAAATATACCTTCTGTACGCCTGGGCATATGGCGGGAACGGCCTACCAAAAAAGCCCGGTGGGCTGCCTGTTCTATGATTTCTTTGGTGGCAACACGCTGAAAGCGGACGTGTCCATTTCAGTCACCGAATTAGGCTCGCTGCTGGATCATACCGGACCGCATCTGGAAGCCGAAGAGTATATCGCCCGCACCTTTGGGGCCGAGCAGAGCTATATGGTGACCAACGGCACCTCGACCTCGAACAAAATCGTCGGAATGTATGCCGCGCCTGCGGGGAGCACCCTGCTGATTGACCGTAACTGCCATAAATCGCTGGCGCACCTGCTGATGATGAGCGACGTCGTACCGCTCTGGCTGTCGCCCACGCGCAACGCGCTCGGTATTCTGGGCGGTATTCCGCGGCGGGAGTTCGCGCATGACGCGATTGAACGCAAGGTCGCGACGATCCCTGGCGCAGGCTGGCCTGTCCATGCGGTGATCACCAACTCGACCTATGACGGTCTGCTGTACAACACGGACTGGATCAAAAAGACTTTGGACGTGCCGTCGATCCACTTCGATTCCGCGTGGGTACCGTACACCAATTTCCATCCGATTTACGCGGGTAAAAGCGGCATGAGCGGTGAACGCGTGCCGGGTAAAGTGTTCTTCGAAACGCAGTCGACGCACAAAATGCTGGCCGCGTTTTCCCAGGCTTCGCTGATTCACATCAAAGGCGAATACGACGAAGAGACCTTTAACGAAGCCTTTATGATGCATACCACCACCTCACCAAGCTATCCGCTGGTGGCGTCTATCGAAACGGCTGCGGCGATGCTGCGCGGCAATCCCGGTAAACGTCTTATCAATCGCTCTGTGGAGCGCGCGCTGCATTTCCGTAAAGAGGTTCAGCGGCTCAAAGAGGAAGCCGACGGCTGGTTCTTTGATATCTGGCAGCCGGAAGAGATTGATGAAGCAGAATGCTGGCCGGTTTCGCCCGGCGAAGACTGGCATGGCTTCCGGGATGCCGATAGTGACCATATGTTCCTCGATCCGGTTAAGGTGACGATCCTGACGCCGGGTATGGATGAGCAGGGTGTGATGGGTGAGGAAGGGATCCCGGCGGCGCTGGTGGCGAAGTTCCTTGATGAACGCGGCGTGGTGGTGGAGAAAACAGGCCCCTATAATTTGCTGTTCCTGTTCAGTATCGGGATCGATAAAACCCGGGCGATGGGGCTGCTGCGCGGTCTGATGGAATTTAAGCGCGCCTACGATCTCAACCTGCGGGTGAAGAACATGCTGCCGGATCTCTACGCGGAAGATCCTGACTTCTACCGCAATATGCGTATTCAGGATCTGGCCCAGGGGATCCACAGGCTGATCCGTCAGCACGATCTGCCGCGTCTGATGCTACAGGCGTTCGATGTGTTGCCGGAGATGAAGTTTACCCCGCACAAGGCATGGCAGCGCCAGGTGAGGGGGGAGGTCGAAACCGTCGAGCTGGAAAATCTGGTTGGGCGTGTATCGGCAAACATGATCCTGCCGTATCCGCCGGGCGTACCGCTCCTGATGCCGGGAGAGATGATTACCGAAGAGAGTCGGGCCGTGCTCGATTTCCTGCTGATGCTCTGTTCGGTAGGGCGTCACTATCCCGGTTTTGAGACGGATATCCACGGTGCGAAGCGCGACGAAAACGGCGTGTACTGGGTGCGAGTCCTAAAATAAGGGTGACCGCTTGCCAGGTGCGGGTTTTCGGTTGTAACGTTCAGGCATCATAAAAAGGAGAAGCTATGCTGGGTTTAAAACAGGTTCATCATATTGCGATCATTGCGACCGATTACGCGAAGAGTAAGGCCTTCTACTGCGACATTCTCGGCTTTACGCTGTTGAGCGAGGCCTACCGTGAGGAGCGCGACTCCTGGAAGGGCGACCTGGCGTTAAACGGGCAGTATGTGATTGAACTGTTCTCTTTTCCTTTTCCGCCTGCGCGTCCGTCCCGCCCGGAAGCCTGCGGCCTGCGCCATCTTGCCTTCAGCGTCGATGACCTGGATAGCGCAGTAAAACATCTGGAAGCGCACGGCGTGACGTGTGAAGCAATCCGCGTCGATCCGTTCACCGACAAGCGCTTTACCTTTTTCAACGACCCGGACGGCCTGCCGCTGGAGCTTTATCAGCAGTAATCTTCGTCCTGTGTGATAATGCCCGCTCAGTTCGGGCATTTTTTATGTGTAATTCCCTATGACCTTACCCGCTATCGCACACGCCGTTTCACCGTACCGCCAGCTGCTGGTGGGGTTTAGCGGTGGCCTGGATTCCACCGTTCTGCTCCATCGTCTTAAGCGCTGGCGCGACCAGGAGCCTGACGTCCAGCTGCGCGCGATACATATTCATCACGGATTAAGTCCTCACGCAGAGGAGTGGGTGGCGCACTGCGAAGCCTTGTGTGCGGCGTGGGCGATCCCGCTTCTCGTCGAGCGCGTCACGCTTGCGGAGGAAGGGCTGGGCATTGAGGCGCAGGCGCGTAAAGCCCGCTATGCCGCCTTTGCCGGGGCATTGCGTACAGGAGAAGCACTGGTCACAGCCCAGCACCTGGACGATCAGTGTGAAACCTTTCTGCTGGCGCTTAAGCGGGGCAGCGGACCGGCAGGGCTTTCAGCCATGCCTGAGCGTTCTGAGTTTGCCGGTACAACGTTACTGCGTCCGCTGCTTGGCGAGACGCGCGCCTCGCTTGAGGCCTGGGCGCGAGAACATCAGCTCAGCTGGATTGAAGATGAGAGCAACCAGGATGACGGCTATGACCGTAACTTTCTGCGTCTGCGCGTCCTCCCGCTATTGAGCGAGCGCTGGCCGCATTTCGCCGACGCGACGGCAAGAAGCGCTATGCTGTGCGCCGAACAGGAATCGCTGCTGGACGAGCTGTTGAGTGACGAGCTGGCTGAACTGATTTCTGAAGACGGAGCGCTGGCGATTGCACCGCTGAAAGCGATGAGCCCGGTGCGTCGCGCCGCACTGATACGGCGCTGGCTGGCCTCTCATCACGCCGCGATGCCGTCGCGGGCGATGCTAAACCGTATCTGGGACGAGGTTGCCCTGGCGCGGGAGGATGCTTTCCCGTGCGTCCATCTGAACGGTTTTGACGTAAGGCGCTACAAAGGGGAACTCTGGTGGGTAAAATCAACGCCCTCACTGACCAATGTGGTGCTCGACTGGCTTTCACCTGCGCTTCCGCTGATATTGCCCGCTGACGCTGGACGTGTTTCTCTTATACCGTCTGGTCATGTGAGGCTGCCAGAGGCAGGAGAACCGGTAACGGTACGCTTTAAGGCTGGCGGCATGCTGCATATTGTCGGGCGCAACGGGGGACGCAAGCTGAAGAAAATCTGGCAGGAGTGCAACGTGCCGCCGTGGCTGCGCGACACCACGCCGCTGCTGTTCTATGGTGAAACATTGATTGCTGCTGCGGGCATTTTCATCACGGAAGCGGGATGGGCGGAAGAGGGTGTCAGGTTTGAGTGGCAGAAAGCGTAACGGGCAGCCAGGCTGCCCGTTAATGTCATCAGGATTCGCTCACCACGACGGTGCCGATTTGCGGGTGGCTGAAGCTGGCTATTTTATCCAGGCGCAGCTCACGCGTCGCACCGGCATCTTCCACTATCAGGTATTCCACATTCTTACGTGAAACCAGATCGCTGGCCTTCGCCTTCAACACTTCGCCATCTTTTAGCTCCAGCGTCAGTAATAAATGATGCTGGCAGGCGAGTTCGAGGTTGTCATAGTCATCACAATTGATGGGTTGATAAGTATCATTCATCGACATAATCGCTCACCAGTAAATTCGCCGCAGCATACGCTGCTTTTTCCCTGACCGACTCTGAAAGGCTCTCATCAGAGGCCACTTCATTAAGCACTTTCAATACACAGCCCAACGCGTCCGGGACATACCCCAGATCTCCGCTGGCGATTTCCGCATACCGTTTGCGAATTAACTCACAATAATTATTCACATCCCCTCCCGCCAGCGCACTGACTTACTGTGAGATATCATTAAGCCTACGAAGATAAACTCGGTTTAGCAAGGTGACTATACCATACTCATTTAAGCAATATCAGCGCCTTGATAGCGGTGTATTTATCACCCTACAACAGCCTTTTGCCGCGGTTTTCGCTACAATGAGCGCCTGATTCGAATGGAGTTCTCTCATGGCGCTGAAAGCGACAATTTATAAAGCAGTGGTCAATGTGGCCGATCTCGATCGCAACCAGTTCCTGGACGCCTCGCTGACGCTGGCTCGCCACCCCTCCGAAACCCAGGAGCGCATGATGCTGCGCCTGCTGGCGTGGATTAAGTACGCTGACGAGCGTCTGCAGTTTACCCGTGGGTTAAGCGCAGAAGACGAGCCAGAAGCCTGGCTGCGCAACGATCATCTGGGTATTGATTTGTGGATCGAACTTGGACTGCCGGACGAACGCAGAATTAAGAAGGCCTGCACTCAGTCCGCTGAAGTGGCCTTATTCGCGTATAATCAGCGCGCTGCGGAGATTTGGTGGCAGCAAAACAAGAGCAAGTGCGGACAGTTTAAAAATCTCACGGTCTGGTATCTGGATGATGAGCAACTGGCGCAGCTGAGCGACTTTGCCAGCCGGACCATGGTGTTGCAGGCGACGATTCAGGACGGTGCCATCTGGCTCTCTGATTCTCAGAATAATCTGGAAATTCATTTGACGGCGTGGCAACCGGCCTCATGATCGTCCTGTCCCGAAACGTCAGCATTCCGGACAACGAGCTGGAGATCACCGCCATCCGTGCTCAGGGGGCAGGTGGGCAGCACGTCAACAAGGCCTCAACGGCAATCCATTTGCGTTTTGACATTCGGGCCTCAAGCCTGCCAGAGTATTATAAAGAAAGTCTGCTTGCTGCCAGCCATCACCTGATCACCAGCGATGGCGTGATGGTGATCAAAGCCCAGGAATACCGCAGCCAGGAGCTCAACCGGGAAGCGGCGATAGCCAGGCTGGTGGCGGTCATCAAAGAATTAACGGCAGTACAAAAAAGCCGCCGGGCAACGCGGCCAACCCGCGCATCGAAAGAGCGTCGGCTGGCCTCGAAGGCCCAAAAATCCACAGTGAAAGCACTACGCGGTAAAGTTCGTCGCCCCACAGAGTGACGAAAGGGAACACACTTTTCATAAGGAATTCATTGTGAAAAAAGCATTATGGTCAGCGCTGGCAGTGAGTACGCTGTTTGCGCTTTTCGGGTGTAACAACCGCTCCGAAACGCAGGTTTTACAACCCACGCAGACGGAAGAATTAAAACCGATGCAGCAGAGCTGGCGCGGCGTATTGCCTTGCGCGGACTGTGAAGGCATTGAAACGTCCCTGTTCCTGCAAAAAGACGGCACCTGGGTGATGAACCAGCGCTATCAGGGCGCAAAAGAGCCTTCTTCTTTTGCAACTTATGGAACATGGGCGCGAACGGCGGAGAAGCTGGTTCTGACGGATACCGCTGGCGAGAAAACTTATTTCCGCGCCAAAGGCGAGGGGATGGAGATGCTGGATCGTGAAGGCAATCCAATTGAATCCCAGTTCAACTACACGCTGGCGCCGGTAAAAGCGGCTCTGCCCGCGACGCCGATGGCGATGCGGGGGATGTACTTCTATATGGCGGATGCGGCGATCTTTACCGACTGCGCAACCGGTAAGAAGGTCAGCGTGGCAAACAATGCGCAGCTTGAACGTGATTACGCGGTGGCGCGCGGCAATGACAGCAAGCCGGTATTGCTGACGGTGGACGGTCACTTTACGCTGGAGCCAAACCCGGATAGCGGCGAGATGGTGAAAACGCTGGTGGCAGATAAAGACGCGAAGTTTGTTGCGGGTAAAGACTGTAACAGTAAATAAGCTGACGCTGAGCCATTAAAAAACCCCGCCTGAGCGGGGTTTTTTGTTTAGCCTTTGATGGCTTTCACCAGGTAATCAAGAATCTCGCCTGTCTTGATCATCTGTTTTTCGCCGCTGCGACGGTATTTGTATTCAATCTCGTCGCTGTCGAGGTTACGGTCGCCGATCACGACGGTGTGTGGGATACCGATCAGTTCCATATCGGCAAACATCACGCCCGGACGCTCTTTACGGTCATCCATCAGCACTTCGATACCCTGCGCACGCAGCTCGGCATACAGCTTCTCGGCCAGTTCCTGCACGCGGTAAGACTTGTGCATGTTCATTGGCAGAATAGCAACCTGGAACGGTGCGATGTTGTCTGGCCAGACGATGCCGCGCTCGTCATAGTTCTGCTCAATGGCGGCAGCTACCACGCGCGTCACCCCGATACCGTAGCAACCCATGGTCAGGATCTGGTTACGGCCATCTTCACCCTGAACAGCGGCGTTCAGCGCGCGCGAGTATTTATCACCCAGTTGGAAGATGTGACCGACTTCAATGCCGCGCTTGATCATCAGGGTACCCTGACCGTCCGGGCTTGGATCGCCTGCGACCACGTTACGGATGTCAGCCACTTCCGGCGTCGCCACGTCGCGATCCCAGTTGATGCCGAAGTAGTGTTTACCGTCGATGTTCGCACCGGCGGAGAAGTCGCTCATCGCGGCTACCGTGCGGTCAATAACAACAGGAACCGGCATATTCACCGGACCGAGAGAACCTGGGCCAGCATTGACCACGGCGCGGATTTCCGCTTCCGTGGCGAACGTCAGCGGGCTGGCGACCTGCGGCAGCTTCTCAGCTTTCACTTCGTTCAGCTCGTGATCGCCACGCACCAGAAGGGCAACCAGCGGGTAAGCGCTCCCTTCGGTGGCTTTCACCAGCAGCGTCTTCACGGTTTTTTCGATCGGCAGGTTGAACTGCTCAACCAGCTCGGCAATGGTTTTCGCGTTTGGCGTATCAACCAGCGTCATCTCTTGCGTTGCCGCAGCACGTGGTTCTTTTGGTGCCAGCGCTTCTGCGAATTCGATGTTCGCCGCGTAATCGGAAGAGTCAGAGAAGATCACATCGTCTTCACCGCTCTGCGCCAGTACCTGGAATTCATGAGATGCGCTACCGCCGATGGAGCCGGTATCGGCCTGCACAGCACGGAAATCCAGCCCCATGCGGGAGAAGATTTTGCTGTACGCCGCGTACATTGCGTCGTAGGTCTCTTGCAGGGATTCCTGAGAGGTATGGAAAGAGTAGGCGTCTTTCATCAGGAATTCGCGAGAGCGCATGACGCCGAAACGCGGGCGAACTTCGTCACGGAACTTGGTCTGGATCTGGAAGAAGTTCAGCGGCAGCTGTTTGTAAGAGCTCAGCTCATTACGAATCAGGTCGGTGATGACTTCTTCATGCGTTGGGCCGAGAACGAACGGACGCTCGCCACGATCGACGAAGCGCAGCAGTTCAGGACCATACTGTTCCCAACGACCGCTCTCCTGCCACAGGTCAGCGGGCTGAACCACGGGCATGGACACCTCGATAGCACCGGCGTTGTTCATCTCTTCACGCACGATGTTTTCGACTTTTTTCAGGACGCGCACGCCGGTCGGCAGCCAGGTGTATAACCCGGAGGCCAGCTTGCGGATCATCCCGGCGCGCAGCATCAGCTGATGGCTGATCACTTCGGCGTCGGCAGGCGTCTCCTTCAGAGTGGAGAGCAGATATTGGCTAGTACGCATGTTGTTACGGTTCCATTTCGACGATTGGAACAGGCTGAAACACCAGCCTGACACAAAAAAAGTGGTTTAGTTTACCAGTGTGGCAAAGATGCCAAAAGAGAGGAGAACAAAATTACCTGGGTTCAAGGGCAAACACTTCAAAACCTGCCCCGGTGACGCGCCAGCGAACGTTAAAATCCAGCAGCCAGACGGCGTACGTTTTACCTGCTTCCTCTTCTTTACGGTAGGCCGGACGCGGGTCCTGTGCCAGAACTTCGGTGATGAAATCCCGTAAGCGAGGATAGCGTTTCTCCAGTTGGCCGAACTGAGCGGTTATCTCAGGCGTAAAATATACAGGCATGTCCGCCTGTGGGGCGTCCTGAGCATAACTTGCACGCGCGTCCGGAAGGGCTTCGGCGAAGGGCAAATAGGGTTTGATGTCGATCACCGGCGTGCCGTCGACAAGGTCCAAGCTACCTAACTCCAGTATCACCCGATCTTTCTGGCAGCGTATGCCTTTCAGTTCAACCAGTGACATGCCAACCGGGTTTGGACGGAAGGTCGAGCGCGTCGCAAACACCCCCATTCTCGCATTGCCGCCAAGACGAGGAGGACGCACGGTAGGACGCCAGCCGCCTTCCATCGTCTGGTGAAACACGAACACCACCCACAGGTGGCTGAATGCCTCAAGCCCGCGTACCGCATCGGCCTGATTGTAAGGCGCAATCAGGTGAAGCTCACCGCGTCCGCTGGTGACAAGACCGGGCTGGCGGGGGACGGCGAACTTCTCTTTGTAAGGAGAGTGGATAACGCCTATCTGCTCGAACTGAAATGCACTCATTTCGCCGTGATGTTCAGCGCAGAACCGATGCACACCGCCTGACGGTAGCAGCCCGGCGTGCCGCTGGTGACTTCACAGCTGTGCAGAAGGACCGCGTTGGCTTTCATTTTTGCGGCATTAATCTGCATGCGTTTACGCGCTGTCGGGATATTCGGTGGTGAGTCCTGATTGGTCGCCTGACAGGATTCGCCGCTCACTTCGCCCAGTTCACGGAACGGTTTACCGACGAGTTCATCCGCTTTCGTGATAATGCGAACCGGCGCAGGGCGAACCACTTTCGGTTTCGCAGGCTCGGTCTTTGGCGGGGTTGCCGTGCTTTGAACAGGTTCAACGGGAGATCTGCTTAGCATAGAACAGCCGCTCAGCATGAGTGCTAAAAGACAGATCGGTAAAGCACGCATAATATTTCCTCAATGGATAATCAAAACGTCAGATATTGAATCAGTTGACTGCACAAATGACAAGACGGGCATAAGCCCGTCCTGATGATATTACACTGAGGTGAGATTACCAGCCTTTAACAGCGCCGCCGTTAAACACTTTGTTGGCTTCCTGGTAAACTTCGTCAGACTGATAGGCCTGTACGAATTTCTTCACGTTTTCCGCGTCTTTGTTGTCTTCGCGAGTCACGATCAGGTTTACGTATGGAGAGTCTTTATCTTCAACGAAGATACCGTCTTTAGCTGGGGTCAGGCCAATCTGGCTGGCGTACGTGGTGTTGATAACGGCCAGGGCAATCTGCGCATCGTCCAGAGAACGTGGCAGCTGCGGTGCTTCCAGCTCAACAATTTTCAGATTTTTCGGGTTCTCGGTGACATCCAGAACGGTTGGCAGCAGGCCAACACCGTCTTTCAGTTTGATCAGGCCCACTTTCTGCAGCAGCAGCAGGGAACGACCAAGGTTAGTTGGGTCGTTAGGGACGGCAACCTGAGAGCCCGGCTGCAGCTCGTCCAGGGATTTAATTTTCTTAGAGTAACCGGCAATTGGATAAACGAAGGTATTACCCACGCCCACCAGTTTATAGCCGCGATCTTTGATCTGCTGGTCCAGGTATGGTTTATGCTGGAAGGCGTTCGCGTCGATATCACCTTTGCTCAGCGCTTCGTTCGGCAGAACGTAATCGTTGAAGGTCACCAGCTCCACGTCCAGGCCATATTTCTCTTTCGCCACTTTCTGAGCAACTTCTGCAACCTGCTGTTCTGCACCTACGATAACGCCCACTTTAATGTGGTTCGGATCTTTTTCATCCTGACCGCAACCCACCAGTGCCAGAGAGCCGATCAGCGCGCCTACTGCTGCGAAGGTCTTTAATTTAAACGCCATGTTTTATCCTTAACTCGTAGAGTTTATGTTGTGTGTAACGTTATTTGTGCGTAACAGCCCGGACGATGCGATCGCCAGAGAACTGGATTAAGTAAACCAGAACAACCAGCAATACCAGAACGGTATTCATCACGGTCGCGTTATATCCAATATAGCCGTACTGGTAACCAATCTGGCCTAAACCGCCCGCGCCTACGGCACCGCCCATCGCGGAATAACCGACCAGGGTGATAAGCGTAATGGTTGCCGCATTCACCAGCCCTGGCAGTGCCTCAGGCAGCAGAACCTTGCGGACGATCTGCATCGGCGTGGCGCCCATCGCGCGGGACGCTTCGATCAAACCGGTTGGGATCTCCAGCAGGGCGTTTTCCACCATGCGGGCGATAAACGGCGCAGCGCCAACGGTCAGCGGAACGATCGCCGCCTGCAGACCGATAGACGTTCCGACGATCACGCGGGTAAATGGAATCATCCACACCAGCAGAATAATGAACGGGATAGAACGGAAGATGTTCACCAGCGCAGAGAGCGTACGGTACAGCTTCGCGTTCTCAATGATTTGACCCGGACGCGTCACGTACAGCAACACGCCGACCGGCAGGCCAATCACAAAACCAAAGAAGCCAGAGACAAAGGTCATTGCCAGCGTTTCCCAAACGCCGCGAACCAGCAGCCACATCATCGGCTCAGACATAACCCAGTACCTCTACTTTTACGTGATGTTCTTGCAGCCAGGCAATGGCTGCCTGGGTTTCTTCTTGTGTGCCGTGCATTTCTGTCAGCATGATGCCGAACTTGACGCCACCGGCGTAATCCATCTGCGCGCTGATGATGTTGTTATTCACGTTAAAGCGACGTGCGGTTTCGGAAAGCAGGGGAGCATCAACGGACTGGCCGGTGAACTCCATGCGCAGCATCGGGACGCTGTCTGCTGTTGCTTCTGTTTTCAGACGTTCCAGATAGTCTTCCGGAATATCCAGATGCAGCGTGGACTGGATGAACTGCTGCGCCAGCGGGGTTTTCGGATGCGAGAACACTTCGCTTACCGTGTCCTGCTCGATCAGTTCACCGTTACTGATGACCGCCACGCAGTCGCAGATGCGTTTCACCACGTCCATCTCGTGCGTAATAAGGAGGATCGTCAGGCCCAGGCGACGGTTAATGTCTTTCAGCAGTTCCAGAATCGAACGCGTGGTTGCCGGATCCAGTGCGCTGGTGGCTTCATCACACAGCAGCACCTTAGGATTGCTTGCCAGCGCGCGGGCAATGGCCACACGCTGTTTTTGCCCACCGGACAGATTTGCCGGGTAGCTATCCTGTTTGTCTCCCAGACCTACGAGGTCGAGCAGCTCGGTGACGCGACGCTTCACTTCTTCTTTCGGCGTGTTATCCAGCTCAAGCGGTAAGGCAACGTTGCCGAACACGGTGCGGGAGGCCAGCAGGTTAAAGTGTTGGAAGATCATGCCAATCTGACGGCGCGCTTTGGTGAGTTCTTTCTCTGAAAGGGCGGTAAGTTCCTGGCCGCCAACTTCTACGCTGCCCTGGGTTGGGCGCTCAAGCAGGTTAACACAACGGATCAGCGTACTTTTACCTGCACCCGATGCGCCAATGACGCCATAAATTTGACCAGCAGGAACATGCAGGCTGACGTTGTTCAGTGCCTGAATGGTTCGGTTCCCCTGCTGGAACACTTTGGTGATATTGGAAAGTTTAATCATTAGATTATTTTTATCGTATGTAAGTTAGCCGTGGCATTTTCTTCTACCAGATACGGGTGATGACCGTAAACAAAACGGATGTTAAGGCATCCAGACGTCTAAATCAATCCAACTCTGTACGATGAGCACTTTATTGCGCTGCGATTCATGAGATACTAGCTGAACATGCCTTTTTCAGGAGCAAACCGGTGGCAAAATCAGTACCCGCAATTTTTCTCGATCGTGACGGCACTATTAATGTGGATCACGGTTATGTCCATGAGATTGATGAGTTCGAGTTTATCGAGGGCGTAATAGATGCCATGCGCCAGTTGAAAGATATGGGCTATGCGCTGGTGGTGGTGACGAACCAGTCTGGTATTGCACGTGGTAAATTCACCGAAGCGCAGTTCGAGACGCTGACCGAATGGATGGACTGGTCACTTGCCGACCGCGGTGTGGATCTGGATGGCATCTACTATTGTCCGCATCATCCGCAGGGAACCGTAGAAGCGTATCGTCAGACCTGTGATTGCCGTAAGCCGCATCCGGGGATGTTTATCTCTGCGCAGGAGTTCCTGCACATTGATATGGCGGCTTCTTATATGGTGGGCGATAAACTGGAAGATATGCAGGCAGCCGCAGCCGCGGGTGTAGGGACTAAAATATTAGTGCGTACCGGCAAGCCAGTGACGCCAGAAGCTGAGAATGCGGCGGATTGGGTTATTAATAGTCTGGCCGATCTGCCAAAAGAGATTAAAAAGCACCAAAAATAGCCTTTTTGGTGAAAAGGTGAGCGGTTGAAATAAAAATGCATTTTTCCGCTTGTCATTCCTCGGCGGCTCCCTATAATGCGCCTCCATCGACACGGCGGATGTGAATCACTTCACAGGCAACGCAGTCGGTTGAAGAGAAAAAATCCTGAAATAACGGGTTGACTCTGAAAGAGGAAAGCGTAATATACGCCACCTCGCAGCGGTGTGCGAAAGCCGCGTTGCACTGCTCTTTAACAATTTATCAGACAATCTGTGTGGGCACTCAAAGTGACATGGATTCTTAACGTCTTCGGACAATAAATGAATACCAAGTCTCTGAGTGAACATACGTAATTCATTACGAAGTTTAATTCACGAGCATCAAACTTAAATTGAAGAGTTTGATCATGGCTCAGATTGAACGCTGGCGGCAGGCCTAACACATGCAAGTCGAGCGGCAGCGGAAAGTAGCTTGCTACTTTGCCGGCGAGCGGCGGACGGGTGAGTAATGTCTGGGAAACTGCCTGATGGAGGGGGATAACTACTGGAAACGGTAGCTAATACCGCATAACGTCGCAAGACCAAAGAGGGGGACCTTCGGGCCTCTTGCCATCAGATGTGCCCAGATGGGATTAGCTAGTAGGTGGGGTAACGGCTCACCTAGGCGACGATCCCTAGCTGGTCTGAGAGGATGACCAGCCACACTGGAACTGAGACACGGTCCAGACTCCTACGGGAGGCAGCAGTGGGGAATATTGCACAATGGGCGCAAGCCTGATGCAGCCATGCCGCGTGTATGAAGAAGGCCTTCGGGTTGTAAAGTACTTTCAGCGGGGAGGAAGGCGTTGAGGTTAATAACCTCAGCGATTGACGTTACCCGCAGAAGAAGCACCGGCTAACTCCGTGCCAGCAGCCGCGGTAATACGGAGGGTGCAAGCGTTAATCGGAATTACTGGGCGTAAAGCGCACGCAGGCGGTCTG